>NZ_NPDX01000001.1:1746606-2088660 GCF_002811945.1 Leptospira harrisiae | reverse complement strand
GTATAAATATTACTACTATAGTCTATTCCTTTAACTGGACTTCGAGAGATTACTCTATTGATCTCTTCATAGGGTATTGAAATTGATTTATAGCCTTTGATTGCAATTTCATCAATTTCTCCTTTTATAGACATTGATTTTTTATCAATCGAATCTTTTGAGAAAAAATAGTAATATAAATAATCTTGAATGCTCTCGGTTAAGCATTTATCACGAGCCCACGCTATCAGCTCTTTCAAATAAACCAAAGTTTATCTCCCATCTTCTTTAATAATTCATAATCCCAGCCTTCAACTTTTTTCAATTTCTCGGTCAAATTGACCAACAGATTGGGGTATGAAAGTGTTACGGGCTTTTTAGCTGCCATATAACTTCGGTAAGACAGATGTGAAAACCAATATATTTGTTTAGCAATATAGTATAAGTCAACGAATGTAGAACGACGATCGATATATATCAAAAGAGGGATTGTGCTTTTTGGTTCAAAAGTTAGCAATCCACGTAAATCATCGATTTTTATAAATGAACCTTTCTTATTTTCTGATTTTCCATCATTATTAAAAATTCTAAAATTGTGCCCAAAATCTAAATGGACGATTGAATAAGTGATCTTTTGCGCAGGGAAACTTTCGACGACGTTATAAATAGCCTTAAATTCATGTTTCTCACTCGCAGACTTATAAACATGAAAGACGAGTCGAATTTCGCTATCTTCTCCAAAATTGAAATCAGCTATATATTTTTTTAAATATAATTCTAGATTCTCTGAATAGTTTTCAAAAGTTGAAATTGACGTACAATCAGAAACGAGATATTTCCCATTATAATTAAATATCTGAGCAATACCTAGCACAGTTTTGGTTGAATCATCGGTCGTAGACGCAATACCAATCACTAGTTCGTTCTTTAGTTTGTCTTCTTTTTCAATGGTCCAAGGTGTTCCGCCTAATTTAGCATATATATTTAAGACCATATTATCTAATATGAATTCATTGTACTTTTTTACGTTATGGATCATTACCTCTTGAGTTGGGATTTCGTGACCAAGTAATTTTGCTTTGCAAAAGTAATATGGATCATGTTTCCTTGGCAAATTCTTATGTTCTTCGGACAGAACGACAATGACTAAATCTACAACCTTGAAATCAAAGCTGTAAAGTGCAGTAGAGTATCCATTTAAATCATTTGTTGCTACAAGCTTAATATCATATTTTACTTTTTTTAATTGAAAAACAGAAAAGAGTAGTTCTTGAATTTTTTTCAAAAATAGTTCAACGGTCCCTTCATTTTCCTTTAGACAAATTATGCCAATTACAATCTCCTTAGACTGAAAGTTTTCTAAGCTATAGGGTCTTAAATTTTTAATTCTGTCGCTAATCTTTCCGCTCCCCGATTTTTCTGAATAGAAGTAATACTGCGGAATTGGCAATACTTCTTCTTTTAGCAGATTGTTTTTATAGGGAAGATATACTTTATGAACAGAATCGATTTTTAGATCAGATATAATTTCTATATTGCTAATATTCTTTCTTATCCATTCAAATAGGCGTATAATAATTTTAAAATTTTCCGAATTATTATTTATTTTTGCTATGATAGTCTCGTATTCTTTTTCTTTTCCTGTCGCCTCAAGGAAACGAGATATAGATTGTTTGTTGGCAAATATACGATTGTCGTTTTGTTTTAGGTCTTCAACCGCGATACCATTTTTTTTAAATTCCTCACGACTCCAAATGAACTCATTCTTCGTATTTGAAGAAATGCAAATACCGAAGTTGGCTACTCCTGCATCATAATAATAAAACGAGTTTAATAAAACTTCTCGTTTTACCATTAGACCAGGTATTTTATTATCTAATAAGTCTTCAGTTTCTTTAATTATGCTCCAAGTACTCGAATACTTATCTTTCTTTACTTTGTATTGATTCAAACCTCGTAATGATAATGCAATCGATTGAGAAATAATAGATGAAACTAATGAAGGTTTTTCATCTATATTTATTTTTACTTCTTTACCTCCAAGCCTTTCTATTTCAACTCCACCAGTTGGCCAGAAATATATCCAATCATTATCTCTATAAAATTCAATGCCCAAATTTTCTTTCTTTAAAGATGAGAAAGCATCCTTTGTTTTATAAGCAGCATATGGAATTCTTTTAATGTCGAAACTTGTCGAGTTAAGCTGAACTTGAAAATAATTTAAAAATGTACCAGACATATCGGTTAATACTTTGAGTAGTTACTTTATTGCATTCATTAATTCTAATGAAAGTTTGTAAATAGTTTAATAAGCCTGCCACGGACGGCGTATCTTATAATTTTTATCAAATCGTATATAGCTCTTCAACTAACGTATCTATTTTTCCCTCCAGAAATTCAGCATCCTTTAGTTTCTGATTTTTCTTAAATTCAATTATATTTTTCGAGAATTCCTCAATTTTCTTCGTGATAGCGAATTTCACAGTATCGTTTGAATCGGGAACATAGATCGGTAAAGATTTAATGAATCTAGATTCGAAACTATACCAGCCACCTCTCATTTTTGTGGCAATTCTTTTGTTAAATTCATCTAGCAATTTAGAATTTAGCAAGCCGAGAAGATAGTATGGATTAATATTTTCTTTCGGAAGTATCCCATATCCTCCCGCTGCACCACCTGTAAAAAACATTTCACCTGAATCATCGAATGTATAAGAAGCGATTGGAGCAATGTCGGGAGTAAAGATTTTTGGTCGGGATATTACTTCAAGAGCCTGTGTTCTACCGAAGGCATACCAATTGCTACCTTTCATTTTTCCGTTTTCTCTGTTTTCGAGATAAGATTTACATTCTTTTAAATAGTTATAAATCTCTGGATATTTCTCTTTAATTTCTTTTTCAGGAATTAGTGAAACTTTTTCATCATTCTGCTTATCATAAGGAAAAAGGATTAACAATCCAGTATTTCTGTTTAGCGCATATCGCTTTGAGTCACCACCCTTCATTAAAGGATGAAGTATTTCTTTTTCTAGTTTCAGATCTTTCTCAAGATGTCTAGAATATACTTTATAAAACTGCTTAGTTTCTTCTTTAAGTTCTAGGATATAGATTTTATCCGCACTAGTTTTTAATCCTTGGAAAATTCTTTCGGTGACATCTTCTAGAGTAGTAGTGATATGTGAAATCTTTTCGATTTTTTGAATATCCTCGCCAATGGAAAAATTCCAATGATTAGAAAGTGAGTTTGAGGCTACTTTTCCAGAAACGGATTCTCCGTTTTTTATCCAGTTCTCTAGATTTTCTACTTTTGAAACCGAGATATCTGTATTTGAAAATTTTGTTAAGAATAGAAGGCAAGTATAGGTAGTCGCCTGGTTAAATATTTGAATATCTCCAAAATGTACAATTTTAGATAAATGGTTCCCTTTTTTTATTAAATCTCTTATATGGTCACCGTAAGCTGCATTTAAAAATTTATGGGGTAAAATCATTCCTGATATTCCGTTTTCATTAAGGAGATGAAGTGTTTGTTCAATGAATAAAATATAGATGTCAAAGTTTCCTTTTGATCCAGATTTAAAAATTTTCTTATAAAGTTCTACTTCCTCTTTCGCCCATTTTTGCAATTCTTGTATTCTAATGTAAGGTGGGTTCCCAATTATACAATCGAATCCACCAAAAGGAAATTCCGTATTCCAATCGAATGTCTTTATTTCGGTAGTCATTGAATGAGTCATCTTATTAGAATCATTTTCGGTCATTTTGAACATATCATTTGCGAATAGATCTTCACGACTTATCAATGAATTGCCACATTTTATATTTTTAGTCATGTCAGGCAATATTTTGCCTTTCAAAAATAGGTAAGAGTCGTCTTCTAATCCTTCTTCTAAAAGTTTTAAATATAAACTTAAAATAGCTACTTCTGTTGCTTCTCTATCCAAATCAACTCCGTAGATATTATTTAATAAAATCTCACCTTTCTTCTTAGCCGAAAGCTTGAGTTCACCATTTGCATCTATGAAAAAATCATCTTTGTACTTCTTTGATTTATCTTTTTTGTAAAAATCAATATGATAATTCATAATATATTGATAGGCGCCTAAAAGGAAACTTCCTGAACCGCAAGCTGGATCTAGAATTTTTATCTTTGTAATTGTGTCGGGAGTCATTTTTTGGATTTTTTTTCCGACAGTTTCTTTTACTATTTCCTCTACTATGAATTCTGGTGTGTAGTAAACGCCTTTGGCGTGAATGACTTCAGGTTTTTCCTCAACCTTTGCAAGATGTTTTTCGGTTAATCTAATTTTTGAACCAAGGAATTTCTCGTAAATTCGACCTAAAATTTCTGGCTCAATTATATCAAATTGAAAAGGTGATTTAGGGTAACAAAGTTTTAATGCAATTTCTTTAATAACTTTATCATCTACCAAAAGTTTTTCACTTAGGTGAGGTTTAAAAAGTAAACCATTATACTTTGCATTTAATTCACCAAAAAATGGCAATAGATTCGAATAAGTTTCAGTATTTTTTTGAATCAAATTTCGAAGTGTATTTTCTTCAATGATATTTCTATCCTCGAGTTGTCTTATAAAAACTAGACGATCCAAAATTCTCTGTACGGCTTCGTTTAATTCATCAACTGAAAGTGTAAGATTTTTTCTAGCGATATTAAGTGCTAATGTTTCTCGCCAATTACTTAGTTGTGTTAAGAATTCATCATCTAAGGTTTTTGTAGATTTCGAAATTTTACCGCGTAGTGTATCTAAACTACCGTTTAGAACAGCTTCCTTAGAAAAATTATCATAAATAAAATCCCATTTTTCTATGTAATCAGTATATTTTAGATCAAATTCTTTAATTAAACCTTGTGTTGGATTCTCATAAATCGGCTTCTCAAGTGCATTGAATACTCTAAACTCCTGAAAATCAGTTATGATAACAATCGGTGCTTTTCCTCTTGTTGAATAAGCATATCTCTTTGCTTGAAATACCGGGTCTTTATCAGTTAAGGGAACCCACGGTGCCTTGGCTTCGACGAAGAACATCAGTTTGCTGTTTAGTCTAAAAGCATAGTCTGGTTTCTTTGTTGAAGAATTGTCTTTTTGTGAGTATTCTCTATGAACATCCCATAAATTTCGTGGTATATTAGTTTGATCAAATTCCCATCCTAGAGACTGGAAAAAAGGATCGATAAAGCGATTTCTTGCTTCCGTTTCTTGAAATGTTTTTGAGAGATAAAGATTTTCATTTTTTCCAAAATCTTCTACCTTTTTTTCAATTATTTCTAGTCCTTTGTTTTTCATTTAGTTCCTTTAAAGTTTTATAAAATAACTGATTTGCATATTTTTATTACATTAAATTTAGAAAAAATCTTAGCGAAAATCTTTTTATTTTAGCCTGCCACGGACGGCAGGCGCTATAAATGAAGGGGCGCGGCATGGCAGATAACGAACTAGACTAACCGACGTAGGCTGACCCTGAGTCCCGGAAACGGGACGTTAGGGACTGGCCACGACACTTGCGTAGGCAAGGGGAGTGCCAGAAGCCTATGTGTCGCAGACCGAGCGAGGGCGTAAGTCCCGAAGCGAAGCGGTTAGTTGCTGTTATACGACGGTCAGCATTCTAGTTAATCCAATTTTCGATTTTAAGTTCTTTAATTCTCTTAAATTCTTTTTCATTATTTGTAACTAGTATAATATCATTTGCGATAGCTTGAGAAGCAATGAGTAAGTCGTAAGGACCTATAATTTCTCCCTTTTTTTCTAGTTTTGTTCTTATTGATCCAGCTATAGAGGCAGATTCAGAGTCGAAGTGAATGATGTTTAGAAATCCCAGAAATTCATTAAGAGTTTTTTGATTTTGTTCTGATTTTTGACTTTTTTCAACTCCATATCTAAGTTCAAACTCAGAGATAGCAGAAATAAAAATGTTATCTAGGCTTATTTTTTTGAATTTTTTATAAACGATTTCAGGCTTTTGGTTAATGATATAAATGCAAATATTTGTATCTAACAAATACTGATTCATATAGAATTTCGCTTATCGAAAGTTTTCGGTTGATTTCTTTCAATGTTAAAATCATCAGAAAAATCATTGAGAGATTTCCATAGTCTATCAACAGCATCATCGATCGGCGATATAATGACACAATTTCCGTCTTTTCTGATGTAGACTTCTTTACCTTTAAAACGAAATTCTTTTGGAAGCCTAACCGCTTGACTATCGCCGTTTTTAAATAATTTTGCACGATTCATATATACATTTTAGTATATATGTTTTAGCTTTGTCAAGTCTGAAATCGCTAGATTTTCTTCAGCTTTTTCCATCTCCTGAGTGATATTTTTGCTGACTGTCGTATAACGAACTAGTCTTCCCGAAGTTCCCTGTAGCCGAGCCTACGAAGTAGGCGTTGGCGTCGGCGCGTCTTCTTGCGGAGCAAGAAACGTGACGGAAGGGAATTTGCCGTAGGCCGAGTGAGGCCTTGTGCCGAAACGTAGCGGGAAGACGCTGTTATGCGTAGTTGCTCATTGATGCAATGAATACAGCTCTATTTCTTTGCTAACAGAATCATCATATAGACTTATATGTTCAAAGATTCTTTTTATTAGTGCGATAAAATCATTTTCCCAGGAAGTTAGTGTTCCTTCTGTTTTAGCCTTATTATACTTTTGGTTATTATCATTTCTAAGTTTTGTGTAAATAGGTAGAAAAATTGATGAACCACTTCCGATGGCAGCCACCACAATTTTATCAGATATTGGGTAAAAGTTATAGGAATAAAAGTAGGACGAATATTCATCTGAAATATTTCTATAAATTTTTGTATAGAAAGTATTCGTTGTTTTGTATGAAACTGTTAGCTCATCTGGGGAATCAGATTTATTAGCGAAATAATAATCATCAAAAAAATTGAAAATTGTATCTTTTAAGTCAGATGGAATTTTACTTTTAAGTAATTCAATTTTGCTTATTACTCCAGCACCACCAATTATAGTATTATCGTTTAACTGTAAAATTTTAGTACCAGAGTTAATTCTGATTTTCGGTGCTTGCATATGTATGGTCGAATTTCCCATTTTCAGGGTAGCCTTAACTGGATTTTCAATTGTACCGTCGATTGAATGCATTTTGTCGCAAATTTTTATAGTTTTTTCTTCTGTAATTATATCTATGATTAATGTCATACAAGCTGTTCCTATTAAGTAATTTCTGGTTTTAATTTTCCATCAGTTAATAGTTCAAGTTCTTTGAGTTTTTTATCTAGTTCCTTAGAAGATAAAAGTCCTGACCTATAAAGGTCTCTGACATAGTCATCGCCAGTTTTTCCTGATTTCTTAGAATTACATTCATGACATGAAGCAACAATATTTTTATATGAATTACTTCCTCCACTAACTTGCGGTAAGACGTGGTCAAGGACGTAGTTATCTAAGTTTATTTTCCTGAAACAATAGAAACATTGATTATTTTCTCTTTTTAATATAGATGGTCTAAACTTTGCTTCTTTATAAAAATCAATTTGTTCAATGTCTTTTTCTTCAAGTGTTTGTGATTTTGGTGGAATACAACCTGAAATCTGTTCTGGAAGATATAATTCAATTTGTAATCCATCTCTAGTTGTTTCTAGAATTCTGATACAACCCTTCTTATCTAATTTTCGAATTCGATCACGAGCTGAATAATCGGTCATTTGTACCGTTTTAGGTGCACTCGATATTACAAATTGAAGCTCATTCTTTCCAATTAGTTTTGAGTGTCGAAAAAGATGATAATAAAGTGCCTTTTCGTATGTATCTAAATTTAGGAATGGTATTAAATAATCTTCGATTTGAATAATTATTTTCTCTAATTCATTTTCATTCATTTTTTAATTCCTTTTTAGAATAAAATTAGAGCAATTACGCATAACGAACTAGACTTAACGACGTTCCTCGACCCTGAGTCCCTGAAGGGACGTTAGGGACTGGAACGAGGCTTGCGGAGGCAAGAGGAGTTCCAGAGAGGAATGTGTCGCAGACCGAGCGAGGGCTTGTCCCGAAGTGAAGCGTTAAGTCGCTGTTATGCGCAGTGCAAAGATTAAATTCAATCTAATTCCATAATGAGTTATTTTCTAATTTATTCTCTAATTTGTATTTTGAAATTTTTTCATTGAATTTGGTTTCGGAATTTTGAAAGACTAATGTTTCTCTCTTTAATATTTTCGTATATTGATCAAATAACAGCTTATATTCAGAGCTTGTTTTATCGGAAAGAAGTTCAATAACTCTGTCCACTTTTCCATTGGATAATTCTTCATTTAAAAATTCACCTTCAAAATTGGGAACTTGAACATACAAATTAGAATTGAGCGAGAAATCGATAGATTGACGAATTCTCTCATTTATTGTCCACATAGCTGACTGAATATATTTTTCTTTACGTTTTATTTTTGGAGTGTCAGAGTCATGAATAACAATATAAGGTACTTTGAATTGATTTAGGATTCGTGCAAACAAAGTAATATTTGCTTTTCCGAAACAATTTATTACATGAACGTTTAAGTCTAATTCTTTTGCTATATGGTGAATAGCAATTTGTTCGGTTGGTCCCTCTACTAAAATTATATTTTCATAAAAAAAGAATTCATTAACCATTGGATTTGAAGCACGAATCATTTGTAGTCTTGTTCGCTCATCTACTTCAAACGATATTTTGTCTGTCGAGACGTATCGCTGAGTGGGAGAGGTTGCATCGACTCTAATAATTGTTGTGTGATCTTTGGATAAATCAATAAAAACAGGAGAATGAGTTGTAGCTAATACTTGCCAATCTGGATTTTGCAATGCAAAATCATATAAAGATTCTCTAGTTTCACGGATTGTTGGGGGATGCAGAAATGCTTCTGGTTCGTCTATTAATAGAATTCTTGTAGCTTCTCCAGTTTGTTTTGTTTTCTTTTTTCCATCGCTAACGTCAGACATCACAGAAAGTGCTGACCATAGTAACGCACGCTGAATTCCAGTGCCTTGTTGCATTAGTGGACTATTATAGGTATGATCGGTTCCTACTTTCAAAAATGATTCGGCTCCGACTATTTTTTCATCAATTGCATCTTTTGATTGGGGAATTAATTCTATTTTTGTTCCTGGAAATATATTAGAAACATTTTTTGTAATTCTATTTGCTATATCATCGAATGCAGTTTTCGATTCAGAAAAAATAGTTTGAGCTAATTTTTCAATTTCATCAATTGCTGCTTTTGTTTTACTTGAATCAGCTTTTAATCGATCTTTAACTATTGTTTTTAATAGAGTTACAATTTTTGTTTGAGTAGTTTCGACTGACTCTGTAGGTTTAATTCTAATCGGCTGTGGGATTCTACTCTGGATAAGTGTATCCCAACCGCCCATGCCACCTTCTTCAAAAATATTCGTCTCTGGATTAAATGATTGTTTTGTTGCCTTTTTTTCAGGTAAAGTCCATATCCATCGTAATTTAATACATTCGCCATAATTTAAATCATTATGTTTCCATTTTTTCCCGATGGTATCCTCGTCATCTGCTGTTATTGAATCGAAAATTCCAGTAATTTCTATAGGCTTTGAAATGTCTTCATTATGGAAATATGTTTTTGCCAATTCTTTTCCAGAAGAAGCAAATGACTCGTATGCATCAAGAATAGTCGATTTGCCAGCGTTATTTTGTCCGATTAATACTACGATTTCATCAATCCTTATTTCATAAGGAATGTCTCCAATGATTTTATAATTTTTTACAATTAAGCCTGCTAGTCTCATTTTTATTATCCTTTTTTAATTTGATGTTCTTTGCATTGCACATAACGAACTAGACTAACCGACGTAGGCTGGCCCTGAGTCCCAACGGGACGTTAGGGACTGGCCACGACACTTGCGGATGCAAGGGGAGTGCCAGAAGCCTATGTGTCGCAGACCGAACGAGGGCGCCAGTCCCGAAGTGAAGCGGTTAGTTGCTGTTATGCGAAGTTATATTGCTTAATGATCTGGTGTATATTCTTCGAAAATATATTCCACAATTCCGTTAATGTCTTTTGTGCCGTTTATTACTTTTATTTTTTTATAGGCAATCAATCCTAGTTTTTCTATTGGGGATGCAATTAAAGCATTAATGAAGCTATGTGGCGAACTCGTTACATTTGAAAAATCAAAGATGACATTTTTTCCTTCATTGATGGCGGGAATAATTTTTTCCTCTCTAAACTTAATTGCTTTTTCTTTGTCTTCTGCAAAAGAGCCAAAATGATTAAAAATATTTACGTAAAATTTGTTTGTGTTTTCTTTAGAATCATTGTGCTTTTGTTCTTCCTGCGCAGATTTCCTGAAAGTTTCTAATAGATTATCAAAGCTTTCATTCAATTGTCGATTCAATTTGATCGTTAGGTATATAAATGTACCTGGCCAGTTATATTTTAAATTTTTAGTTGTCATATCGTTTGGTGAAATATGGACCATGCCATTTCCTGATATTATATACATATCTGAATGCAATCTTTTTACTATATTTGAAGATAAATACAAACCCATTCCGGCATTGTTAATTTGTGAGTATGGATTTCGCATTCTTTTCGCGAATGTACCCGATATGTTTGGTTTAAGTGAATGCGTAATAGCTTCTATATCATTTTTGAAACCAGGATATGTTTGTTCAATATGCTTTTTTATTCCAATTCCTAAATCTGCTATCATAAATGATATTTCATTTCTTTTTTCGTAGAATGAAAATTGAACTGTAGCAGGAAGTGGAAAACTTTTATATCCGTGATTGTAGTAAGAGCAACCGTGTTCAATCGAATTGTAAAATAATTCTGAAAGTATATAACGTAATGTTTTTTCATATTGAATATCGAATTCATCGGTAAAGTCCGCTATTTTGTTTAATATTAATTGAAAATCTTTGTTTGATCTTAGGGCAAACATCGGCTTAAATTTGTTACTTACAAAATTATTAGTTTCATTTAATAATACATTGAATAGTCCTTGGGCTCCCATCTTCTTCCACATATTCGAAGCACTTCTCGGGTGGTCATTGTAAATTATTTTGATCAGCTTCCCTTCGGATTTTTTTTTCATTATAAAAGGGACTAATAGACTTAATGTTTGATAATTTGCGTCGAAGCATTGCTTGAAATCAATTGTAATTTCGTTTTCTTTAGTCTCCCAATTGAAAACACTTAATATTTTATCAAAATCTATTATTCCATTATTGCTAAAATTAAATTCTGTCGGTATTGTTATTATCATAGTTTATTTTACTGTTTGCAATATAATTTCGCATAACGAACTAGCCTTCCCGAAGTTTTCCGCCCTGAGCCTTCGTAGAAGGCGTTAGGGAAGCGGAAAATTTGCCGCAGGCCGAGTGAGGCCTTGTGCCGAAACGTAGCGGGAAGGTGCTGTTATACGAAGTGCCTTGGTTATATAAAGAGTATTTCGATTTTTATCTTATGCTTCGGAAGTGAAAATTTTTGAGAGATGTAGTTTCGGCCTAAAGAAATATAACTCAATGTTTAGTAAGCCGTGATTGAATATAAGAAACATTTCTGATCAAATCCACTGGGGCAACGAAACCAAATGTCCAAATCCCGTGAGTCATTATAGGGTTCGTCCGGATGAAAATATCTACCTCCAAAAAAGGCTACATCTACTTCTTTATTTTTCATAGCGAAAAATCGAATCTCCCTTGATTTATTTAGCCAATCACGAGGAGAAATTAAAGATTTGATAATTTCTTCATTGCTAGGTAACAAAACCCTAAATTTTGTCTGCATTATAGTTGAGTTAAAAAACAAATCACAGATAGAAAATTTATTATGTTTTTCAAGGTATCGATCGATTTTTTTAAAAGTAAAGCTTACATCTCTAAAGTCACTTAAATAATAATAAACCACTTCATCAAGATTATCTTGAATTGCTTTACAATCATCGCTTTTAATATTCTGAATGAACTCTTTATAAAAATGGCCATCGCCAATTTCTTTATCTACTATAATTTTTGGTTCTAGTTTAGTTTCGATAGTCTTATCAACACTTTGTTCAGTTTTAAAACAAGATAGCATAACAAATGGGAAAATCAGCAACAAAGGTAATTGTTTCATTGTTTATTTCCCTTCGAGTGGGAGTGAGATTTATTTCTTTTCATTAGATCTCCAATTATTTAATGTATAATACTTATATATTGCATTTTGAATGGCTGAATTTATTTGGACTAGTCTTCTGATTAACTAAATAAGGTGTTATTAAATTGATTCTCTGATGTGATTTATAGTAATAAACTTTTTCAAGATGAGTTTTTTTCATGCTTATTTAAGGCATTTCGTATAACGAACTAGTGGAGACGACGTTCCCTGACCCTGAGTCCCGGAACGGGACGTTAGGGACTGGCACGGAGCTTGCGTATGCGAGCGAGTGACAGAAAGGGAATGTGGCGCAGCCCAAGCGAGGCCGTAAGTGCCGAAGCGCAGCGTTTCCACGCTGTTATGCGACGTTTTGAAGTTATATATTTGCTCCGATTTCAATAACGACAGAACTAAAAGTTTCTGTTTTTGTATAATTGCCGCGAGTACCATATTCGATATTTTGTATGGTATCATATCTAGAATCTCCAGAGTAAACTCTCATATCGTCAGGTTTGATTTTTGCTACAATTGATTTTAAACCTATAGTCATAAAAACATTTTCAGTAAAGAAATATCCAGCTTTCAAATATACCTCTCTGCCAATATATTTACTATAAGGTTGTATATTAACATTAATGTATCCCTGATCCGTATTCAAAGCAGTAAAATAGTAATTATTATAGATTCTTCCATATAGTTGAAAAAAACTTAGTCTTGTAGCAAAGAAGAAGTTTGCATATTTATCAGATTGATATTCAAATCCAATTTCAGGTCCTATATACTTTTGGCCAAATTTGATAGAATAGATATAAGGATAATTATCGGTAAGTTCAGACTTAATGTATCGTGATCCAATAATGATATTTAAGTTAGTAAAGTTCGGTAAAGTATATAGAAATCCAATTCTAATTTGAGATCTAAAATAATCTCCAATTGAAACGGGTGCTGTTGCAACTAATTCACTATTTTGATAGAAGTCATATTGCTGTGAGAAAGCTCTTTTGTTAAATTCAAGAAAGTCTGTATATATAGAGAAATTTGAATTTTCCAATTTTTTCTTAAAAGAAAACTCGAAGTTATTAACAGTTTCATTCCCCTTATTTCTATAACCTCCAATAGTATCTTTGAATTCATACTTTTCATAAGGAAATAAATAGGTTGAATTTCTAATAAATGTAAAAGTCCAAAGTTTTTCATTTTGAACTGCATTTTGTTCCGAATATACAGATGAACTTGCAAGTAGAATAGCTAATATAATTTTTTTCATGTAATTCTTAATAGTTTTCAAAATGTCGCATAACGAACTAGACTAACCGACGTAGGCTGGCCCTGAGTCCCGGACGGGACGTTAGGGACTGGAACGACGCTTGCGTAAGCAAGAGGAGTGCCAGAAGCCTATGTGTCGCAGACCGAGCGAGGGCGTAAGTCCCGAAGCGAAGCGGTTAGTCGCTGTTATGCGACGGTGTTTATTTTAGCTTTAAGACACTTTCCCTCAAAATTTTTACATTGTCAGTTATCCACTCGAATCTATTAGAATAGTAAAGTCGAGTTCCAGTTTCCGGTTCATCAGGAATTAATCTGGAATAATCGTTCCATTGTTCAACTAACGCATTTAAATTTTCCATCGCTATTAATAACTGCTCTTGAACATATTCATAAGCGACAGTTTCCTTAATATGTTTTATAGAGAGGTCAGGGTAATGTAAATATTCAGAAAGTAGTGGACCAGTCATTAAGTTTCGATAATCAACTGTATTTTTAGTATTAGGATTGTATACTAAATATGGTATTGGCTTTTTTAGAAGATTTTCAATATCAATATTTAGAGATTGTAAAACATTCAGAACGCTATCTGTTTTCTTTCGTTCGAATGCTAGCATTTCCGCTTGTTCAATTTGTTTTTCAAAAAGTATATTGTTCCTTTCTGATTCTAATCTGTTTTGAGCAATTTGTTCGGAAGCAAACTTTAGTTCTTCTCTTGTCGCTCTTAATTCCTCTATCTGAAGATATATTGTAATTATCAGTAATAGGACAGTTATAAAACTAAGAAATGTTCCTATCGTTCCAGAGATAAATCCACCAAATTCACTCCAATGTTCATGAATAGCTGAAAGTTCAGTTCCAAAAGTTTCTCTGTAAAGTAATAATATTTGGATAATATAATAAATCGATAGGAATAGTATGATTATGAATATGATATTTAAATATTTATTATTTCTAATTGTTTGCATTTTTTTAAAATTTATTAAACACTGTCGCATAACTCTCCCTATTGTTGTTTCGGTTAAATGCCAATAGATGTTTGCTCTTTGAGTTGTTGTTCGTTTTATGTTCTCGTACAGTTGCTATTCGATCAGCGTATTCGGGTGGTATAAGGTTGATATATTGTTAACGGGTTATCTTTTGATCCGTCTTAGTTTCTGTAATTCGTTTATCATGCTCCTGGCAATTTTATTCTGTTGTTTTGATTGTATGAGACATAATAACTTTTCGTTTTCTACTTTTTGTGGCTGGGCATAGCTCCGCCCCCTGAGTCCCAATTGCTTAAAAACGAATCTGAGTCTTTTTTGTGATGGGGTTGTTGCAAACGTTTTTTAAATGGGCCTTCGAAATTCTCATCTAACAGCATTTCTTTTATTTCGTATTTTGTGATTTTTTTTTTAATTTATGCAATAAAAGTAAATTTGCATATTGTAATGAATCTTTTTTTATTTTGTATAGTTCTAAAGTTAAAATGGTAATAACGGCTCATTGCTAATGAGGTCATTAAAGTTATTGAAAGTTGCGATACTTATCCAAATTTCTTTGAATGAAGAAAGTAATAGTTTTCTGTAATGGTTTTTGTCGTAGATTAGAATGTTTTGCGGGTTTTTTGTTTCTATTCTCTCTTCTGTTTTGTATCTTTCTCCTTTTCGTTCCGACTGTTTGTTTACTACCAAATAACGAATTTTTTCTCCAGCTTGGACATGAATTCCCATTTCTAAGAGGTCTTTGACTGCTACTGCGCTCGGGGCATCGACACTATAACCTTCTGGATCTTGTGATGTGGATCTGAGGATAAGGAGGTCTTTCCAAAAAATATCTCCTTTCGAAAGTGGGGTGTCAAATTTTTTGAAGATTTCTAGAATCTCTTCTTCTCGCGATTGCATCTCCGCTATGGTTTCAAACTGACACATCCATCGGATCATTTCATCTTGTGCTTTTTTTATATAACGAGGAAAGTCTTTCCGTCGTATAGCAATTCCTCTTCCTTTGAAGTGACCATTGATGAACCTTCCCATATAACGGTTGCCTACTGGCATTTTTTCATCTTGAGTGGATGGTGGAAAAGATAACCAAGAAAAGATACCTTCTACATCCATTGTTATTTTTGTTTTTTGTTTTATCGTTTCACAAATCATAACAAGGTTTTCTTCGCTAATGGGTGACTTGTCTTTTTTTTGTATGAAGATACAGTCTGTAATGGCATGTACTAAGTTGTACCCATGATCTTCTGCAATTTCTTTTGCCATAAGTAATTTTTCTCTTCCGAACGCAGTGACAGCTTCATGACTTTCTAGTTTTCCAAATTTTGCATTCCTGTAACCTAGGTAACCGAAAGAGGTAACCAACATCCATTTTAAACTAGATTGTTTTTGTTCGATGTATTCTTTGTTGACGATGTTTTTGTCTTTTATTTGCTTTTTGTAATGAGTTCTTCTTTCTATAACGTGCGCTAGTGCCTCAGAAACAACACCATTTCTTTTGTTGCAAACTCTATACTCAAGTGATGGAACTCTTTCTCCTTCAAAATCATTTTTGCAGCACAAACAATTGATGGTTTCGGGAGATATATTGTGCGTGACCATTACTTTGGGATACATTTGAGAAAAATCTAATTGAGCCACATTTTCTAATACAAACCCGTTTTGAATGTCTGCTTGAAAAACTAACCCACCTTTGTCGGCGTTTAAAAGTTCAAGTGCTGTTTTTGGGGCTTCTAGTGCACTTTTTTGCCAAGGAACAAGATAGTTCATCCTCAAGGCCACATCTACTTCAATGTAAGTGAGTGCTTTTCCCGTGGATGCTCTTGCCATTTTTTGGATCGGTAAACGAGAGATTCGAGCCAGTTCGATGATCCCCATAAGATCGGCTTCTTTATAAACAAAACCATTTTTTGAATCAATATGCCAGCGACCAAAAAGTGGGTAGGAGGGGGCTCTGAATACGATGGTTCCATAGGTATTAAAGCTAGTCCCTTGTGTTTGTATGGAACGTTTGATAGTGCTTGTTTTGTCTCTGTCGAATTCTGTTGTTAGGTGATTTTCTTGCGACGTTTTGAAGAGGTAAGGAAATAGGATTTGATCTCCGTAGGACGTGAGGACGATATCTGGGTCATGTTTTATAAAGATCTGATTTAATTTTTGAATTAAGTTTTTAGAATCATTTGTGGGTAGTTTGTACTGGTCTAACTGAGTTTCTACAATGAGTGTATTATTCCCAAGAGGAATCCTGTGGCTTTTTTCTAGGTAAATAGAAACGGTTCTGAAGTTTGGAACTTCGTAATCTAAGTCTGTGATACTTGTGAAACACTGAATTTTTTTGATTTGGTTTAACGTATTTTTTGTTTCATAACTTATTTCTAAATATGCCAGTGGGTAGATGTCTTTTTCGACCATATAACCTGTGGTAATTTCTATATCTGAGTGGTAGATGTCGTATTTTCCATAAAGATAAAAAAGTTTATTCGTGATTTTGGGTAGGAGTTGTGGTTTAGAAATTACCAGTTTCAGAACTGAAATCGTTCTATTTTCATAGAACAGCTTTTTCTCCACAAAGGTCGGAATTTCTGCCAATGCGTTTAAGTCATAGAATCGTTTGACTAACTTTTTAAGTATGTTTTGGGGTGCATCAATATAGATTGTTGGTAAAAACTCATCGGAGAATAATCTTAATTCTCCTTCGAGAGACCTTAGCCAAAGGTAAATTTTTTGTTCAGAGTGGTAGATATCAAACAGGTAACCTTTGAATGTTTCCATAATCTTTTTGTTGTATCATACTCACTTGTCTTGGATTTTTTTTAGGCTTTTCTTTGTTTCGTTCACTTCTTTTTTTAAATCAATGAGCATAGATAGAATCATTGAGTCGATTGGGTATGGTAATGAGGCCATAACACCAGCTTGTACTTGTAATTTGGAGATTCTGATGAGATCATCAAAAATTTCTTGGTCTTGTTTGCGGAGAGACCTTCGGAAGTCTGATAAGTTCTCTTCTATTTGTAACATCTGGCGAGAATAGGGGGCAATGGTTCTTCCCATATTATATTCCTGTAATTGAAGTTTTTCTTGTACGAATGCGAGAAAGGCCTTTATCTGTTTTTAATTCCCACAGGTTTTGTGTAGTGCGTAGTAGTTTGGGAAAGAAGATTTGAAAGTTTTTGTGAGAATAGGTCCAGGATTCGATAATGAGTAGTGGAACATTTTCGTTAGGAAATTTTTCTATAAACTGTAACATTAAGTTTAACAGAAATAGGCCCTCGTCTTCTTTGACATCCCCATCCAAAAATTGTTTGCAAGGAGCTAACAAAAAGTAAATGGTGTTTTCTTCTTTTGAAGTTAATATGATTTTAAGTGCATCTAGGATTTGATAGGGGGTGAAAGCTCTTTGGACTTTAATTTGTTCTAAAAATGGTTCTGGTTGTAAATTTTGTTTCCTGGTTTCTTCAGCAATGGTGAAGGGATTAAACCGAATGGCACAGTCTAGGTTGAAAACTTGGAACCCAGAACAAACCAGGGCATATTGCCAAAAATGAGCAAGCCGGTACATCCCTCTTTCTCCGGTCAGTAAACCTAAATCTCTCTGGTTCCAATTCTGAATGGGTTCGTAGACATTGGTTGAAACTTGAGATTGTTCCGTGAGATCCATGTTTACTATTTATATGTATAGTAAAAATATGTAAAGTGTAATTTGTAAATGGGTTTCTTTTTTCATCTGCTTGAAAAAGTAAGTCACTTACCTTTTTTACTAAAAAAGAGCACCCGATTCGCTCTTCTATCCGAATGGATCTGATATCGGTTGGGAACAAAAATGAAAAGAGTGATTGAAAATCAGAATTGATAAAAGAATGAAATGGGCATTGAAATGGTAGAATATGGCATTCAATGACAATCGTGCATCTCTAGAGGCTTTTGGGGCCTCTAGAGAAAAAAGAACCAGAACTTAGAGAGGAGGAACTTCTTGGACCGTTTTGATTCCGGTCACAAAGTAACTAGTTTCCGCAAAACAGCTGAAGGGAACTCCAACATGTTCTTCGTATTCTAAAACAACTCGTTTGCCAATGGAACCATTCAGTTGTTCCGCAATGGCTTCATCTCGAACACTGAAGAAGAACTTTTCTGTCATCGTTCCTGGCATTGTGACAAGGGCCATTTCCCCTTCCCAAGTTTTGCAAACCCAACCTTTTTTGGAAAGTTTTTGAATGTATCCGGCACGGTCTCCCTCAGAGTAACTCCACCGGAGAGTGAGCCAAGTGTAACCCGCAAATAGAATGGCGAGGAGGACGAGAAAAAGGCTGAAACGAATTAAAAATTTACCCATGATTTAATCCAGAAGTTTCGCAAACGAGAGGAAAGATTCAAGACAATATTTGAGGTGAAAGTTGACAATTTTTAAAATGCGAGGGGATCTTTTACGCCAGGGGTATGGAGGGCTTGGTCTGCCTTTGGCAGACGGGAGCGAATGCGGACCCCGGAATGACCCGGTCCTTTTTGCAAAGAGTCATCTCCACTAACAGAGTGGAGGCGCCCAAAACAAAAAAAAATGATCCAAAGTATGAACTTTTTGAATCATTTTTTTTTTGAGATGTCGAATCGAAGTGGCAAGTTTTGGCCACTCGTGGTAAGTGTGAACCATTGGGTGGCGGGTCTAGTTCCCCACCCAAAGTCGGGCGGGGATACTATATTCGCACAATCTTTCTTGCCAAACTCCCGATCCCCCACCAAACTCTCCCCAATGCGCATTTTATTTTTTTCCATTTTTGTCTCGTTTTTATTTGTTAGTTGCTCTAGTGTTTCCTATCAAAAAATAGACAAAGCAAAGGCGACCAAACAATGGGGAGTATTGGAAGTCAAAGAAACAGCTCGCAGTATGAGCCATTCCTTATCTACATATTATAAGTCCGATTTGAAGACCGGGTATTTGGAATGGAAGGCAATCCAAAATTCCACATCAGAACATATTGATACAAAACTTATCAGCAACGAAATTTTAAACCAACTAACAAAAGATAAGGTGCCGTTTGTAGATACTTCCATCCGTGAAGAGGCAACCGCTGAAATGGCATTTGGGAAAACGGGAATGGTTTCAGCTGATTCTCGTTTGGCGGTAGGAAAGTTTAAATCACCTTCCCATAAAATCAAAGGTGAAATTAATGAAGTGGTGAATTTCGAATCCGGGTCTCGCATCCAATACATCACTGTGACACTTTTTCTTGTGAGTTTGGAAACCAATCAAATTGTTTGGTCGGAACAAACCAACTTTTTAAAAAAAAGTAGAGTGGAAGGTTATGGCCTTTGATTGTCAGGGAAAAAACCAAACCGAACTTTTACTTTTCCCATAGCGGGACTTAACGTATAAGGTAAGGTTTCAGGATTCATCTGGAGTTTTGGTGAAATTAGAGCTGACTTTGACTTTCCTATCCAAACATATTCTGGAAAAAAACGAACATAACGATATTCATCGGAGACATCTAAATCTTTTCTCATATTCCTTCTCGCATCATCGTAAGAAGTTTCAATCCACTCTGCACCGAGTTTGAAACCCGCATACATAGTGGCAACCCCGAGCCCACTCAATTCTCCAGAGTTCACTTTGACACCAGCATACACAACACCAGCACCAAGGGCAACAATGGTAGCACTTGCAAGGATGGCACCTGTGACTTTCACCGTTCCCTTGGTTCCTTCTTTTAAGGCACTGGCAGAAACAAGCTGAAAGTATCTCGAATCTTGGATGAGTTCTGAGATTTCATTATCACGAGTTAGGTGGCGTTCGTACCAACTCAGAGTATCTTTTTCTAAAACGAGACTTGTTTTTTGAACACCATCGACGATTGTGAGAGGGGATTGTTTTCCTGTTTGGCGGAATTTGAGGTTTCTTAGGCCTCGAATGAAGTTTAGGTTTACGGATGGGTCCATTTCTGGCTCCGCACCAGGGCCACCAAAAATCAAAATGAATTCTTCGTTTTTATCGTACCTTTCATTTGCCATTGCGCGAAGAGCGGCAGAATGGGGTTTGAGTTGGCTCGCTTTTCTGAAATCAACCTTTGCCTCATCAATGGAACCTGTGGAGAGCCAAAGCGAAGCAAGTAATAGACGTAAGGTGGGGTCATCAAATTGACCTTCCGCACTCCATTCTCCACTGAGTAAGTTCCCGGCGAAACGTGCTTGGATTTTTCCCTTATCAATTTCTCCTGCTCTTACATAATACAAACCAAGGAGGATGTGAAGGTAAATAATTTCTGCTTCAGAAGCGTAGTATCCTTCCTCAGTTTCCAGATAAAAAAAAGATTTTAGGGATCTTGAGGCACTGAAACGAAGGCGTTCCTTACTTTCTTCTGCAATTTTTTCTAAGGTTTTGTAGTTTGTTTCCCCTTTTAAAAATCCTAAGTGTGCTTTTTCGAGAACAGCAATAAAACCTTTCTTTTCTTCTGTGGGAAGGTAATCAATAGCCTTTTCTAAATTTGCTTTTTTGTAAGCACGAAGGGAATCTTCATATTCTTGCCGTTTGGCGATACTTGTACATTGGATACAAAGTAATAATAAAACAAAGGAATAGAAGGATAGGCGCATTCGGCCTATCCTCTAAAAAAAAATAGATTTGTCTATTCGAAATAGGTTTTTAGACCAGATTCAAATTCTGTTTCTAAGGACTTTGCAGTCCATTCCCATTGGAATCCATTTCCTTTGACAGAAAGAGCCGATTTAGAATTGGATTTACCTAAAGTTGTAAAACCTAGTCCTGCTTTCGTATATTTTTCTTTGACTTTTTCTTCGTCTTTCGCAAGGAAACTGATCACAAAGGATGCTCCCGTTTCACCAAAACAAAGTTCGTCGAGGCGAGAAAAACTTTTTTGTAACCCTTCTAGGTTTACTTCCAAACCTTTGTTACCCGAGATTACAATTTTTGCAAGTGCTACAAGGAGTCCACCGAGTGACAGATCTTTGGCGGAAGTAAGAAGTCCTTCTTTTCGGCAAGAGATGAGTGTATCAATACTTGCTTTTTCTTTGGCGAGAGAAATGTTTGGAATTTTTCCCGTATCTAGACCATGAAACCGGTAAAGGTATTCGGAGGCTGAAATCGTAGGTTGGAATTCTCCCACAAGGGCATACAGAACTTCTTCTTCTGTCCGCGGGTAGGTGTGAAGTCCTTTTGCTACGTCATCAATCACTCCCACCATACCAATGGTAGGTGTTGGGAATACTGGGCCTTCGGGAGATTCATTGTAGAAGGATACGTTTCCACCAGTCACAGGAAGTCCAAGGAACCGGCATGCATCCCCAAGTCCTCTCACACATTCGCTAAAGATATAATAGTTTTCTGGGATGTAAGGGTTTCCAAAGTTCAGGTTGTTTGTGACCCCGTAAGGTTCTGCACCTGTAGATGCCACGTTTCTTGCCGATTCACAAACAGCAATTTGTGCCCCTTCGTATGGATTTAGATACGTATAACGAGAGTTACAATCTGTGGCGACAGCGATTCCTTTTTTAGTTCCAGGAATCCGCACAAGGCCTCCGTCTTCTCCCGGCTCTACCACTTTCACAAGTCCCACTTCTGTATCATACTGTTCGTAGAGAGGTCGTCTGGAGCTGATATTTAAAGAAGAGAGAAGGGTATTTAAGGTTTGGGAAACAGTGTCTTTGGATAAGTCATTAATTTTTGTTGGATCAAACTTTGTCACCTCATCCAGGTAAGCCGGTCTTTTTTCTTCTCTCACATACCTGGGAGCACCACCACCAAGGACCAGTGAGTCAGCAGGGATTTCGGCTTTGAGTTTTCCATCCTTTCTAATCCGAAGGATTCCGTCACCGGTAACGGTTCCAATCTCCACGGCGTTCAGTCCCCATTTATGAAAGATAGAAACAAGTTCTTCTTCTTTTCCCGTTTCAGGAATGACAAGCATTCGTTCTTGGGATTCGGATAACATAATTTCGTAAGCATTCATATCCGATTCACGAAGAGGGACTTTGTCTAAGTCCACATCCATTCCAGTTTTACCTTTGGCACTCATCTCTGAAGTCGCACAAGAAATTCCGGCAGCACCCATGTCTTGGATTCCCACAAGGAGGTTCTTTTGGATGGCTTCCAGGGATGCTTCCATTAGAAGTTTTTCCATAAAGGGATCACCCACTTGCACAGCAGATCTTTTCTCTTCCGATTCTTTGGTGAGGTCTTTGGAAGCAAAACTGGCACCGTGGATTCCGTCTCGTCCCGTTGTGGCACCCACGATGTACACTTTGTATCCTACTTTTCCTTTGGTAGAAGCAGAAGCCATTTGGTCATGACGAGCAATTCCCACTGTCATTGCATTCACCAGTGGATTTTTGGTAAACGTGGGATGGATGAATAGTTCTCCACCACCTACTGCAATCCCAAGAGAGTTGCCATAGTCTCCGATCCCTTTCACGGCACGAGTGAGTAAATACTTGTTACGTGCTTCTTTTGGATCACCAAACCTGAGTGAGTTGAGAGAAGTGATGGGTCTTGCACCCATCGTAAAAATATCTCGCATAATTCCACCAACACCAGTGGCCGCACCTTGGTAAGGTTCTACAGCGGTTGGATGGTTGTGACTTTCGATTTTGAAGACTACGGCAAGTCCATCCCCAATGTCCATGGCTCCTGCATTTTCTTCCCCTGCCTGAGCGAGGAGTTTATCCGACTTTGTCGGAAGAGTTTTTAATTTTAAAATTGAATTTTTATAAGAGCAGTGTTCCGACCACATGGCGGAGAAAATTCCCAGTTCTGTGGAGTTGGGCATTCTTCCTAAGATCTTTTGGATCTCTACAAATTCAGTTTCTGTAAGTCCGTGTTCTTTTGCATCTTCCAGATTCACTTTCTCTTTTTCCATACTGATTCCTTAAACGAGTTCCCTATAATTGCGATTGAAGTAGAGGAGAGGAGAACCTTCTCTGGTGACCACTGCTTCCACAAGACCGATGAGGATCCAATGGTCCCCCGCATCGATAGTTTGGTTCACTGTACAGTCAAGTGAGGCCAACGAATCCGGTAAAACTGGGGCACCTGTGGAAAGAGTTCCTGGTTTTAGTCCTTCCAAAACAACCGCTTTGTCCAGGGAACCAGAAGCAAAATCAGCGGAAATTTGTTTTTGTTCGGAAGAAAGAATATTCACCACGAAGTTTCCCGCTTTTTCGATGGGTTCTTTGGCACTGGAATCTTTGGCCAAACAGAATAAAACTAACGGCGGTTCGAGGGAGACAGAAGAAAAACTAGAAACAGTAATTCCTCCTTTTTTTTCTGTGGATTCATAAGTAATCACACACACTCCACTCGCCCAAAGCGAAAGTGAAGATTTAAACTTGTCGATGGATGCTGGCATAAAGGCTCCGTATTGACAAATATCAATTTCTGGAAGGATTCTAAAAACCAAATTCCATTTGACCCTTTGATAATTTGCGAATGATTTAGGGGTAGGGCAATAATATGAAAGCACTCACAAAACATAGAGAACTAATTTTCAATGACCTAAAAGAAAGAAAAGACCACCCTACAGCAAAGATGGTTTTTGAATCCGTTCGTGGAAAGGCTGACAAAATTAGTTTTGCCACTGTCTACAATTCTTTGGAATACTTGGTAGAACACAAGATGGTGAACAAACTGAATATTGAATCGGATTCGGTCCGTTACGATGCATTTTTGGACGACCACTCCCATTTGCTTTGCAGCGAGTGTGGAAACATTTTGGACGTGGCTCCATTAAAACTCAGTGCTGACACCGATTGGCAAGGATTAGGATTTCAGGTGAAACATGTTGATATCGTGGTTTCAGGCACCTGTTCTTCCTGCCACTCTAAGTAATTTTTTCTGGATAGGGAGGTTCCCTATCCCATGATTGTCCTATGGGCATCATTCATTCACTTTCGGCGGACTTAATCAACCAAATTGCCGCCGGAGAAGTGATTGAATCTACCCATTCGATTCTTAAAGAACTCATCGAAAATTCCATCGATGCCGGTGCTACCAAAATCGAAATAGCCACTGATTCCGCCGGATTCGGTCGCATCCTTGTTTCCGACAATGGACATGGAATCCAAAAAGAAGATTTACCTCTTGCCATCAAACGTTACGCCACTTCCAAAATCCAAGATTTCCATGACTTAGAACATCTCTTTACCTTTGGGTTTCGGGGAGAGGCTCTTGCCTCCATTGCTTCTGTATCTCGGATGGTTTTGGAATCGGGAACAGAGGGAAACCGCACTGCCTACCGTGTGACAGTCGAGGAAGGGAAAATTGTTTCGGAAGAGGAGATTCCTTTTTTTATTGGAACCAAAATTGAAATCAAAGATTTGTTTTATAATACGCCTGTTAGGCGGAAATTCTTAAAAACCGAAACCGGAGAAGAGAAAAAAAACAGGGCCCGAGTACAAACCATGGCGGTCTCCGAACCAAAAATTGGGTTTCGGTATTTGCAGAATGGAAAGGAAGTTTTGAATGTAGTTCCCGAAGACGGCCTCGAACGAGTGTTATCTGTTTACGGCGAAAACTTACGTGACCATCTTTTGCCAGTGAATTCCAGTCGCAACGGTATGACCCTTCGTGGTTGGATCTCCCATCCTGATTTTTATAAATCATCCCGCACGGGACAATTTTTCTTTGTGAACAATCGTTCTGTGGAATTAAAATTTTCGGCTCAAATTCTCAAACGTTGTTATGGAGAGCTCCTTCCTAGCGGTGCCTTTCCCTATGCCTTTTTATTCTTTGATCTTCCTCGTGAATTTGTGGATGTGAATGTCCACCCACAGAAAAAGGAAGTTCGGTTTTTATCAGAAGAAACCATCACAGGAATTCTTTTCCAAGGGATCACTGAAGTTTTACGAACCTCCACCCCTGTGGAATTTTTAGAAATGCGCCGTAGACTTTCTATGCCAATCCCCTATGAAAATCGGGGAGGGGAATCATCTTTCGGATCTGGATTTGGTGGTCCTGGTTTTGGGTTTGGTGCAGGCCAAGGGATGTTTGGGAATCTCCAAACAGAGGGTGAGTCCCTCATTGGTCCAAGTTCCATTGAAGGAAGACAAGGTTTTTCTTTGGAAGGAATTGGGGCTGGAACCAACTTGCACTTATTAGGTGAGAATCTTACCAAACACAATTTGTTTGTCCCGAAAAAACACTACGGGGTTTTATTTGAGACCTTTATCTTGGCTGAGGCAGAGGATGGACTTTATATCATCGACCAACATACGGCCCATGAAAGGATTCGTTACGAAGAAGTTTTGCGAGACTTAAAATCCAAAGCGTATAAATCCCAAAGCCTACTCACACCGATTCGTTTGGAACTGACGAAGGAAGAAGCGGAAGAAATGTTAGAAGAGAAAGATCGGTTTTCCGAACTCGGGATCAGCCTCGAACCATTTTCTGGAGGAACCATTCTCATCCGTGAAGTGCCATCCTATATCGATCCCGGTAAAGAAACCGAAACCATTTTGGATTTATGGGAAAGGTTCAAACAAAAAGACCCGGAAGACAAAGAACTTTATGATGAAATGGCCAAATGTGTGGCCTGCAGGTCGGCCATCAAAAAAGGGGACCAGGTCTCGGATCCCATCATTGGGGAACTATTACAAAGGTTGTCCTACTGTGAAAACCCTTCTCTTTGCCCTCATGGTCGGCCGACTCTTATCAAACTCACAAGAAAAGATCTAGAAACCATGTTTCACCGAATCTAAGTCAGAAGAAAGAACCGAAAAACATTGATAGAATTCTCGGATTCGAAATTCTAGGCCTCATGCCACGCCCCCTAGAAGGCAAAAATATGACCCTGCGGGAGAAGGAAAAAATCCTACTCCAAAAGATCAAAGCAGGGGATCCGACTGCCTACATGACCTTAGTGTCCCCATTTCGGGAACGATTGTTCCGCAAAGCGGTTTCCATGGTAAAAGATGGAGACGATGCGGAGGATATTGTCCAAGATGCCCTCATTTCCGGTTATAAATCCATCCAAAACTTTCGGGCTGAGGCCGGAGTTTATACCTGGCTCTACCGAATCGTAGTGAATAAGTCCAAGGATTTACTTGCCAAGAAGAAACGAGGCAGGGAAAAACCCATGGATGACTCGGGAGATAACCAATTTGTGGATTCTCGTGTCGGATATGAAAAAAAATTGGAACTTTCTGAGGAGTCTCGTTATCTAATGGATAAGATCGCACTCTTGGAAGATTCCTACAAACAGGTTTTGGAACTTCGTTATTTCGAAAATCTTTCGTATAACGAAATTGCCGAGATCATGGAATGTAATGTAGGTACTGTTAAGAGTCGTCTCTTCAAGGCCAAGGAGTTTTTGAAGCACCTCATCCAGAAAGACGAAAAGGGAGAAGGGTTCTTTGAAAAATAAGTTTATGAGTTTAAAAGATTGGTTTCGTTCACAATATCCGGGTCTCTTTACAGATGAGACAGACAATGTGGTTTTGGAAAATAAGATTTGTTCTCTTTTCCAGCATGTGAAGGAAAAAGAAGACACCATCCTTCCTCGAATGTCGGAAGACTTCGACACCCGCCTTTTCAATCTTCTTGAATCCGTCACCATTGACAAACCCAACCAAAAGATTTCCTTCACATTCAGAGACCTAGTGGAAAACAGAACGGTTCAGTATTCTTTTTCTGCAGTGATGGCCCTGAGTTTAGTGTTTGTGCTTGCTACTCGCAATTCCCAAGAACCAACTCTTGCTGGAAACAATGACAGCGCTGGTGTTGTCATCGAACAAAACAACTACCAATACGAACCTACAAGCCTCGACCTAAATGAATCCTATCAAAAACGCGTGTTACTCGATCGTTTGCGATCGGCTCCTGGTGCTGTTTATGGACTTCGTGAACTAGAATTGTATTATGAAAAAACCGGAAGAGAATCTTCAGCAGATGAATTAAGACTTCTTATCGAATCTGTAGAAAAATAAACTTCTAAACAAATCCTTTGGCAAATTGGACGGCGTCGCGGGAACGGATGTCGTCAGCCGAATGGAGGATGGCCAATGCCAACTGCTCCATCCTTGCTTCCAACCGAAACGAACCACCACTTCTTTCTTTGCTATCAGCCAGTCTCTTTAGTTCCGAAAACCAGATCTGAATTGTCGCTTCTTCTTTTTTTACGAGAGGGTGAAAGACTCCTTCTCTCCATGCAAGGACAGGAACGAGTTCCTTCATTTCTTCTTCTTTCGTGGTAATTTCACCCGCTTTTTGGATGAGGGTGAGTAGCGGTGGCCAGCGTACCATAGTGTGGGGAAAAAGTTGTGGGTCATTTAAAAAGGCATTACGGTAGGTTTCAATTCCTTCTCTTTCATTTCCCGTCATCACCTGTGTTTCTGCCAAATAGTATTGGAGGACTGGGGATTGTTTGTTCCCACCATAGAGGAGGACTTCAAGAGCCATTCCATAGTCTTGGATTTTGATGAGGCATGCCGCCAGTTCACGTAACAAGTCTTTGTCGAGAGCGTTAGCTCCTTCCCATTGGTAAGCCAGTTTTAGGTGGTCTCTAGCTTCTTTAAGGATGCAGTCTTGCGTGACAAAAAAACTTTCAGTGGTATGATACCCTCGTTTTCGGATTTCTGATTCAAAGTCGGCAAAGAGAGAAAGGAGGAGTTTCCCTCGATCTTTTCCTTCTCTTGTTTTTAGAATTAGATCAAGTCTATGGTCCCAAAAACTGGCAATATAAAATCCGCTGATGGAGGAAAGGTCAAGTGGGTCTCTGTCCAGAAGTACGGAATAAAGAGATTTTGCAGTTTCAAACTCACCGTTAGAAAGATAGGTAAGTGCTTCTTCCGACTTCTGAATCATATTAGAGATTAGTGTTGGCTTTTTTTATCGTGGTGTTTGCTAGTTTGAGATAGAATTTTGTCTTCCAATCCATCGATACAAACATATACATCTTTGTCTTGGTTGTGTGCGTTGAAATTATTGCCATCAGCATGTAACTTCAGGTTAGAGTGGATTTCTCCATGAATGGCTTCAAATGATACTTCACAGGATACGATTTTTTGAACGTATTTTGATACTCGTTCTAATTTTTCGTCCGCATATTTTTCAGCGGCTTCAGATCGATCTAGATGTTTCCAGGTATAATTGATTTTCATAGTTTGTCCCAATTTGGTATGGAATGATTGTATTTTAGAAAAAAAGCAAACGTCAAATAAAAAAGAATTGAAGGCGAGTGTTTCTCGTCTTTAAGCTTGGAGGATGGCAAATGAAGAAAAAAAAGATGGAAAGGTAAAAAAAAGTGCGCCTAAAAAGAAAAAGTTAAGTGCCACCATTGCCAAAAAAACTGTAACAGTTGCACCTAAGAAAGCAGCAAAAAAAGTAACGAATCCTCCTGTCCAATCCCATACCCAGTCCATTTACAACGATTCCAGATTTACCAAACATCCCGAATTTTCGCAGGAAGATCTGATTCGAGTTCTTGTGCGAACTCCCAAAGAAGCCTTTGTATTTTGGAAGTTTTCTGAAAAAACTATAAAGAATCTTTTAGCTGATTTGGACTCTCCTTCTACTGATGGATTACAATTTCGTTTGAAGGTAGAATATAAAAATATCTTTGGAAGTGAACGAACAGAAATGTTTGATCTTCAACCTTTTACCGAATCGTACTACTTAAAATTTATGTTTCCCGTGAGAGACATCCAAACTTCTATCATTGTTTCGTTTAACCAAAAAGAAATTTCTTCTCTTCATTCTTCAGGAAAAGACCTCCCTTTGGGGAGTGAGTCCTTTCGATTGGATAAAGAATGGATCCACCCCCATTGGATCGAAATGGGAATTGTGGCCAAATCTGCGGGAAGTGATGAATACTACGTAAAAGATGGAGAAGCATCTGAGTTTTATGTGAATCCGAGAAATAGTGACCAAGGCGATCCCAATCGAGATCCAAACCGACCCTCATCAAGTTTTGGAAATGGATCAGGATCAGGCAAAGGACTTTTGTAATGAATCATTTTTTAAAAGGGCATTTGGTTTTTGTTTTGCATGCCCACCTACCATTTGTTAGACACCCAGGATACGACACTCCCTTTATCGAAGAAAACTGGTTAAACGAAGCCATACTCGAAACCTATATCCCACTCATCCGAGTGTTCCGAAATTTAAAAAAAGAATCGGTCCCCTTTCGGATCACCATGTCTTTCACTCCGACATTATCTTTGATGTTGACAGATCCTTATTTACAAAATGGGTTTCGGAAATACATAAAAAACCTGATCCAACTGGCAGGACAGGAAACCAAAAGAAATACAAAAGACCCACATCTACATTACCTTGCGACAAGATACTTAGAACATTTTTTAGATACAGAATCCATCTTTGAAGAAACTAACGGTGATTTAACAAAGAGTTTTCTGCCCTTTGTAGAATCGGGGGAATTAGAAGTGATGACAAGTCCTGCCACTCACGCCTTCCTCCCTTTTTATGATTCGGAAAGTTCGATCTTTCGTTCCCAGTTAAAAAACGGGAGGCGGACCTTCCGGCGTATCTGGGGAAGAGACCCAAAAGGGATTTGGCTTTCGGAATGTGGATACACTCAAAAACTAGAAGAAGAACTGGACCGAGAAGGATTTCGGTATTTCTTTGTCGACACTCATGGAATCACTC
Organism: Leptospira harrisiae; assembly: GCF_002811945.1. Lineage (NCBI taxonomy): Bacteria > Pseudomonadati > Spirochaetota > Leptospiria > Leptospirales > Leptospiraceae > Leptospira > Leptospira harrisiae. Next base: position 2,058,698 of record NZ_NPDX01000001.1, on the reverse strand, counting down.
ATGCAAGCCCCAGACCAAAATTTGGTGTCTATGCTCCCGTTGAAGTAGGGTATGGAGTGTTTGCTTTTGGACGAGATCCAGAAAGTAGCAAACAGGTTTGGAGTTCAATCGACGGGTATCCCGGAGACTTTCGGTATAGAGAATACTATAGGGACATTGGCCACGACCTTCCTTGGGAAGAAATTTCTCCATATTTAAATTCCAATGGAGTGAGGATCAATACCAGTATCAAATACTTTCGGATCACTGGGAAAACTCAGGACAAAGGATATTACCATCCAGACTGGGCGATGGAAGCGGCCGGTAATCATGCAGAAGATTTTTTACGAAATCGCATCCGCCAAGCAGAGTATTTATTCGAAACAAACAAACAACAGGCGGTGATAGTTTCCCCGTATGATGCAGAGTTATATGGTCACTGGTGGTATGAAGGCCCACAGTTTATCGAATTTCTATTTAAAAAAATCCACTTCAACCAAAATACGATCAAACTTTCCCATCCTTTAGAAGCAGCAAGGGCCCTCCCTCGGGTTCAGTCAGTGGAAATGAAAATGTCCAGTTGGGGAGAAAATGGCTATGGGGAAGTTTGGCTCAATCCCACCAACGATTGGATTTATCCTCTCATCCACGGTCTTAGCATTCGGATGCATAAGAGGGCCCATGAATTTGGATCCACTGGAACCGAATTACAAAAACGAATTTTGAAACAAATGGGAAGGGAACTTTTATTATTACAAAGTAGCGACTGGGCCTTTATTATGAAAACAGGAACCATGGTGGATTATGCCGTTCGGCGTACCAATGTGCACACCAATCTCTTCCTTAGTTTGGAGGAAATGCTTACGGGGACTCTCGATGAGGCGGTCCTTTTGGCGGCCGAAACAGAGAACAATGCGTTCCCAGATATCCGTATAGAGGATTTCTATTAGAATCTCTCTAAAAATTTCTTGCCGGGAGAAGGCCGGGTAAGAGGCTTAACTTAAATCGGAGGGTTTTATGTCGAATTCGTATCGTTTTCCCTTGGTTCTCGCGGTTCTCTTTTTTGCTGCAAATTTACTGGTTTGTCGGTTTGTGCATAGGGAAACGACGGAAGGAGTGTTTCGTATGGATGATTCAGTCATTCGGTACACGGAAGCTTTGGAAGCTTCTGATGCTCTCAAAACCTCCACTAAAACATCTTTTGGAAATAACGGTCTCCTTTAAGAGACCTTTTTCTTAGGATTCAGTTTTGTGTAAGGCCAGTTGATTCTGGCCTTAATGATTCGATTCTGCTTACTTCGGTTTGAAGTCCACATTATCCCAGTAGTCTTTTCCATAATCAAAAAATATTTCTGATCCTTCTGGGATTGTTTTTAAAACCTTAAACCTAGCCGTTTTCCATCGGACAGATGTGACAAGTTCTGCATTGGGTTTTGAAGAGTGGTTGATGTAACGAGTGTAATTCGACTCGCGTCCTTCCCCATAAATCCACCAGTCTTTACAGATCCAAAGTAGGTATTTTGAGTCTACGTATTTGTTCGATTCCGCTTGTTCATCGGTAATGATTTTACCCATGTAATAACCAACGGTATCTCCCTTGTATAATGTTTGTTTGGTGAATAGTCCCATTCCAATATTGGGAACAGAGGAAGGTTTTACAATAAAGTCACCCTCGGTATACACTACCGGTTTCCTTTTTTTGACCTTCTTTACGGATTTCTTTTTCTTCATTTTCTTCCTATATGACATAAGAGGAAAACAATTCTACCTTGTAAAGCCATTGGCATTTAAGATTGGATGGTTAGGCATCCGACCTTTAAGTTTAAGAGGGGATCTATGAACCGGGAATCAGAAAAACTGCAGGATGAAAAAACCAATGTTGTGAATCTGGCCATCTACCGAGCCAAAAAAGCACTCGAACGAGATGGGTTCGAAGTGGTAGAAAATCCAGACGGAAAGATTACCCTCGTCATTCGTCTTGCGAAATAACTACCCCCTAGGATTTTGGATACATGACAGCTACACTGGAAGGCACACGCATCGGAAACGGACAAAAACATTGTGTCATCGTTTCTAAGTTCAACGAATTCATCACGGAGTCTCTACTCAAAGGGGCAAAAGATGCTTATAGACAACATGGGATTAGTGATAGTGATGTCACTGTCATCTATGTTCCCGGTGCCTTCGAACTCCCACAAACCGTAAAACGTGTTTTATTATCTAAAAAGTACCAATTCTCAGCCATTGTTTGCCTTGGGGCAGTCATCCGTGGGGCTACTTCTCATTATGATTTGGTTTCCGGGGAAGCCGCTAAGGTTGGTTCAGTGGCGGATGGATCTGTTCCTGTGATTTTTGGGGTCATCACCACAGAATCCATCGAACAAGCCATTGAAAGGGCAGGAACCAAAGCAGGCAACAAAGGATACGAAGCAGCCACCACAGCCATCGAAATGGCAAATCTTTTCAAAGAGATCGGATGAGTTCTAGACACCGCGGGCGAAGTCTCGCCTTAATGTGCCTCTACCAAATTGACTTAGTGGGAACCGATCCGGATCGGGCCATGAAATTCGATTGGTATGACAAAAAAATCACTCGTGAAGAAAAGGATTATGCTGTCTTTCTTGTGAAAGGAGTGGTCGAAAATCGAAAAGCGATCGATACTCTAATCAAGAAGTATTCGGAGAATTGGGAACTTTCGCGTATTTCCGTGGTCAACCGTTGTATTTTACGTCTATCGATTCTTAGTTTGCAAAAGGAACCTTTCCTTGCGGCCCCCGTTGTCATCAATGAAGCGGTCGAACTCACTAAAGAATTTGAAACAGACGAATCGGCACAGTTTATCAACGGATTACTTGATGCCTTCTATAAGAAGGAGATCGTAGCGAACAAACCCCAGTAAGAGATAGAATGGATCCCATCCAAAAAAACCGGTTTCGTATTGAGGAACAATCCTCACAGCCAAGTTATTACCAGGAAGATCCATACTTACGGAACCTGGGTCGTGAAAAAGAAACCACTTACGAATCGGAAACTACTGCCCGTCGTCCCGTTTTATCTTTTCTATTTTGGTCCTTTCTTGTCGCCCTTGTTCTTGGATTTTTAACCGCTGGTTACTGGTGGTATCTACAAAAAAAACAAAACCCCGAAGAGATCGCAAAAGCCTTAAAAAATCTCCCCACAGATAAAAAGGCACTGAACCTTCTTGTGGATAAACCTTACCTTCCTGATGATTCCGTAAATCCGAAACTGGCGGCCTGTCTCAATGCCTATCACAACCGTTATATGAACCGTGTGGGAAATGTTTGTGAGGAGTTTTTAAATTCACCAGGCAGTGACGAAGACAAATCCATTGCCCTCACCGTCCTTGGGGTGATGTATGATGAAGCAGGTCGTTATATCAATGCCATTGAACGATTGGAAAAAGCCATCCAATATGATTCCAAAAACTATTTTGCATTTTATAATTTATCCCTCGCATTCAAACATGCGGGAAAATTTGAAGAAGCAAGACGGGCCGCAGAAAGAGCCAAAGAAATTGCGCCGAATGATTACCGTGTGGCACTCCTCCAAGGCAATTTATTCCAAGAGATTGGAGATCCGGCTAGTGCCATCGAAGCTTACAAAGAAGGGCAGTCTTTGGCACCAACTGATGTCACCCTCACTTACAACTTAGCCATTAGTTATTTGAAACAAGGAAATATGGCAGAGGCCATTTCCGAATTCCAAAAAGTAATACAAACAGCACCCAATTCCCAAACAGCAGTTCTCTCTTACGGTCATCTTGGAACTATCTTTTACCAAAGAGAGGATTATGACAGGGCAGAGTTTTATTTTCGAGAAGTGATTCGTTTGAAAACAAACGATGCCAAATCCTACTATAACTTAGGTTTGGTGTATTTAAAAAAGAAAGTCCCTGAAGAAGCAGCTAAATACTTTCAAAAAGCCCTTGATTCCAATGCCAATGAACCAGAAGTGTATCGTTATATTGCAGATGCCTTTCTATCTATGGGACAAACCAATATGGCCATCACTGCCTTAAAAAAAGCTTTGTTACTCAAACCAAGTGACGTGGATTCTCTTTTTGCTTTGTCAGAACTCTATTATAAAAAAGGGGAACTGGTAGAAGCCGAAAGTTTGTTTCGCCGGATCATTCGCCTCACTCCGGGAGATAGCTATTCGGAAACTGCTTATGTAAATCTCGGTATCATTTTGGACGAGATGGAAAGGTATTCGGAAAGTATTACTGCTTTCGAAGGGGCTCTGTCCCTAAATCCGAAAAACCAATCAGCCTATTACAATTTGGGTCTAACTTATTTGCATGCGGGAAAACCTACGATGGCCATTGAGTCCCTTCGTAAATCGCAAGCCCTTGATCCGAACCATACACAGTCACGACTTGCAATCGCTGATTATTATTTAGAAAACCGTTTTTATTCAGAAGCCATTGCCGAATACGAAGAAGCCATTGCTTGGAAACCGGAACTTTATGAAGCAAGATTGAAACTGGCAGATGTTTACATCCAAACCAAAAACTATCCAGCCGCAGAAAAGATGCTCGTTTATGTTTTGGAAAATTCTAAAGATCCAAAAGAAATCAAACTTGCCCATAGAAAACTGGCTTTAAGTTATGCAAATAGCGGAAACTCTGGGTTATCAAAAAAAGCCAAAGAGGAAGCATTTCGTGCGACTCATATTGATCCCGAAGATATGGAATCAAAACTTGTCCTTTCCAAAATTCTCATTGATTCGGGTTCACTCGTGGACAGGGAAAAAGCAATTGAGGAACTAACAGTCATCACTCGTTCGGATGTCACTCCTACCATTTCCTCTAAGGCTCACAATTATTTGGGAGTATGTTATTTTAAAAATGGGGAATTTAAACGGGCACTTTCTAGTTTCCAAACAGCCATTGATCTCAACCCAAGCCTTACCGAAGCCTATGAAAACAAAAGGGCGGCAAGGGCTCAGTATGAAAAATCTCTCGAATCAAAAAAGAGAACGTATTTTTGAGTTTATTCGAATTTATCCCACATAAAAAATTCCCAGAATATTACGAAGAATGCCAGCTTACAGGTGTTCTTCGGTATCTGCCTGCAAAACATAGAGAGTATGGGGATAGTTACTTTATGGAAGAATACAAGTCCCAATACAAAAAATCTTATTATGAAGATGAACCAAACCTTCGGGTGATGGCAAAACGTAGGCTCCACAATTTGGAATCGGTGGGGGCAAATCCAATGGGAAAATCCCTTTTGGAAATTGGATCGGCTGCTGGATTTTTTTTGGATGAAGCCAAAAATGCCGGGTACCAAACCAAAGGCCTTGAACTTTCTCCGAAAGAAGTGGAATATTCTAAATCCACACTCGGACTTGATGTAGGCCAAACTTCTGTTTTGTCAGTGGAAAGTCTTTTATGGAAAAATACTTTTGATGTCATTGCGGCCTTTTTTGTCATTGAGCATATCGAAGACATAGAAGGGATTTGGAAACGGCTAGGGGATTGGATTCGGCCAGGTGGGCATCTCTATCTAGCGGTTCCTTCCAGTTTTGGCCCGAGTTTTCAATCCAATCCCAAGGAATGGTTTTTGACCCATCCTTCTGACCACTTTTTTGACTACTCGGTGCACTCTTTGAAAAAACTCTTGTCAATCCTTGGCTTCGAGGTGAACTATGTTAGACCTATGTCGTATCACTCCTACCGGGATTTAGGGCCTAGAGGCAAACTCCCCGAATGGCTGTATCGCCTCTATGCAAACCAATTTGCCTATGGTGATACCATCGAACTAATCGCCAGAAAATTAAAACACTGAAATCCATTATGAAATTTAACGAATTACCCTTTCACGAGTCTCTTGTAAAAGCACTAGATAAAATCGGCTACACAGAACTCACCCCCATCCAAGCCAAGTCCATTCCTTTCGCGATGGAAGGAAATGACCTCACAGGCCTTGCACAAACAGGTACTGGAAAGACTATGGCTTTTTTACTTCCCACTCTCCATAGGCTTTTATCAGCCGAAGAAGAGGAGGCTCTCCCTTACGCCCTTGTCCTTGCACCCACAAGAGAACTCACCATCCAAATTGCAGAAGAAGCTAAAAAACTTTTAGAGTTCACTGACTTTGGAGTGGCTACCATCATCGGTGGGACTGATTATAAATCCCAAGAACAAGCGCTCGGCAACAAAGCATGTATCATTGTCGCAACTCCTGGGCGGCTCATTGACTTTGTTAAAAACCACGGCCTCTCTTTGGAAAACATCAAAGTGGTGATTTTAGATGAAGCGGACAGAATGTTCGATATGGGATTTGTCCAAGATCTCAAATACATCTTTCACAAATGTAAAAACAGAAAACAGTCTCTTCTTTTTAGTGCCACTCTCAGTTACGAAGTGGTTCGTCTTGCGAGTAAATACTTAAACGATCCGATTGAAGTCCATATCAATCCAGAAAAAGTTATCACCGAACGAATTGACCAAAACTTACTCCATTTAGGAAGAGAAGAAAAACTTCCTTACCTTGTGAATTCACTTCTACATAATGAAATCGAAGGCCTGGGAATCATTTTTACTAACTACAAAATGAACATCCCAAAGATAGTTTCAGTTCTTCGAAGGTTTGGAATTACGGCTACGGGACTTTCTTCGGAACTCGATCAAAAAAAACGGATTCGTTTGTTACGCGACTTCAAAGCGGGAAAATACAAATACCTGATTGCCACTGATGTCGCTTCTCGCGGAATCGATATCGAAAATATTGATGTAGTTTATAATTATGACCTTCCCCAAGATGCAGAAAACTATGTGCACCGCATTGGACGTACTGCCCGTGCGGGAAGAAAGGGTATGTCCATTGGGTTTTGTTCTGAAACAGATTATACCGAACTGGAACGAATTGAACGTTACCTAAATTCCAAAATTCCGATCGGGGAAATTCGAGAAGAGTATTTGGAATTTCCGAAGGGAGAGTTCACTCCTGTATTTGCCGATGAAGCCATTCCTGGAGAAAAAAAATACCAAGACCGGGAACGCGGAGAACGTGGCGGCCGTGGTGGGAAACCAAGACGCGGGGGAGAGCAAAGAGGCGGCGAACACAGGTCAGGTGACCGTAGTGAAAATCGTTCGGGAGACCGTGGACGTGGGAAAGGAAAAGGGGAAAAACACCATCCGCCGGCGAAGATGTCACACCCTCATGAGGGAGAAGGCGACCATAAACACCCGGCCAAAATGACTCACCATGAATTCAAACATGGTGGGCATTCCAAAGATGGTAAGGGCAAAGGCCAACATAAGAAAAACCAGTCAGGGAATTCATATAAAAAGAATGACCCAAGACGGAATCTCTTCGATATCAACGAAGTGAAAAAATCTAAAAAACAGAAACAATCGATTTGGCAGCGAATTCTTTCTATTTTCAAAAAAGATTAGTTCTCCTTTGTTTTTGTATTTTCCCGTGTTTCCTTGGAGCTGAGGTCGCCAAACTTCCGCTCTATGGGAAAGGGAACTACGTAGCATTTTCGGATTTAAAATCGATAATGCCAGAACTCACAACCAAACTAAAAAAATTCACAAGAGTTGGTTCCATCTACACTCCCCAAGGGAATCTTCAATTTCGCCTAGGGTCCAGTTTTTATACTTTAGATGGCAAAATTTACAAAATCCCCAAAGCCATTTTAAAAAAGGAAGAAGATGTGTATCTTCCTTTGGATCTTGTGGAAGCGATTTTACTGAATTTAATTTCCTATGATGTTCGTTACCAATTCAAAGAAACTGAACTTTGGGTTCTCATTCCGAAAGAACCAGTTCCCAAACGAAATCTAAATGTAAAAGCCATTGTGATCGATGCAGGACACGGAGGGAAGGATCCGGGGACTTCTGATCCTAGCGGATACTTTGAAAAGGATGTGAGTCTTGGTGTGGCCCGTTATACTTATCTGTACTTACGGAAATACTATCCTGAAATTCGGGTGCAGATGGTTCGTAAAAATGATAGTTTTGTGGAACTCGAAGATCGTTCGAAACTGGCAAACCAAATGTTGCAGGATACAAGAGACGTGGTGTTTATTAGTTTCCACTGTAATGCTTCCCTGTCGGATAAAGCAGCTGGTTTTGAAGTCTATTACCTTTCCCAAAGTCCAAGCACAGAGGCTGCCCGTGAAACTGCCCTTTTAGAAAATCGGTATGTGGGAAAACATAAGAACCCCGTTGTTTCCCAAATCCAATCCCAGATGTTGTCCAGTGTCACCCAAAGACGATCAAAGAAATTGGCAAGTACGGTGGCAGAACAATTTGAAAAGGGTTTAAGCCCCGAGATTCCGTCCCGAGGTGTGAAAAAGGCAGATTTTTCCGTCTTGCGAGGAAGCCTTATGCCTGCTGTACTTGTGGAAATGGGGTATCTGACAAACCCAGAGGAAAGTAGGAAACTACGGGATAAAACCTACCAAAAGAAAATTGCCCGGAGTGTCATCAAAGGAATTCATGAATACGCATCTTCAAAAGATTAAGGAATATCTTCGTTCGCTAAGCGAAATTACTAAAATACTCGTCATTCGATTTTACAAAATCGGAACGGGAGAAACCAAACTCACTCGCGATTTTATCTTTTTGTTTGCTTCTTGGTTTTCTCTGCTTATTTTCTTTAGTTTTTTTATTTTAGCAGAACAAAACCCATTTCGGTTGCTTGTTCCTTTCCAACTCTATTCTTATCCCTCACTTGATCATAGAGAACCCATAGTGATTTATATTTCCAATGGAGAAGGGGAACAAATCCCCATCCACAGAAAGGTTTTAAAACAGGAAGAAACAGGAGCATTCATTTACCAACTTGTTGGTGAAGTGGGTTCACCACCTTACTTTGATTCTGTGGAAGCTTTGGCAAAAGATGGTAAACTTTTTTCTCCCAAAAAACTTTTGGACATTCGATTTGCTTTGAAACAAACCTGGTTTGTTGAAAAAGGAAACAAACTTGTGATCGATTGGAATGTACAAATTTTACAAGATGTGATGGAGAAATATAGACTGCCTCGGACAAAGTCTGATGAAACCAGTGATGCGGAAGATGAAAATCCAAATGCACCAGTGGATACCATTACCTACTATTCGGGTGGGACAGAAACTGGACCTAAAGAACCGGAAGAAGTCATTCAAAAACGCAGATCACTTGCGATGGAGTCCACCATACGTGCGTTAAATGCAAGTTTATTTGAAAACTTTAAAGACCTAAAAACAATCGAACATAAATTTTCTGGAGAGGGGAATCCTGTTTACCACTGGGATTCGATTTCTCCCCTCGCCATTCGCCCCTAATTTCGGGGCAGTCCCCTTTTCCTAGTTTTCCACCCTCTCCTGGCTAAAACCAGGGGAATTCCTATACTTTTCCCTACTTTTCAAAATTTGCTTATGGAAAATGGGGATTTGCCGATCATCGTATGGGGAAAATTAGAACTTTTTTTTAAAAAAAATAAAACGCTAAAGTCGTTAAGAAATCTCCAAAAAGCGCAAAAAACCACAAAAAAATCCAAAAACATCGTTAAATCTTCGAATTAATTTCTTCTATCCGATCACCGACATACTAAGGGAATAAATAGAGATTTTAGGCACCAATGGGGCCTGAAAGCCAGACACAAAAAACCAAAGAGAGAAGGGATTCTCTCTTTTGCCAGATCAAGTTTCAAGGAGGAAACCAATGATCATAAACCACAATTTAGCCGCGATCAACTCACATCGCGTCCTCAAGTTCCAAAACGAGGAAGTCTCCAAAAATATGGAGAAACTATCCTCTGGTATGCGAATCAACCGAGCAGGTGATGATGCATCAGGCCTTGCCGTTTCGGAAAAAATGAGAACGCAGGTGAATGGTCTTAGACAAGCAGAGAGAAATACCGAAGACGGTATGAGCCTTATCCAAACAACGGAAGGGTTTTTGCAAGAATCGAATGATATCATTCAAAGAATTCGAACTCTTGCAATTCAGTCGTCTAACGGTATTTATACTGACGAAGACAGGCAAATGATCCAAGTTGAAGTTTCACAACTTATCGACGAAGTGGACAGAATTGCTTCGCAAGCAGAATTCAATAAAATGAATTTGCTTCAAGGTGATTTTGCTCGTGGATCTAGAGCAACTTCCATGTGGTTCCATATTGGACCAAACATGCACCAAAGAGAAAGAGTGTTCATTGCAACAATGACTGCACGTGCACTTAATCTTAAAGGTCAAAGTGGAGACCTCTTGTCTTTGTCAACAGCTGACAAGTCAAACGATGCGATCGGAACTTTGGATGCTGCGTTAACTCGCATTAGCAAACAAAGAGCAAACTTAGGTGCTTACTTTAATCGTCTTGAGCATGCTGCAAAAGGGCTCATGAACGCTTATGAGAATACCCAAGCCTCCGAGTCTAGGATCCGTGATGCGGATATGGCAGAAGAAACTGTGGCTTTCACAAAGAACCAGATTTTAGTTCAATCTGGAACTGCTATGTTAGCTCAGGCGAATGTTCGTCCACAAGGAGTTCTTTCTCTCCTACGTTAACATTGGTTAACGTAGTGAGTGGTTAGTGTAACTGAAGAGTTGTAATTAGATAATCAGCCGGCTTTCCCCTGCCAGGTGGCAAAATGAAAGCTCATCCTTGACACCGGACAGGGATTGTCCGGCTAAGAACGCAATACATATCGTTCTTGGTAATACACAAAGGAGTGTAGGCCAATGATTATCAATCACAACATGAGTGCGATCCAATCACATCGTGCTCTCAAGTTTACACAATGGGATGTAGATAAGACCATGAGGAACCTCTCCACCGGGCAAAGGATTAACCTTGCCGGTGATGATGCTTCTGGTCTTGCTGTTTCGGAAAAACTACGAACACAAATTCGTGGTTTACGTCAGGCCGAAAGGAATACGGAAGATGGACTGAGTTTCATCCAGACTGCAGAGGGTTACCTTGACCAGTCGGCTGAAATCATCCAACGAATCCGGACCTTAGCGATCCAGACTTCGAACGGAATCTACACACCGGAGGACAGGCAGCTCGTGCAGGTAGAAGTATCTGCGCTGGTGGATGAGATCGATCGAATTGCTTCGCAAGCAGAGTTCAATAAAATGAAACTGTTTGAAGGAGACTTCGCTCGAAAGTCAACGAAGGCATCGATGTGGTTTCATATGGGAGCAAACGCAAAGCAAAGAGAGCGTTTCTACATTGGAACTATGACTTCGAAAGCTTTAAAGATGTCAGAAGGTGCAAATAAAATTGCTCTTTCTACACCTGGAAAAGCAGATGAAGCGATTGCTAAAGCGGACTTCGCCTTGAACAAGATCATGAAGCAGAGAGCAGATATGGGAGCTTATCAAAATAGGCTCGAAAGTACTGCTAAAGGCCTCATGGGTGCATACGAAAATATGCAAGCATCCGAATCAAGGATTAGGGACGCAGATATGGCGGAAGAAATGGTAGCGCTCACGACGAAACAAATTCTCGTGCAAAGCGGTACGGCAATGTTAGCGCAAGCCAGTCTTCGGCCAAATTCTGTATTACGACTTTTGAATAACGCTTAAGTCGTAGTAAGGCAAGAGTTGCCTTAAGACGGTTGCCTCTTCTCGAAGGAAACTTCGGGGAGGGGCTTTTTTGTATATAAACACAAATTAGAATTTCAGTATATATAAATGTAATGTTTTTTATAACTTAAAATACCACCTAACTTTTTAATATTGACAAAAAACAAGAGTAATGCGATATTGCCCTATGTTTCAGTTTGTTAGAATTATCTTTGTTATTCTTTTTATTTTTAATTGTGCTAATGTTTTTTCTCCCACTGGGATCAAAGGGGAGCAGGCAAAAAAGAAAATCGAAGAACATCGAAGCAATTTGAGTTTTCTGTCAATTTCTAATTTGTTAATGGGTTCCACGGCAAGCCCGTCTTCAAATCCTTCCTCTTTGAATTATTCCTGCCCCACTGAAAATGCCGCAGTCCTAGGTTTCTCTGGACCAACGACAACGGCTAATTTTAGTTTACCCCAAGTAGGGGCTTATATAGATCTAAGCGTTACATCATCTGGAACTTCTTATTTTCGTTCCAATCCATCTTTCACAAATACTTTGTTTGTTTCCAAGATTTTAAAAACGGAAAGTACATCGGCCAACGCATCCTGTTATTATACCACCACTAGCGTTTGCGGGACTACTGATTTATCTATGGCCTCGATTGGTTTACTTGTTGATTCGACCATCTCAGTTAGTCCTGGAACTTGTTTGGCGATAAAGTGTTCGAGCCCTGCCTACATAAGGATGAAACAATATAGTGTGGAGACAGTCAGTAATTTTTTATTAGATCCAATTTTGTCAGTAGTTTTTACACCGGTATTATTTGAATCATTGTCGGGAATCAATGATGATACTTATTATACTTTAGAGTCCTATGCTAAATGCAAAAAAGAAATTACAAATTTTGCTCTTATTGAACTGCAGTATTCAAATTATCTTTCTGCTCTTTTAAAAGAAATCAGTAGTTGTAATAAGCCAAATGCTGCCATCCAAGCTGCTACTCTGAATCCAAGTTTAACAGCAAGTTTACAAGCTGATGCTTGCAAATTAGAGCCAGTCAACGCATTAGGATATTAAATTCATTTTTAGTAAGGGTATTTTTAAGGAATTTTTCCGAAATTTTATCATTTGATTTGTTTCCTTCCCAGTTAGAAAAAAGGTTGAATCCTCCCGATTGGAAGGGTGAAACTTACCAATTACAATGAAATGGATATACTTCTTACTCGGAGATCCCAAAAAACATTCGCTCGAACACCGATTATTTAATACGGTTTCCCTGGTCAATGGGTTATTGAATTTGTTTGGGACTTTTGGTGTTTTGTATTTAGAAAACTACCTGGTTCTCATTGCTTTGAATGTTGGTTCTGGACTACTCATGCTTGCCATGTATTACTTGAGTCGAGTCAAAAGTATTTATTTTTCACTATATTGGCCATTCAATCTAACCATTCTTTTTTATTTATCATCGATGTGGTTTTTTAACGGTGGTTCGCTGGGAGGAAATCATTATTACCTGATTCCCGCTCTCGTCATTGCCCTGATCCTCATACGAAATCATAATGTGTTTATTGTTTATTCCATTTATATCCTTTTGTCTGCGTCTTTGTATGTGGTTGAGTTTTACCACCGGGATTGGGTGACCTCTTACCAATCCGATTTGGATCGTTATTTAGATGCTGGCGGAAATTACCTGTTTGTTCAAATTCTAACAGGGTTCCTAATTTTTATTTTGAGTCGGAATCTGAACGTAGAAAGAAAAAAATCAGATTCATTATTATTAAATATTTTACCTGAGTCCATTGCAGAAGAATTAAAAAAAGAAGCCCGTGTGACACCCAAACGGTATGAATCCGCTTCTGTGTTGTTTTGTGATATGGCGGGATTTACAAAAATAGCAGAGAAAATGAATGCGGAAGAACTGGTTGGTGAATTGGATACAATCTTTCGTGAGTTTGATCGTCTGTGCAAAGAATATCGATTGGAGAAAATCAAAACGATTGGAGATGCGTATATGGCAGTTGGAGGAATTCCAACTGAAAATAAAACCAATGCCGTTGATTCTGTGTTATGTGGTCTTTCTTTTCAGTCTTATATGGCCGATCAAAAAGAAATACATTCAATAAGGGGGCGGGATTTTTGGGAGATTCGTTTGGGAATTCATCAAGGTCCTCTTGTTGCAGGAGTCGTTGGTACAGACAAATTTGCTTACGATGTTTGGGGGGATACCGTCAATACTGCAAGTCGTTTGGAAAGCTCTGGAGTGGTTGGAGAAGTCAATATATCCTCTCAAGTGTATGAAGAGGTGAAACTATACTTTGATTGTGAACCTCGTGGGTTCGTTTCAATCAAAAATAAAGCCGACATCGAAATGTACTTAGTAAAAGGTTTTTTGCCAGAATTTGCTGATATCATCAGTTCAAAAGTTCCCAATGATCTTTTTAAACGTCTCTACGATTCAGGGGCTTTGTTTACACATAGTGACGAATTAGAATGAATTCGCAAATTAAGGATAACTCAAAAAAGTTCATTTTAGTCACTTTCAGTGTTTTCTTTTTATTTTGTACAAACCAATCCGTTGTAGGAGAAGAAAAAATTATCGAAAACGTTTCTCGTTTTGAAGAAACTCAAATTCATTTTTTATCGAATGATTGTAGAAATAAAAAGAAAGTTTTGGTATTGATTCATGGTTCACCTGGTGCAGCCTCCGACTTTCAAATTTACTTAAAAGACAAAGATTTACAGAGACAATTTTGTATTCTCGTTCCTGACCGATTGGGTTATGGAAATTCAATGAAGGAAAATTCTGTTCCTAATATCTTTCAACAAGGAAGGAATCTTCAAACAGCAATTTCAAATTATCTAAAAAAGGAATCACTTGTTTTTGAATCTGGAATTGTGGTGGGGCATTCTTATGGTGGTCCAATTGCACTTGTATATTTGATGGAATCAGATTCCAAAGTTTGGAAAGCGGTATTGTTGTCTGCTCCCGTTGACCCAGATTTAGAAGAGCTTGTATGGTACAATCATCTGGCAAATTTAAGTTTTGTTTCATGGATTTTACCTAAGTCCTGGGTACATAGCAATCAGGAAATGTTTACTTTAAAATCCGATTTAATCCAACTAACAAAAATGTTGGAAAACAAATCTTTAAATATTTTGTCAATTCATGGAGAAAAGGATTTTTTAGTTTCCGTCGATAATGTTAATTACTTAACCAATCATTATAAACATATTAAAAATAAGACTTTGATCCTAAAAGGTGAAAACCATTTTATCCCTTGGACTAATTTTGCAGAAATTAAAAACATAATACTTATGGAGGTTTCATTATGAAATTTTATGGATACGGAAAAATTCTTTTTCATAGCTTTCGACTTTTGTCCGCAATCATCATAACGCAAACTTTGTATTTTAAGTTTTCAGGAGCAGAAGAATCCAAATACATTTTTTCAGTATTGGGAATGGAGCCATGGGGTAGGTATGGCCTTGCTATTTTAGAGTCATTTTGTGTTTTATTTTTATTGATCCCCAGATTTGTTTGGTTTGGTGCCTTTATGGGTTTTAATTTGATGTTAGGTGCAATTCTTTCTCATTTTGTGTTTTTAGGAATTAACGTACAAAATGATGGTGGCCTTCTTTTTTTTCTGGCTCTTCTTGTGTTTTCTTTTTCTACATATTTATTGTATGTTGAAAGAAAAAAAATTCCTTACATAAAGGATTATTTCGATTCGGGTGTGGAATAAAGTTTGCGATAGTTTCGATGGTTTTTGACCAATTTGAATAAATCCAGATAAGGAAATAGGGGAACACCTCGTTTGTCATTTTCATAACCAATTTGAAATAATATCTTCCATTGGCCAAATAAAAGAGAATAACTTTGTGAAATCGAAAAATTTGGATCATAAAGATTTGTGGATTCGCTGGTAGCACCATTTAATTCAATAATTTTGAATCCTCTGCCGGTGCGGAACTGGTTTGGATCAGAAAATCGAATGTCAAATCTTCCAAAATAAAATCCAGGGATGGAGTCACCTATAGAAATGATTTTTTTTTCCATCTCTTTGGTCCTCCAATGATCTCCATCTTGGAACATACATCCCTGGATATGATTTCCGATGGAACCAATGGAAGTTGTTTCTCCAAGAGGAAGAACTTCATTTAATCTATGTTTGTTGTGTTCGAAATGTGCTTTGGATTGGAAACGAAACCTTTGATGGTTTTTAATTAAGGTTTCTAGGTCGGAAATCCCGTCACCGGTGATTTTAGGAAAAATTTTATCGGTGATCGAAAAAATTCTTCCTTCTTCTTGGTTTGGAAATCGGTAATAGAAGACACCAACTTCGAACGGTCCTTCCTGGTATTCTTGAAAAAGCCAATCAATTGGATAGGTTTGAATTAAATCCCTACAACTTTCTATAGAATACACTTTTTGAATCAAAAATCCTCGCTCACCTTTGTCAGGTTTGGCGATGATGGGAAATTGAAGTTTTTCGGAGTTCATCCAATTCTGTATTTTATCCAATGGATTTGTATCTATTTTTGACACTAGAAGAGAACTCGCTACGGTTTCACTTGGAATGAGATCTAAGATCTCTGATTTGGATTCCCCAGCAATTCCAGATGCCAAGATCCCTGGATTTACGATCGTAATGTAACGAATTCCTTTGTAACGAATCGCTAAATAAAAAAGGTAAGGAACAAGTGGCAGATAAAATAAGGGAGCCGGCCAAAACTCTAAAGTTTTTAACTTTGACAGATTCAGTAAAAACTGGTCCCGTTCGGAAGGGTTCAAACCAATTCGAAACAGTTTGTAGATAAAATAAAAACTGAAACCAAATACAAAACTAAAAAAAATTGTATGGTTGTGATTTAGATATTGATCCAAAATATTTCCATATAAATAAACCAAGGTAACGAAGGCTGTGGTCCAAATACTCACAGCGATGAAACTTGTATATAAAAATGGAAAAAAGGGAAGTGCAAAAAACCCACTACTGAGGTATAAGGTGAGCCGAGTCCCTGGTAGAAATCGCGAGAGGAAGATTGATTTTCTATAATGAAGTTTCCACTCACCAACAAATTTACCATTTTCTATTTTTTGTCGGAGGTTTGTGAGAAAACTCCATTGCACCAATCCCTTTCGAATTGCTAACCCCAAAAAGTATAAAATACAATCTCCCACAAAAATTCCGAGTCCTGTAAAAAATATGGCAAGTGATAGAGATAATTTTCCTTCTTTTGCTAGTATCCCAGCGGCAATACAGGTTAGATCTTCGGAAACGAACGTTGCAAAAAAAATGGAGAGTAAGGTCACAATTGAAATCAGAAAGAAATTTTTTATGAAGGTCAATGGAAAAGTATTTTTTTTTACGTTTCCCTTTCATTCCATTTTGTGAATTTGTCTCGTATGCCCAAAATTTTGGTTCTGCTCGTCCATCCCACTCTTGAGAAGTCCAAAGCCAATCAACTCCTTTTGGATTCCTTGCCGGTATCTGAAAACATCACCTTACATGATCTATACGAGGAATACCCAAATTTTTCGATCAATGTAAAGGCAGAACAAAATCTAATCGCAAAACACCAAACAATCATATTCCAACATCCATTATATTGGTACAGTTGCCCTCCGCTTATGAAATTATGGATGGATCTGGTACTTGAAGACGGTTGGGCTTATGGAACCAATGGTGTTCATTTATCTGGAAAAAGATGGATGCAGGTGATCACAACCGGAGGATCTAAAGATGCCTATTCTAAAAGTGGATTCCATGGTTATGAAACAGGGGAATTTCTTTTGCCTTTCCGCCGAACGGCTGAACTATGTGGAATGGAATATTTACCTCCTTTTTTAGTCCAAGGTACTTTCCAGCTGAGTGAATTGGATTTGCAAAAGGAATCCAATCGATATTCGAAATTGATCAATCAACTGTTAGGTGCACAGAATGAATGAAGTTAGTTTTTTTATCCAAGCTTTGATTTATTTGACAAGTGCCATTATTGTAGTTCCAATTGCCAACAGGCTTGGATTGGGTTCGGTGCTTGGTTATTTGATTGCAGGTATTGTGATTGGTCCTTTTGTTTTTGGTTTTGTTGGAACAGAAGGCAAGGATATGTTGCATTTTGCTGAATTTGGTGTAGTAATGATGCTATTTGCCATAGGTTTAGAATTAGAATTAGATCTACTTTGGCGATTGAAATTTTGGTTACTTGGACTTGGCGGATTACAAATTATCATTACCACTGCACTGACCGCAGCTTTTTCTTACGTGTTTGGTTTTTCTTGGAAAGCATCTTTTGCTCTTGGGTTAATCATGTCTTTATCTTCAACGGCCATTGTTTTACAAACTTTGAAAGAAAAAGGATTAATGAAAACTTTGTCTGGTCAGGCAGCTTTTTCTGTTTTGCTTTTTCAAGACATGGCTGTTATCCCGATTCTTGCCATCTTTCCTATGTTAAGTGATTCAAACGTCAAAAATTCATCACAACACCATTCTCTGATTGAACATTTGCCAGGTTATGCAAAAACCTTGGTTGTGTTCTCTGTTGTAATTGGAATTATTTTGGTTGGTAAGTATTTATTAAAACCTGTGTTCCGAATTTTAGCCAAATCAGGAAGCCGTGAAATTTTTACAGGTGCGAGCTTATTGCTCGTTATCGCCATATCTTTGTTAATGGGTGCCATTGGAGTATCGGCGGCTCTTGGTACTTTTCTAGGTGGAGTAGTTCTTGCGAGTAGTGAGTTTCGTCATGAATTAGAAAGTAATATTGAACCATTTAAGGGATTGTTACTAGGATTGTTTTTTTTGAGTGTGGGAGCTTCCATGGAAATTCCTGTTGTGATGGAAAGTCCCAATAAAGTTCTAGGAATTGTTTTTGGTATTATTTTTCTCAAAGCCTTTGTTTTATTTTGCCTTGGTTTTGTTTTTCGACTACCTTTGGACCAAAACCTCTACTTTTCTCTAGCATTATCTCAAGTGGGTGAGTTTTCATTTGTACTGTTTGGGTATTCGGAAGGATTGGGGATTTTTGAAGAACAAACCATTGTGGTTTTGGTTGCTTGTGTTGCCGTGAGTATGGCCCTCACCCCCGTACTTCTTTTGTTATATGAAAAAACAATTTTTGGATTTTTAGAATCAAAAATTCCCAAAAAACAAACTACACAAGACATTCATAAACAAGAAAACCCTGTCATCATCTGTGGATTTGGTAGGTTTGGAAATATGCTCGGACGATTCTTACGTTCCAATGGGATTGCAATTACCATTTTAGATTTTGACGCTGACAGGGTGGAAATGCTTGGTCGTTTCGGATTTAAAGTTTATTTTGGTGATGCTACGAGATTGGAGTTACTAGAATCTGCGGGTTTAGAACATACTAAGGTTCTTGTCGCAGCTTTAGACAATCCAGAAAAACAAGCGGAACTCATTCGAAATGTAAGCCAACACTATCCCAACATCAAAATAGTAGCTAGAGCAGGGGACCGGGAAGAAGCCTATGACTTAAAGGAATTGGGTGTGTCATACATTTATAGAGAAACAAGAGAAACTGCCGTGCAGATGGGAAAGGATGTTTTGAAGTTACTCGGAACAAGGGCTCATACTGCGGAAAAAGCAAAAAATCTTTTTTTGAAACATGATGATGAAACATTCCATGAGTTATTTGAATTAAGACAGGACAGGGTTCAATATATGAGTCTTGCTAAACAGAGAAACGCAGAGTTAGAAAGGTTGATGCTTGTAGACTTAGGAAAAGAAGATGAATTGGAAAGAGATCCTTGGAGTGAAATGGAAAGGTGAGTTTTTTGAAGATTAAGAAAAAAAAGAAAGTAGAAACTCTATTACCGAATGGTCTTCTTTTTTCTTTCGAGAATAGAGTTTTTTAGATGGTTTTACTTTTGTTGGTTTCATAGAAAAAATCATTCTAGAAGCCGCTTTGATTTGGGAGACTTGTTTTGGTTTTCCTTTTGTCTTCATAAGACTTAGACTCCTGAAGACAAAGGGAAGAATCAATTCTTATTTTTTAGAATCTAGGATTTGGTTCCACTCATCCAAAAAGGGTTTTGCCACCGCTAACACGGATGACGGATCACCTTCGATCGTGACAGATTCCATTACATCGCCTTGGCGAATGGAATTGACCACTTCTTGGTCTTTTTCATCTACAATCGCACCAAATACGGAATGTTTTCCATCAAGCCACGGTGTAGGAACATGAGTGATAAAAAATTGGCTTCCATTGGTTCCTGGTCCTGCATTGGCCATAGAAAGAATTCCTGGTTTGTTGTGTTTTAAACTAGAATCAAATTCATCTCTGAATTTATAACCAGGTCCACCTGTTCCTGTTCCTTGTGGACAACCACCTTGGATCATAAAATCTTCAATCACTCGGTGGAATTTAAGTCCATTGTAAAAATTCCTTTGGGCAAGGTTTACGAAGTTGGCTACAGTATTTGGTGTTTTGTCCGGAAACAAATCGATGCGAATTTCGCCTTTATTTGTTTTGATAATTGCTCTCAGTATGCTCATTCCTGTATCAGAATTCTTGGATTTTCCCTGGCAAGTCGAAAAAAGGTTTTATGTTTCCTGATGAAGTGGTTAGACTATTCCTTTAGTCGATTTTTGAAAGGAGTCAGGTCATGAAACCGGTAATCATAATTTTACTCGTATTAGTAACAATTCCTGTGTTTTCCGTATCTTCGAAAAAGAAAAAAATCAAACAAACTCCCATAGAAAACAAACTTATCGATTATGGAGAGTTCAAACGAATCGTCAACCGGTCTGAAGGAGAACGCGAAAATCATCGCCTAACAGAGGGACAGTTTTTGAAACTGATGTCCGAAGAAGGTGTTGTATTATTAGATGCTCGCAGTGAAAATCGCTTTCATCTTTTGCATATCCAAGGTGCCAAAAATCTTCCTTTCACTGAATTCACAAAAGAGTCTTTAGCGGAAATCATCCCAGAAAAAAAATCCAAAATATTAATTTACTGTAATAATAACTTTGAAGGAAACCAAGAAGCCTTTGCCGCAAAAAGTCCTGCGGCTTCGTTGAATCTTTCCACTTATAACTCACTCAAAGCCTACGGATATGAATCCATTTACGAATTAGGGCCTCTTCTTGATGTGAAAAAAACAGTCCTTCCCTTGGTGAGCGATTCACCGGCACCTTGATTTCGGTTGACCAAGGATTCGTATTTGGATCTTCTAGAAATAAATTTCCATGATCCAAGGTGACTTACTTTCTGATATTATCGAAGCCGTTTCCAACACATACGGAAACGAGTTTCTAAGTAGACTCACACTCAAACTAGCATCCATCATTGGTGCAGATTATACCTTTATTGCCATCTTTGATAAGGAGAAATACGAATCAAAAACCATTGCCCTTGTCGCCAAAGGTGTGATTGCAGAAAATATGGCATATTCCTTAAAAGATACACCTTGTGCGGAAGTATTTGATAATTCTGTATGTTATTATCCTACAGATGTTCAAAAAATATTTCCTGAGGACCAACTTCTCATCGAAATGAAAATTGAAGGATACATCGGTTCTCCTTTACTCAATTCCAAAAAAGAGGTGATGGGGCTCATTGTTGGTTTGTTCGAATCAGAAATCCAAAACAAAGACAAAATTCTAACTTTGTTCCAAATTTTTTCGGGAAGGATTGCCGCTGAGTTAGAAAGATCTGAATATGAAACTCGTTTAGAACAGAGTAATCACGAATTAGAATCTTTGGTTGATAAAAGAACAAGCGAACTAAAACAAACGTTAGATGAGTTAAGAGAAAGACAGAACCAACTCATTGAATCAGAAAAAATGGCAAGTCTTGGGCTTTTGTCAGCTGGGATTGCACATGAAATCAATAACCCTCTCAATTTTATCTTAGGTGGTTATTTTGGTGTTCGAGGCGTTTTGGAAGGTTCAAAATTAGAATCAGAAAAAACAAAATTGTATTTAGAAGCTATCAAAGAAGGGGTCGAACGTACGTCTCGAATTGTCAAAGGCCTAAACCAATTCACTCGTAGTGGGGATTCTTTCGAAGAACGTTTTGATTTAAATGAAATTTTAGACAACTGTCTTGCGATGTTGACTCACTCCCTCCGGGACCGAATTGAAGTTCAAAAGGAGTTATTGTTATCTCCTCTTGTCGTTTTTGGAAATTCGGGAAAAATTCACCAAGTATGTTTAAACATAATGACTAACGGCATCCAAGCCATGGAAGGAAATCCTGGAACCTTGGGAATTCAATCTTACTTGGAAGATCCCTTTGCAGTGATTGTCATTACGGATTCAGGAATGGGAATTCGAGACGAACATTTAAACCTCATTCGAAATCCATTTTTTACGACTAAAGAACCGGGTAAGGGTGTCGGCCTTGGGTTGTCCATTGCATATAAAATCATCAAAGACCATGAAGGTTTGATTGAAATAGAATCCGAGTGGAGGAAGGGTACCAAGTTTTTTATCAAACTTCCTTTACCAAAATGAACGATTCGAATCGAAAACGTAAGCTGCTCTATGTTGATGATGAAATCCTCAATTTGTATTTGTTTCGAGATTATTTTAAAAATGAGTTTGATGTAATCGTTGCTAAGTCGGGTAAAGAAGCAATGGAAGAACTGAATGAAAATTTGGATGTACAGTTTGTGATTAGTGATATGAGGATGCCAGAGATGAGCGGTTTGGAATTTATCACAGAAGCCAAAAACATTCGGCCCAATATCACTTATTGTATTTTAACGGGATATGATCTAACACCGGAAATCCAAACGGCAATATCAGAAAAAAAAGTGGCTCGTTACTTTTCTAAACCATTTGATCCCACAGAGATCATTTCCTTTCTCTCTGCGGGTTCTTGAATTTTGAATTTACTTGTTATTTATTTCTAAACTCAGCTTCCACAACTCCACGTTTGGAACTATTGATGCTTAAAGTTTTGCTACTTAAAAAACGGAAACTCGAATCTTTTTTATACATGAGCTCTTCTGCAAACATAGACTCTTTTCCAGGATAAGTCAGTTCCCATTCTGATCCATTCATTTCTGTTTTACGGTCATTGATTTGTTTGACCGAAGTGTATTCCATCAAATCGTTTTTAAAATTGATGGCATCTTCCAAACCAAGGCCTTTGAACTTTAAGATCACAGTGTTTTGTTCTGTGAGTTTAAACCATTCGTCTTTGATTTGTTTTCCCACTTTGCCTGACACAAGGTTTGCCCAATCTTTGACTGCTTGTTCTCTGGAAACTTCTTGAGTGATATCAGCACCTCGTCCTTCCAAACTTCCTGATCCAAAAATTTTTCCATCTCCCCAAAGTTGGATGATGCGGTAAGGGCCAGTGGCCGCGGAACTTAAAAAATCTGTTTTTTTACCGCCTGGCAAAACCACAGGCTTTTGGTCTGTTGTGGTCACCTTGGCAATGATCAAAACTTCAGCTCCGGAATCTTGTGCGAGTGTGAGTAAAGGACTTCCTTCTTCCACTGATGTAAGATCAAGTTTGGCAAGGCTTGGATTTTTTTTGAGTAGAGCTGTGAGTTGGGAACTATCCACAACTTTGTTTCCTTTGGCTCTGAGTTTTTCTATGAGTTCAGCTTCTGCGATATTGGTTGCCGATCCAATGGGATAGGATTTTCCATTGACTACTGTTTGGACAAGGACTGCAATTCTTGGATTCCCAACATCATCGAGTAAGGCATCCACTGCTGTAGAAAGTTTGGTTGCTTCCACTTCACAGCGAACATTCAAACGGATCATGTCTTGGGTGTCCAATTTCCATTGTTCTTCACTGATGATATCGTATTTTTTTACGAAACTATCTGTTTTCCCATAGAGTTTGGAGCCTAGAGATTGGCCGTCGGAAACTCCTGATTTTTCAGTGATTTGTTCCCCGACGAGTTTGCGAATGGCATTGAGTTTGGCATCTTTCAATGCCTTGTTTCTTGCGAGAGCCAAGTCTCCTTGGTAAATCGGTGCCTCTCCCATCGCTGTTACCACGTTGTCTGGCAGCGTAGGTTGTTTCTGGGCTGAATTGGATCCGGCACATGCCAAAATAGTAAGGATGAGAACTCCGGTTAAGGGAGCCAAACGAAGTCGGTTGAACATGAAGGACATTTCTCCTTGAAGATTTGCTATATTATAGAAACATATACTTACATGACCAATTACTTTTTTAGGTTTTCTCTCTGCTTTCTTGTACTCGCATGCCACGGGAACACAGTTCCCCAATTTCGCGTCCATCCGAATGATTCCAAGTTGCGGATTTCCCAGGATATTTTTTATGAAAAAATCCTTCCGACCATGGCCGGAAAAAAATTGATGCTTGCGACTAACCCTTCGGGAATCGGAACGAACCCTAAAAAAATCATTACTTCTTTAGAAAAACATAAAATCACACTCGAACATTTGATTGGTCTCGAACATGGATTCCTTGGTTTAGAAGAAGAGTTTAGTCAAACGCCTGTTACAATGGATTCTACTTTCAATCGTCCTTTGTATCATATTTATAGAATTAAAGATGCTGAGTTACGTGATCTCGTGAAGGAAGTAGATTACGTTGTTTTTGATGTACAAGACGTAGGGATGCGTTGTTATACATACTTAAGCGTTTTAAAAAGACTCATGGATGCCATGAAGAATACAAAAACAAAACTGATCGTTCTGGATCATATTCATGTTGCCATGCACCTTCCACCTATGGGTGAAAAAATGAATCCTAGAAATTTAAATTTTGCAGGTGAGTTTCCATCACTTCTCATCACAGGAATGACCGTTGGGGAAGCTACAAGGTTTTATAATAAAGAATATTTAAAAGACAGTGTGGAAGTAATGGTGGTTCCCGTAGAAGGGTATCGCCGAGGAATGTATTTTGAAGATACAGGAATTCCTTGGACCACCCCCTCACCAAACTTACCTATGGTGGACTCTGCGAGAAATTATCTCTCATTAGTTCTTTTGGAAGGAGTGAATGTTTCTGTAGGTCGAGGAACTCAAGCTCCCTTTGTTTATTTTGGAGCACCATGGATGACAAATCCTGAAGAACTTGCTTCAAAACTTGAAAAGTTAGGCAACAAATCTTATTATTTTTCTCCTGTATTTTTTAAACCTACCTTTGGACCACATAAAGGAAAAATTTGTTCTGGCCTTAGAATGAATTTAGTTCGCCCCGATTATGATCCCATCCAATTGGCCTATGATTTGATAAGGCTTATGAAAGAAACTTATCCAAATGATTTTAAATGGAGTAAGGGAGCTTCCAATCATTGGGTAGACCAACTTTGGGGCAACGAACATTTCCGAACTTCGATTAATGAAGGAAAATCTTTTGCCGACTTTCATAATACGTATGGTTCAGAGGAAGAATCCGAACGTAAAAAAATTGCTCCTTATTTGTTGTATTGAGGTATAGATGAAACGACTTATCCTTTTATTTTTTAGTTTTCTTTTTGTTTTTGCAGTATATGCTTCTGAAAAAGAATTTGTGGCTGTTCCCAAAAACAAAACTGCCAAAATTTTGAAATCAGTTGCGTATGCGACGATTCGTTCTACACTTCTTGTTTCATATGCAGAAGGTGAGGAAAAAGAATCTGTTTATACTTCTTGTTCAGAAAATTTTCCGAGTATGCCCGGGGACTTCCCTTGTAATTATTTGGATTACGAAGGCACAACCATGGAAGTGGCTCCTATTTCTTCTGTCAATGATGGAGAGGCCACCGAAGGGTCTGATCCTGAAGATGTTTATCCGGGTGGTAAGGTCACAATTAAACTTATCAAACAAAGATCACCTAATTTAAACGGGAAGGTTGTTTTACTTGGGGAAGGAGAGGACCAACTTAAACTTTTTTATGGACCTAAAGGGCAAATTTCTCATTATCTGTTTCGCCAAACTCTTGTTATTTTTAAATGGGATGTTTCTCTATCCGAACCAAGTCTCATTGGTTTACTTTTTGTAAATGTAAACAAAGAGTTTTTTCCAGAAGAAGTTAAGGAATATACTTTTTAAAACTTTATGACAAAGATCCAAGGTTATGTTCGGAAAATGTCACACAAGGGAATTTCCCCTGTTTCTTATTTTTGGGAAACAGCAAACTACCCTGAAGCTGACAAAAAAGATTTGTGTGCAGTAGAATCTACTTCCGAAACACCTGTAGAATCTTGGATTGGAAAAAAAATCACTCTTTCTACGAACGACGAGATTCGTTGTTTGCACTGTGGGAAAAAAACAAAAAAATCATTTAGCCAAGGTTATTGTTTCACCTGTTTTACAAATCTTGCAGAGAACGACCTTTGTATTTTAAGGCCTGAAACTTGTCATTTTCACAAAGGTACATGTCGGGAACCCGAATGGGGAAAAACCAATTGTTTTAAAAAACATACTGTTTACTTTGCAAACTCTAGTGGTTTAAAAGTTGGGATCACAAAAGAAAATCCAGTGTCCAACCGTTGGGTAGACCAAGGAGCAAAGTTTGGAATTCCTATTTTGGAAGTAACATCGAGAAGGGATGCGGGAATTTTAGAACATTATTTGAGTCAGTTTTTACCGGATAAAACCACTTGGCAAAAGATGGTAGCTGGTGAACCACCTGACATGGATTTGGTGCGCGAGGCCAGTAAATTTCTGAACCATTTAGAGAAAAACGATTTTTTTTCACCGCAAGATAGCAAAACTAAACTTGTCTGGAACCGGTTGGACCTTAGCCAAGGTGTTACAAAAATAGAATACCCCATTGAATCATACCCTGATAAAATCAAGTCACTCAAACTTACAAAAGATACTCCTATCTCAGATACACTTGTCGGAATCAAAGGACAATATCTTCTTTTTCGATCGGGAGTGATCAATATTCGTAGTCTCTCTGGTCTTTGGATTGAAGTATCTGACTAAAAAAATCCAACTCAGTGAGAACATCTCGACCACTATTCTTTTTGAATGTGATGAGTTTCTATTAGCTGAAAAACCAGCTGGAATTCCCGTACATGAAACAAAAGACCCAAACAGAATGGATTTCACAAGGTTACTTGCTTCAAAACTTGGTTTGTCAGATCTCCGCACTGCTAATCGTTTGGATTTGGGTACAAGTGGGATTGTTCTCCTAGGAAAAACTCATGGTAACAACAAAGAAATTGATTTGTTACTAAAAGAGGCAGAAAAGGAATACATTTTTTTATGCCAAGGGATTCCTGAATGGAAAGAAAAACGATTTGAATGTTTTATAAAAGATGGGAATAAAGAAGTAAAAATTGTGAGGAGTGGAGGTAAAAAAGCAATTACCGAGTTTCGAATTCTTTCCACTCATTCTAAAGAAAATCTTTCCTTTGGAATGGCAAAAATTTTAACAGGGAGAAGGCACCAAATTCGCGTTATGCTTCGTGAATTAGGATTTTCTGTTTTGGGTGATCCAGTGTATTCTCAATCAAGCGGGGAAAAGAAAGAAATACGAATGTATCTTCATTCCTTTCGATTGTGCTTTACCGACTTCCAAGGAAAAAAACAGTGTGTGGAGACGGAGATTCCAAAGGAATTTGACAATCGAGTTAAGAAGCCACTCTCCATTTAGAGACAACCAGAATGAAACACGAAGTTTTTCACCTTTTTATCCAAGAACAAAAATTATACAAAATTCTTTCTCGTATTGCCAAATATGTTTCAATTGGATTTCTAATTCTTTATTTGTATTTGTTGTTTAGTTCAAGTTATACGGCAAGTCCATTGATAGTTGTGATCAATTACCTAGCTATCCTTACTAGTTTTTCTGGAATCATTACCTTTAAATACTTTGAAATCCCAACTTTACTTTTGGATGTTTTTGCGGAAGGTGCATCTGCTGCCTTTTTCCAACTAGGAAAAGAGGAACGCCAGTTCGTTTGGAGAAAGGCCGGAAGAGAAGATACCCTTCCCACTGATCCTAGTCCGGAACTCATTATCAAGGAACTCTATTTGTTTGATCGGTATCCCTGGAAACGGATTGGTAAAATTTATTCGGTTGTTTACCTTGTTCTCATCCTTAGTTCCATGTTTTATCTTACTTCTGTGTATCTTGAGACAGGATTTCAAAACTAAGAAAGCAATTTTCCTTGTCTTACCGTCTCTCGGTAAAAACCTATCCCTATGGCTTTGAATTGTGGAATTGTAGGTCTCCCGAACGTCGGTAAGTCGACTATTTTTAATGCACTCACGAAGGCAGGAGCTCAGGCTGCCAACTATCCTTTTTGCACGATAGAACCCAATACGGGAGTTGTGGAAGTACCGGACGAAAGACTGAACCGTCTGGCAGAAGTTTACAAACCAAAACGTACGGTCCCCACCATGATTGAATTTGTGGACATTGCCGGTCTTGTGAAAGGGGCAAGCCAAGGGGAAGGACTTGGAAATCAGTTTTTATCTCATATACGTGAAGTGGATGCAATCTGCCATGTGGTTCGTGCATTTCAAGATGAAAACATAACGCATGTTCATGGGAAAGTTGATCCCATCGAAGATATCACTGTAATCAATTATGAATTAATTTTAGCTGATTTGGATAGTTTAGAAAAACAACAACAACGTGTTGCAAAAACTGCTAAAACAGGAAACAAAGAAGCAGCAGAAATTTTATCTGTAATGGATAAAATTTTAGATGCCTTAAAAAAAGGAAATCGTGCCTCCACTGTAGAACTTGGTGATGAAGAAAGTAAAATTGCTAAAAAATTTAACCTCATCACCATCAAGCCGGTGTTATATGTTGCCAATATTTTAGACTCCGATGTCAAAACCAGTGATAACCCTCTTGTCAAAACCATCATCGATTTTGCTTCCAAAGAAAATGCACCTGTTGTTGTATTGTGTGGACGTTTTGAAGAAGAAATTTCGGGTTTAGAAAAAGAAGACCAATTGGCATTTTTAGAAGAGATTGGAGAAAAGGAATCGGGTTTGTCTAGAATGATCCGTGCTTCTTACAAACTCCTTGGTTTACTTACTTTTTTTACAGCAGGAGTGGAAGAGGTCCGTGCTTGGACCACACACCAGGGAAGTACGGGACCTCTGGCGGCGAGTGTCATCCATTCAGATTTTGAAAAGGGATATATCCGTGCTGAGGTCATGCGTTATGAGGACATCGATAGAACAGGGGATGCAGCGAAAGTGAAAGACGAAGGCAAACTCCGGGTGGAAGGAAAAGAATACATTGTCCAAGATGGAGATGTGATTTACTTCCGAGTGAACGCTTAAAAAAAATCCCGACGGAAGTCGGGATTTTGAAGTGAACTAGTTTGGAAAAGAAAGTAGGTTCCTGAAAATTAGGAACATTTCCTTAACCAATCAATGCCTTTGGACTTCCCGTTTATTGCATGTTCACAAAAAAAATTACGATTGTAACATAAAATGATACCGGCCAATTTCCTTACCGGATTCAAAGATAGCAAGTTCAGGGCTTGAATCTAGGGTAATTGGGGAATCAAACATGGACTGAGAACCTAGTTTGGAAAGGGTTTCCACGGGGGCTCCGTCCAGAAACAGCTTAGCAGAAAGACGCTCGCAATTAGAACCCTCTACCGAAAGAAAAACTTGGTTTTTTTCAGGATTGGGTTGGAAAACAAAATCCAAATCTCGCCCTCCCACTTGTCTATGGACTCGGAAGGCTCCACTGGAATTTCCCGTCCCACGGAAGGCTAATTCTGGAGTCACTAGATTTGAATCACTTTGGTCACTGATCAGAAGTTTCAACTGGTCTTTTACGAATTGTAGATAAATTAGTATGATGGAACCCTTATCCGGAAGAACGGTTTCTAAGATCCGATCAATGGTGGATGAGTCCGCATCTTCCCCTTGGGACATGAGGTAAAGGGCTTCTTTTAATTTGAGTCGGTTCATAAATTCTTTCGGATCTTTTGGTTCCATAGTATTTATTACCCCCCGCTACGGCTTTATTTCCTTTGTAAGGATTTTTTTTATTTTTTCTTTGGCTCGATTGGCCCGAGCGAGGACTGTTCCTAGGGGAACATCGAGGATTTCTGCAATTTCTTTAAATTTGTACCCTTTTAACCTCAGGATGAGAATTTCTTTATGTGCATCATCCAAAGCTTCGATGAGATCGTAAAACTCACGTTTTTCTTCCCAAGCAAAATAGACGTCTTCTTGGTTTTGCCTATCGTCTAAAATGTCGATGCTCAAATCCAAAGAAATTCCCTCTCGATATTCATACCGACGAATGGATCTTGTCTGAGACATACTTATATTTTTAGAAATTTCACTTAAATAGATAATAAATGCAGGTAAACTCTCTCCTTTGAACTTTCGAAGGAGATGGTAATCATTTTCTGTAAGTTTGAGATACACTTGTTGGGAAGTATCTGTGACTTCCTCTCTTGGAACGTAATGAGCACAAGTCCCAATGATGAGTCTGTGAAACCTCCGAATCAATTCCTGCCAAGCCGAACTTTTCCCTAGAAGGCAGTTATCGATTAACTTTCGAATCTCATCACTCATATTTCTTTCACTGATTGGACGGAATTTTTGCAAGATGTCAGTACATTTTCTAATCTTTTTTGAAAATGATGGGAACGAAATAAGGTTTGTCGAACGAACCGAACTCGCGTTTGATTCGTTTGTGAAAATGTTAATTGGTGTTTGGAAGTGAACCGACCATAGTCACTAAAAAAACCAAAAAAACCTAAAAGTCTAATTTTCTCATTCAAAATTGGAATTTCATCTAAACAGTTTTGGAATTCCCTTAATGAGGAGAGTTGTTCAGGCTCAAAATCCGGATCTACTTTCCATTCTTCAATGAGGGATAAATAAAATTGTTTTGATTCTGAATTTTCTTCAATTAAGTTAGAGGAAGACCAAGGATTTTGTTTTGAATAGTAAAACAGCTGAAAGGTGTTTTTGTTTTGCTGTTTCATATCTTGCAGAAGTCGCAAAATCAAAGTTTTCCTTCTGGATTCTGGCATTTCGGAATACAAAACACGGTTGATGGCTAAGGTATATTCTCTTTCTTTTCCTAAAAATAATACTTCATGCGATTTGTATAAATTAGAAAATACATAAATTGTTTTTTCCCATTCTTTTTTTAATTCACCTATAAGGGGAATGAGTTCTTCGTTAGTAATTTCTGATTCTAAAATTTCCAATTTAGGCAATACAATCAAATCGAAGATTTTTTTCTTTGTTTGTTTTTCAATTTGAATTTGTTCTTCTTTGTTTGCGGTTACACATTGCCTCAAAGTCAAAATGGCATCATAAAAGGAAATGTAACGCAGAATTTGTGTTAAATCTTTGATTTCCGTTTGATTACAAGATTTCCAGTAAAAGGAAAAATCTTCTTCCTCAGCTTCCGTTTTTGGTCGGATCGTATCCCTAGTTTGGATGCCATAAGCTTGGCTAAATAAATTTTGTTTTGAATGATAGGAAGTCCAAATGTCCTCAAATGGTTTTGATTTGGGAAACCATTGTGCTTGGAGTGAAAAAGATAGAAAAAAAAAGGAAATTAGAATGTTTTTGAATTTTTTCAAAATCCACTCCTGGTTTTAAATTCGTAATACATTTTCTCTTCTGAGATATCTTTTGATAAAATGGACTCAATAAGCTCTCTTTTTTGAGAATCATCTAACAATGCGTGTTTGGTTTTTAAAAACTGAAGGACCATTTTGCGGAATTCTTGATTTTTTAAATGAGAAATTTGAATTAAAACCGGGTCTTGGGGAAGGCTAGTATCATCTTTTTTTTTTACCTTGGGTGGGTTTAGTATTTCAAATTTCTCTGCGTTGATAGGTTCTTTCTTTTCGCCTAAAAAAACAATAGAAAAAAATAAAACTAGTAGAACAAATGTTATGCCAAGGATTTGTCTGAATTTTGGTTTTGGGGTTTGTGTTGAGAAATGAACTAAACTGATCGCCGTGATGATTTCATTGGAAGAACCATTATATAATGTTTTTCTAATTTTAGCTAAGGAGTTATGCGAATTTTTAGATTTTAAATAGGAGTCCCAAAATTTGATTCCAATGGCCTTTGCTAAATTTGATTCCACAGGAAATAGGAATCCTATGACTTCTTTGGCGCCAGCTTTTAAAAAGCTTGTAGTAAGTCCAGAATGTTCGATGGAATCAAAAGAGGAATGGCAACTGTTAAAAAAAACTAAATCTAAATTGGTGAAAGAATGCTCTGATATTTCTTTCGAATATAAAAAGTCATTTGCGCCAAGTGGAATTCCGTTTTTTTCTGTATGACCAGCGTAGTGTAAATATTTAACGGAACCAGCTTCTTCAATGAATCTGACTCTTGTTAAATGATGTTCTTTAAGAATTCGTAAGTTTAATTTTTTTTCCAAAATAGGAAACAAAGCCATACATTCTTCTTTCACTGTGGAAATTAAGTTTGATTTTACTGGATTACAAACAAGCAAAATAGAATTTGTTTTTTGTTTGTATTCTTTTTGAATCGTATCAATTCGAATCCCTCTTCTGTAATCCTTATCTTGGAATAAAAAACCTTTGTGAGTGCGTAAAATTTCCCAAGGGATAGGTGAAAATTCAGGATCGATTAGGAGTTGGATGGAATCGGGAAATCCGGGATGACGCCAAAAGGGAAGAATTTTCCCAAATACAATTTGTTCTAAACTATCTGATTTTTTCCCTAATTTATCTAAGAATTCATCTTTTGTTGGATTTTGAGATAATACTCGTTCAACAAATAATGCCCAATCTTTTAGGAATTCGCTAATGAGTTTTCCGGAAAACTTTGTTGTTCTTTCTACTGTGCCAAACTGGTCTTGTTTTTCTTCCCAAATACATTCTCCATCAGTAAATTCTTCTCTGGAATATTTTGCAATAATTCTAAGTTTCATGAATTTAAATGGATTGGAGCTTTTGGATTAGTTCATTTGCTCTGGATAACAACTGTTCTACTTCTTCTTCCGTTGTAAAGTAACCCGTGGAGATTCGAATGGAGCGAAGTGCTTCTTCCTCTGTGTATCCCATATAGAGTAGGGATTTGGATGCTTCTCTTGCTCGAGATTTGCAAGAACTCCCGGTAGAAACTAAAATTCCATTTTCTTCCATTCCTAATAGAAAGAAGTCAACTGCTTGGATAGGCAATATAAGGAATGTAGTGTTCGGAAGTCGTTTTGAATTTTTTGCAATGATCGTACAACCCATTTCTTCTAATTTAGTTTCAATTAAAGTTTGATAGGATTTGAGTTTTTTGTTTTTATTCTCCAAATTTTCTAGTTGGAGTTTTGTTACTTTGTTTAAACATTCAATGGCAAAAGTATTTTCTGTACCTGCTCTATGATCATTTTCTTGATTCCCTCCACCAAACACACGAAAGTTTGTATTTGCCTTTGGTAAATAGGTTACGGCAGCTCCCATTCCCGCTCCAATTTTATGTCCTGAAAAGGTATACCCATCAAACAAGGAAAATGGGACATTCACTTTGCAAAATCCTTGCATCAAATCACTGTAAAAAAGTTGGGTATAGGTTTTAGTTAGTTTTGAAATTTCTTCCGCAGGTTGGATGACACCCGTTTCGTTTCCTGCATAAAGACAAATCACTGGTCTTGGGTTTTCTTTTAATTTTTGATCCAAATTTTGAATATCGATGATTCCTGATTTGTTGGTTTGGATCAAGTCTGGAAAAAAACCATAGGAATCCAAGGCTGAATACATGCTGGAATGTTCAAAGGGAGAAACTATTACGGAATCTAAGTTTGGATACAAAACACGTAGACTTTGGATGAGTAAGTAGTTTGCTTCCGTTCCCGTTGCAGAAAAAACAAATTGTTTCTCATGACCTTGGGTAAGACCGGCAAAATATTTTCTTGTTTGTTCGATTTTTCCTTGGTTTTTTAGGGAATATCGTGTGATCCCAGAAGGATTGTAAAATTCTCTGAGATACGTCGCCAAACAAGATTCCAAAATTTCTGCAAAAGGTGGGTGCGTGGCATTGTAATCAAAATACTTTATTTCATTCGTTAAAGGGGATTTCATCTGCTTCTTCGTAGCGACCCAGTTTTCGAAGGACGGATCTAGTTAAGTTATGATATGATTTTAAAATATCGTCTTTTTTGCCACCTACGCTTCGTTCGTCGACATTGCGCAGTTTTGGTTTTAAGGCATCCAATATCACTAAACTTTTCGAATTTTCTTTGAGTTTGTGATATGATTCTGCCTCTTTCATTTTTGATTCAAACTCGTGAACGAGAAGAGCAGGTACATTGATGTCTTCGATTTCTGAGGCAAGTTGGATATTGGCTGCTTCTTTAAATTCAATGGCCGCACGTTTGTAATAAATTTCTTCTTCCTGGCCTAGTTGGAAAAATAATTCAGCTCTTCTGAATTTGAATTTTAAATATTCTCTTTCATCGGCACCAACAAAGTAGAGAATCCTTTCATATATATCATCCATTTCTCTAGGAGAAAAATTTTTCATACCTGTGAGTAAAATTTGTCGGAGTAAAGACTCTAAATAATCGTTAGCTGATACTTCTGAAAAATCACTACGTTTGATGGATGAAAGAACTACACTTCGTTTTTGAACGGCACTAAGTCCACTTGGAACTTTTTCTAATTCGGTTAGTTTTTTTAGCACATAAGTTTCTGTTTCCAACATATGTGTTTTGTATCCCAGTAGAATTTCGCTTGGACGGCAACTTGCCCAGGCAACTGATTCTATTTTTTTAGGGGCCAAAAGTTCTGGTCCAGAAAAACGTAACGCGCGTTTGTAGTAGTCAAGTGCAGTTAAAACTGCTTCAATATGGGAGTTCCAGTAATCTTTGGGATTGGGTCCGAGGATGAGTTCTCCTTGCGGTGCCATACGTAGAAAAAGGGGAGATCCCCATTCTTTGGCTTTTTCTCTCCAAGTGAGTTCTAAAAAATGATCTTCCACATGTTCTTTGCTTCGAAAATACAAACATGCTTTTTCCATGAGTGCTAAATCTAAAGGTAAAATATTCCCTTTGGTATTTTCTTCTGCACTAAAGAACTGACTAATGATTTGGAGGAATTCGGTTCCCCCCTCTTTTCTACCTTCGAGGACTGCATCCCCTTTGGCGATGAGTTGGTGCGCAATCCGGGGATTGGGATAACCAAAAAACGAATTGTAGGCGAGGGTGAATTTGGCAAGGATCGTGTCCTTGTTTCTCAGAATCCATGGGAAAGTGATTGCCCACACGATGAGAACGGCCAGGATGTATTTTAAATTTTCTCGGAAGATTTGGTTCAAGGATTGTCCCTGTTCCCGATCTTTGCCGGAATCTACTGATGTTTCAAGCAATTAAAACTTTAAACCGTCCCTTCCTCTTTGTTTTCTTTTGTTTTCTCTCACTTTCTCTGTTTGCCACCGAGTCTGGGACAAGAACCAAAGAATGTTCTACGCTTGCACCTGGTGTACCGGCTGAATTTCTCCTATCTCGGGCCTTGAGAGAACAAGTTGATGGATTTCAGGCTGCCCAAAGAAGGAAATCAGAAGATTCCAAACTTTCCTTTGAACGTTCCGTCTCTTTTTTGGAATCTTACCACAGGTGTTTGTTGGAAGTCGGAAAAGAACCAAGTGCTCTCAGTTCTGAAACACAAGCACAGAATTATTTAGAATTAGGGGCTTTGGAAAAAGCTTGGGAATGGTCGGAAAATGCCATTCGAAAATCAGAAGATGTAACCAAAGACTTAGTTCTTTTGCAAACAAGGATTCGGATCAGGCAAGGCGAGTTGGAAAAAGCTTCCGATGTTTTGGAAAATTCTCTTCACAAGTTTCCAAATGATCCAGATTTTTTATACCTACTAGGCAATTTGAATTTTGAAAGAAAACTTTGGAACCAGTCCGTTTTATACTACACAGCTCTTTCTTTTGTCATTGAAAGACGAGATAACCATTCCAAATACAAATACCTCACAGCAAAAGCACTGGGTGAACTTAATTATAAATTAGATTATCCAAAAATTTCCATCAAACGTTATCGCGAATACACTTCTGCTTATAAAAATGATATGGAAGTTTTGTTTCGTCTAGCTCAAATCTATTTTGTGTTAGGTGATTTTAAGAATTGCCGGATGTATCTAGAACAAATCCGTGAAAAAAATCCTAGAGATATTGATGCCTCTCATATGCTTGCTGAAATTTATTTTATGGATTCTCGTGATTCGGCTGCGATTTTCTTTGCTACATTAAAAAAAGAGAAAAAAATTCCCAAAGAGGGAATTGTCTATATGTTGGATCAACTAGTTTCAGGTTCAAAATATGGATTAGAAACGAAACTAAAGGCATACATCCAAGAGAATCCTGGAAGACTTTCTCCACGAATTGCCCTTTTGGAACTAGCCGAAAAAGAAAATTCTCCTGAATATGAAGTATTGAATGCAGATACAGCCCAATCTGCCTTTGAATACAGGCAATACCTAACTGCTGAAAAGATTTTACGAAAAGGTCTTTCTCGAATTGTATCAAAAGAAAATGCAAACGAAGATCAGTCATTGTACTATGAAAAAATTTCTTCCTGCCAAGAAATGTTGGGATTATGGAATCATGCCACCATGTCCACAAAGGAAGCACTCGAACTCACCAAAGAAACTGATAAAAAATTTCGATTGCGATTTCGTTTGGCATACCTCTACTTACAAGGGAACTTAAAAAAAGAACCTCTTTCTGTTTCTGTTTTATCTGAAACAATCAAAGAAAATCCTTCGCCCACTCATTTTTATTTGAGAGGTCTTGCATACTTTCAATTGGCAAAATACAAAGAAAGTGTTCACGATTTCACAGAAGCAATCCAATTAGATCCCAAAAATTATAATTATTATTTTTATCGTGCCACAGCTTTTGATAAATTAAAACAGTTTGGTGAAGTGGAATCAGATTTAAAAACCACTCTTTCGCTCAATCCAAATGCCTCGAATGCAATGAATTATTTAGGGTATTTATATGCTGAAAAAGATATCAATCCGGAAGAGGCAAGCCAACTACTCAACCAAGCAGTATCTTTAGAACCAGATAACCCGGCCTATCAGGATAGTTTGGGTTGGGTATTGTTTCGGAAAAAAGATTTTAATCGTGCCTTACTGCATTTGAATTTTGCTGCATCTTTGGCACTTGAGAGAGGGTTTGAAGATCCTGTGATCTATGAACATTTGGGTGATGTGTATTTAGCAAAAAAAGATCCAGTCAATGCACTTCAGTTCTTTAAACTTTCCGAATCTAAATTAAAATCGGAGTCAAACAAAGACCTCGTTGCAAAAATAAAAAAAGTACAAAAGGAAATTTCGGAATGAAAGGAAATACCGCCCTAATCAGTGTTTTATTTTTATTGATCTCGTGTCAGTCTGCGGAAGTGGAAGACCCTAATTTTATTGGTAGAAACAAAGAAAAATACATTTCTGCAAAAGAGGGAGAATCTAAAACTCTACTCAAAGAAATTTTAGAGAAACAAACTGAATTCCAAAGTTTTAAGTCTGAGTTTTCTATGCAGATCCAAACATTTGTTCCGAAAAAAGACAATGTTTCCTTGGATGGAAAATTATATTTTTCGAAAGAATCCAAACAAATCAAAATCCAATTAATGGATAGTTTTTTTGGAATGGTTTTTACGGAACTCATTGCAGATCCAAACCAAATCCAAATCAAACCAACCAGTACAAAAGAAATCCAAACTTTGCCGATGGGAGATATCCTCATCCAAGATCCAAATACAAATAAAAAATTTGCGATTCCTTTTCCTGTGATTTATGAATACCTCACTGGTGCTTATTTAACGGAAATTCAAAATCCCAAAGCAAAATTCAATACAACAGATTCTAGGATTGCCCTTACCAAACCAGATGGGGAATATGAGTATTTTTTTAAAGAAGGGAATTTGGACCGATTGGAACTTTCTAGCACCAAACGTGGGTTAAAAGCAATTGCCCTTGTGAAAACAAAACCCGAACAAATCCATCCTCCGAAGGAAATTGTTACCAAAGTGATTAGTTTGGATACCGAAAAGGAAAATGTCCTCATCCAAATTAAGTTAAAAAAATCCCAAATTACGGAACCACCAGCAAATACCTTCCGGTTTTAAATGGTAAAATTTCGTTCTTAAATGAATCGATTTTGTTTTAAACTAACGCTCGTTCTTTTTTTTCCGTTATTTTTGTTTTCTGCGGACATTCCTGAGTCAGAAGAACCCAAACTCGATTTACCCATAAAGGATCTTTACCATTTCCGTACGGAAACGGGCGAAGCCATCCAGTATCCCAAGTCCACTAAACTTTGGTTTGGTGGGGATGTGATGTTCAATTGGGGCGTTCGTGATTCGATGCGTTCGGAAGATCCATATTATCCTTTTCGTAGTTTTTTTAGTTATTTAAGGAACTTTGATTTTCGATTTCTCAATTTAGAAACCCCCATCCTCCACAAAACACCGGCAGCCGACCAAAGGAAGTCCTATGTTTTTTTTGGAGAAAGAAGGGATCTACTTGTACTTCGTATGTTTGGGATCGATGGGGTTTTTCTTGGTAATAATCATACTATGGATTTTGGAGAAAACGGACTTTACGATACCTTGGAGTTATTGGATGAATTTGGGATCCGTCATACTGGAGCTGGTAAAAATACCGAGGATGCTTTGGTTCCCATTACTATTTCCAAACAGAATACTGAGTATCGGATTTTTTCTTTTTCTGATACAGGTGAAACTAGGTTGTTTTCGGGAACCAAAACACCAGGGGCCGCATATTTCCGAGTAGGAACTGCCGAACGTTTGATTAAAAAAACCAAACCAAACCAAGTGAACATTCTTTCTGTTCATTGGGGAGTGGAATATAGTCCCTTACCGATGGATACCGAGAGAAACGCCGCCAAATATTTGGTAGGTGCTGGATACCAGGTGATCCTTGGTCACCACCCTCATGTTCCGCAAGGGATTGAAGTATTTCCAAAAGGAGTTGTGATATATTCCCTTGGGAATTTTTTATTTGGTTCTAAAAACCAATATTTAAAACACAATATCTCTGTGGTCCTACATTTTGATGCCGACAAACTTTTGTTTGTGGAAGTGGTTCCTGTTTTTGGAAAACACCAATCACTTCCAGGAGATCACTATTTTTTTCCTTTGGGTCCAAAAGAGGCAGAAAGTTTTTTAAAAGAATATGCAATTCTCTGCAAACAACTTGGGACCGATCTTGTGATTTCCGGGGGAAGGGGTTATGTTTTTTTTGATAAGGAACTAAAAGCTAAACTAAAACCGTAATGGAACCAACTGCATGTAAGTCCTAGGGCAAAAAAAGGAAAACTTAGTTCGAGTAAATTTGTTTTGTAAATCGAAAACATCTGCAAAAAAAATCCTGTAAAAAAAAGAACCGAGGCCGTTCTTAAAATCCAACTTTTTTCATATAACCAAAAGTAGACGGAAACTATAGCAACATAACCAAACAAACAAAACCACTTGAGTTGGGAGGTGGGTTTTAAGTATTCCAAAGAAGGAGTCATCTCTTCTGCGGTTTTTGCATCCAAAACATTTAGGATTAAAATGTTTTCTATTAAATCGGCAAAACCGGCAATCACTAGAAGCAAAACCATTCCCATAAAGATCTTTAAAAATATGGGTCTTACCTTTCTTCCCGCATAATGCCCGGTATACGTGAGAAATGCCAAATAACAAAAGATAAACCCAAAGTCAAAATAATGAACCTTTCTGTATTCGGCTGATAAGTTAAAAAAATCGATGGTGTCAGGGATTCCGATTAAATCTTGGACTTGTTTGGGAGTTTCTGCCATTTCGAGTCCAAGAAGGGTGGATTCAAATCCGGAGTGGTTGTCGAGGGCTGGTTCTTTCGGGGTGATGTGGTTTAAAAACCCAGCATAAAGTGCTAAAAATAGGCCAAGACCAAGGCCCCAAACCTCTGGAAAATTTGATTTTTCACCCATAAAAATGTTAGAAATTACATGGAAATGGAAGGGTTTGGGAACTCCAAGAAGAAATTCCATTGACCCAAGGCCCCATTGGCAAAACCCTAGTGGAAACTAACAAATTCTTCTACCTACAAGTGTTTCTATGTAGGTATACCCATAGGAGAAATATGAGAAACTACGAAATCACGAATATTCTTCGTGAAGGGAATGTAGAAGAGACGAAGTCTGCAGTAAAAGACTTACTCTCCAAATACAACTTCACGATCCAAGGCGAAGAGGATTGGGGTTCTAAAAGACTCTGGCATCCGGTTGGACAAGACGAACAAGGTCACTTCACACTTATCAAGTGTTCCGGCGCTCCCGCTGAAGTTGCAAAGATAGAACATGAGTTTAAACTCAATGCAAACATCTTAAAAACCCTCGTAATTAGGGCCAATGGCTAACGATCTTAACAAAATACTTATAATCGGTCGAATGACCCGTGATCCTGAATTTAAATCGGTGAACGGAAGTTCTGTTGTCAATTTTTCAATTGCGAATAACAGAGTTTATGTGACTAACGGTGAAAAAAAAGAGGAAACTCATTATTTTGACTGTGTGGCATGGGGCCGACTTGCTGACATTTTAAAACAATATGCTGGCAAAGGAAAACAAGTAGCGATTGAAGGTCGACTGCAACAACAGTCCTGGGAAACTCCTGAAGGCAAAAAAGCCTCTAAAATCCGTGTTTATGTTGAATCCGCACAATTACTGGGCGGCCAAGGACAGGGTGGTGGATCAGGTGGTGACCGTTCTGACAGTTCCAATTCTTATGATTCCGGCGTAAGTAGTGGTTATGATGATTATCCAGCCGGTGATGACGACATTCCTTTTTGATAGGTTATGACAATGAGCGAAACGACAAATATTGATGATACAAGAACAGATTCCCGCGAGAGTATGGACGGGATGGAAGACGACGAAAAAGGCGGTTTCCGTGGTAAAGACGGAGAAGGCAAATTCGGTCGTAAAAACGCAAAATATAAAAAGAAAGTATGTAAGTTCTGTGCTGACAAAGCCTTACTTGCAGGTCTTGATTACAAACGAGTAGACATCTTAGAAAGATTTGTTACCAACCGTGGTAAAATCATTCCAAGAAGAATCACTGGAACTTGTGGCAAACACCAAAGAGCCCTTGCTCGTGAAATCAGAAAATCCAGATCTATCGGTTTACTACCGTTTAAAGTTCTGTAGGAGTAACGGATGAAAGTTGTATTACAAAAAGACGTATTGAATCTTGGTGATGCTGGTGATGTAAAAGAAGTTGCAGATGGTTATGCACGTAATTTCCTCATCCCAAGAAGATTTGCTGTCCGTGCAAATGATGGAAACACTAAAGCTGCGATTCACCAAAAGAGACTTGCTGAACTTAAACGCGACAAACGCGTGAAAGTGATGAAAGAACTTTCTACTTCAATTGATGGTAAAACATACGAAGTAAAAGTGAAAGTGGGTGAAAACGACAAACTTTTTGGTTCTGTTACAGCGAATGACATTGCACTAGCAATTAAAAACACTGGAGTGGAACTCGACAAACGTAAGTTAGATTTAGGCGAGCCAATTAAATCGGTTGGTGAATTTAAAATCAAAGTTCGTTTGGCTGAAGGTGTTGTTCCAGTAATCGTAGTTAAAGTCGTCGGCCAAGCATAGTCTTACACTAAAGCTTTTTCGATGAATTCTAACCCCCTTCAGGAGATAGAGTCTGAGAAGAACTTAATCGGTTACCTACTCATGAGAGGGGTAGCCGGGCAGGAAGACTTAGGTCTAAGCCCGGACGACTTCTATATGGACAGCCACAGGCGAGTCTTTGAAGCCGTCACAGATCTCATCAATGAAGGGATCAATATCGACCTAGTTACGGTCACAAACCAAATGCGGGAAAAACGTCTTTTCAAAGATGAGTCCCGTGACTTGGAATACATCACTTCCCTTTACAAAGATACTGTTCCTTTCCAACCACTAGAATACTATGTTAGGCGTGTGAAACGTGTTTCCGACAGACGTAAGTATGTCGAAGCACTAAACCAAGCCATTGACAAAGTCAAAGTGGAACCTGGAGAAAACGATTCTATATTTAGTCTCGTTGAACAGTCGCTAATGGATATCTCTCGCCAGGAGAGATCCAAAGGTTTACGGAAAGTAAAAGATGATGCCAATGCCCTTATTGATTACATTAAAAATGTAGTCGCAGCCAGCCAAAATGGAACGGGTGGGATCAATGGATTAAAAACCCATTTTACTGGCCTTGATATGGCTACAACTGGACTGAAGTCTCACGAACTTATGATCCTTGCGGCTCGTCCAGGAAACGGAAAAACTACTTTTGCATTGAATATCGCAGCCAATGCTGCATTAAAAGAACGTAAAACCGTTGTTATCTTTTCCCTTGAGATGAGCCGGATCGAATTACTCCTCAAACTCATCAGTGCAGATGCACGGATTGATTCCTATGCCTTAAAAGCAGGAACTCTCACTTCGGCACAGATGACACAACTCAAAGACAGTATAGGAAATATCACATCGGCAAGTCTTTACATTGATGATTCTGGGTATTTGACGATCCAAGAGTTTTCTGCAAGACTCCGCCAACTTCGTACCACAGAAGAAGTAGGACTTGTGATTGTAGATTATTTACAGCTAATGAGTGATCCAAAGGCCGCAATGGGTGGAAGGCAACAAGAGGTTGCTAACATTTCCAGAGGACTCAAACAAATGGCACGGGAAGTAGGTTGTCCCATCATTGCACTATCGCAGATGAACCGTTCCATTGAAAACCGCTCCAAAGACCAAAGGCCACAACTCTCCGACTTACGGGAGTCAGGTGCCATTGAGCAGGATGCGGACATTGTATGTTTTATTTATCGGGAAGAAATGGTGAAACCTCCCGAGGAGCTTGACCCAAATAAAAGGGGAATGGCAGAGATCATTATCGCCAAAAACAGAGCGGGTGCTACGGCCGATTTTCCATTGATGTTCAATCCGAAAATCAGCCGTTTCGACAACGTACCATTATAAAGAGGTTTTCAATTGAATCAGTGGGTAACATCAGAATACAAAAATAGAATTAGCGCAACGAGTGTCACAGATGCATCAGTTGGTAAAACTTTATTCCTTTCCGGTTGGGCCTTTCGTTACCGTGACCAAGGTGGTGTGATTTTTATCGATCTTCGTGATCGTTCGGGAATTTTACAAATCGTTGCGAGAAAAGAAATTTTGGGAGATGACTTCTCCAAAGTAGAAAAAATTCGTTCCGAGTTTGTGATTGCTGTGAAAGGTAAACTTTCTCTTCGGGATGCCGAATCCGTGAATCCAAAGATGGAAACCGGAAAATACGAACTGATCGCCGAATCTGTAGAAATTTTAAATACATCCAAAACTCCTCCTTTTACTTTAGATGAGTTTGATCCATCCGGCGAAGAAATTCGATTGAAGTATCGTTATCTGGATATGCGCCGCGAGGAACTTCGTGACCGTTTGGTGTTACGCCACAAACTAACATTTGCTCTCCGAGAATACTTGGATAGTAAATCCTTTTTAGAAATTGAAACTCCTATTTTAAATAAATCAACACCGGAAGGAGCACGTGATTTTCTTGTTCCTTCTCGTTTGAATGCCGGTGAGTTTTATGCTCTCCCGCAGTCTCCCCAACTTTTTAAACAGATCCTGATGATTGGGGGAATGGAAAGGTATTTCCAAATCGTAAAGTGTTTTCGTGATGAAGACTTACGTGCGGATCGCCAACCTGAATTCACCCAACTCGATATGGAGTTTTCTTTTGTCACAGAAGAAGACATTCGTCGTGAAATTGAAGCTATGTGGGCATTCGCTTTAAAGAAAGTGTTCCAACTAGAAGTGAATGCACCTTTTGCAACCATGCCATATCATGTGGCAATGGAAGAGTATGGTTCTGACAAACCAGACATTCGTTTCGGTATGAAACTGGTAAATGTATCGGAAATTGTAAAAGATGCAGACTTCCAAGTGTTTAGTGCAGCAGTTTCCGGTGGTGGAGTGGTAAAGGCGATTTGTGTTCCGGGTGGATCTGTAATTTCTCGTAAAGAAATTGAAGACTTAACTTCTTGGTTATCCCGCGACTTCCGAGCCAAAGGCCTTGCGTATATGAAACACGGGGCAAATGGCCTCGAGTCCACCATCACCAAACGGTTTACACCGGAAGCACTTGATAAAATCGCAAAAGCAGTTGGGTCCAAAGAAGGGGATATGGTATTTTTTGGAGCCGACTCTTCCAAAATTGTAAACGCCTCTCTCGGTGCCCTTCGTTTGAAATTATCGGAAAAATATGATCCACCTAAGGTTCCTTATAGTTTCCATTGGGTTGTGGACTTTCCTATGTTTGAATTAGATGAAACCGCAAAAACTTGGACTTTCCTCCACCATCCTTTCACTTCCCCAAAAGAGGAAGACTTTGACAAACTGAGAGATTGGAAAGCAGGGAAAGAAGTTGACCTTTCTTCGATTGGTGCTAAAGCTTATGATCTAGTTCTGAATGGCACAGAAATTGGCGGTGGTTCCATCCGGATTCACAACCCAGAAATCCAAAGCCTAGTTTTGGAAGCCATTGGAATTGGAGAAGAAGATGCAAAATCCAAATTTGGATTTTTATTGGACGCACTTTCGTTTGGAGCACCACCTCATGGGGGGATTGCTTTTGGAGTGGATCGGATTATGATGTTACTCACTGGGGGAACTTCCATTCGTGATGTTATTGCTTTTCCAAAAACACAAAAAGGAACCTGTATGATGAGTGAAGCACCAGGTCCTGTTGAGGCAAAACAACTAGAAGAATTAAAACTCAGGGTAGTCACTATCTAATATGGATGAAAGTTTTACATTTCAGGAAGAGTCCCTCTACCAAACGGTATGTGGGATTGGAGACAGCAAACTTCCGTTATGGGAAAGTCGCCTCAATGTAAAACTCATCCCTCGTGGAAAATCTCTCATCATCCAAGGAAGTGATGACCAAGTCCAAGTGGCCTTGGATACTTTTCATAAAGTGGAAGAAAATTTTAAACGTAGGCCAGACAAAGCCGATTATTCTTTTTTTGATATCGATTATTTGGTAAATAAAGTAAAGGATTCCAGTGGTGGTTGGCCGACTCCAGGGTCTTCTGACTTCCAGAAGGAAGGAGAAACTTGGACACCTCGCGATAAAATTTTTGTTACCTTCAAAGGAAAACCCATCTTTCCTCGCACCA
This sequence comes from Leptospira harrisiae, assembly GCF_002811945.1. Classification (NCBI taxonomy): domain Bacteria; kingdom Pseudomonadati; phylum Spirochaetota; class Leptospiria; order Leptospirales; family Leptospiraceae; genus Leptospira; species Leptospira harrisiae. The sequence goes on along the minus strand of NZ_NPDX01000001.1, from coordinate 2,014,083 downwards.
AAAATCAGGAAAGTTTTGTGGATAGCCTTCATAAAAACTACATCACCATTGCAATGGGTCCTGCAGGAACCGGTAAAACTTTTTTGTCCATTGCCACTGCTTGTCGTATGATGCAAACGGGAGAAGTGGACAGGCTCATCCTCACAAGGCCTGCCGTCGAAGCTGGCGAAAACTTAGGTTTTTTACCTGGTGACTTAACACAAAAAGTAAACCCATACTTACGTCCCATCTATGATGCGTTACACGAATGTATTGGTTTTGAAAAAACAAGTGAATACTTACAAGTGGGAAAAATTGAAATTGCCCCCATTGCTTTTATGAGGGGAAGGACTCTCTCTCATTCCTTTATTATTTTGGATGAAGCACAGAACTGTACTTTGCCTCAGTTGAAGATGTTTCTCACAAGGTTTGGTAAAAACTCTAAAATGGCAATTTCGGGAGATGCTACTCAGATTGATTTGGCTCATGGTAGGTCAGGTTTAGAAAAAACGGTTTATACTTTGCGCAATCTAAATGGGATTGAGACAATTTTCTTTGGAAGGGAGGATATCACCCGTCACCCTATCGTCGAATCAATTGTCAGAAGATTTGAAGAAAACGAAAGTCTCTTTTCAAAAAAACCATGAAAGCCATATTAGATTCCTCCATGACCCGGCTCACAGATTTTCTTACAAGGGTGAGACCCGTTTCGGTAGTTCGAAACATACAAATTATCTTAGTTTCACTTACTTTGTTATTTGTTACTTATGTACTTTCGATTCCATTTTTCGGACAAACTAGTGTCAACACAGATCCGGACGGATTGTTTTCAGAAGGAAAAATTGCCCCAGAAACCATTCAATCGGTTAAAGAATTCTCCTATGAAGACACAGAAAAAACAAACCAAGAAAAACAAAAAGCAGCAGCTAATATTCCTTATGCGTTTGATAAAGATTTTGGAATTTTAGTCGCCGGGATTGATACCAATCTTTCGGAAGATGTGGAACTACTGCGGACTATTCTTGCCGAAGGAAAGGGAACACCCGCGATTGTGAAAGATCGAATTCCCAGATGGCGAAATAGAACCAATGAAGAAATCCAAGCAATTTTAGATTATCCAAGAAAAGATAAGTTAAAAAACTTTATCCAACAATATACAAATCTGATTTTTTCAAAGTATTGTATTGTTAAAGAAGACCTTCCTTTTGCCAAAGATCTAGATAAATCTGGCGCAAAAATTCGTAACATTGGTACCCAAGACCAAACTTCCATCATTGATGGAAATTTAGTGATTCCTCGGTCACAAATTTATAAAGAAGGGCCAGTTGCCTCCGTATTGTCCAAGTTAGCTTCTGAAAAGTTGCCTAATGTTTCTGATTCTCTTCTCAAAGCAGTCTCTCGGATTGGACTTTATTATGTATATTCCTATCCTGCTTGTAATTACAATCCTGAAGAGACGGAAAATGCCAGGATGCGGGCTACCAATGCGATTCCTATTCAGAAAAGTAGAATCCAAGCCAATGAGGTGATTGTCCGTTCTGGAGACGTGATCACACCTGAAGTAAAAATAAAATTAGATATGATGAATCGTTATGCCACAAGGGCAAACCTTGCATCCATTGTTTCTATATTTTTGACCCAATGTGTTTTAATCGTGATTGTTGGATTTTATCTGATTCGATATCGGCCAAATCGATTAAACGATCTTTCGAGTAATCTCATTATCTTTTTTACACTTTGGATAGTAATTGCATCCATTTATCTACTTTCAAAAGTATTTTATGCAACTGACAGTGATTTGTCGGGTGTATATTATTTTGGGATGTTTGTTCCTGTGGGGATGTTATGTTTACTTCTTGGTTTTGTTTACGATGAACAATTGTCAATAGCCATTGGTTTTTTTCTGGCCTTTGCTGTTTTTTTTGCCTCACGGTACAATCCAACTTCATTTATGTTGGCCTTTACTGTGGCTGTCATGAGTTCCATTTATGGAAGGCGGCTTCTCAAACGAATCGATTTTTTAAAGGCAGGTTTTTTACTAACCTTTGCTCAGGTTCTTATCACAACAGCAGGATATTTGTTTGATGGAAGAGAGTTTTATGTAACTACAGGTGCAGGTTTTTTCCGTGATTTAACTAACTCTAATTTATTCCGCATTACGGTTATGTGTTTTGTGAATGGATTTGCAAGTGCCACGGCAGTACAGTTTTTACTTCCGATGTATGAGTATGTTTTTAATATTCCAACTCGTTTCAAACTGATTGAACTTGCAGACACCGGCCATCCATTGTTACAACAATTATTAACCAAAGCCCCATCTACTTATACCCATACTTTTATGGTGGCTGCTTTGTCAGAACGAGCGGCCCAAAATTTAAATTTGGACAGACTACTTGTTCGAGTGGGTGTTTATTTCCATGATATAGGAAAAATTCCGAATGCTGGATTTTTTGTTGAAAACCAACATTTGATCCCAAAACCAGAACATATTGATAAAAACAATCCCGCACTTGCTGCGAAAACCGTCATTGATCACGTGTTAGATGGCATTGAAATGGCAAAAAAAGCAAGGCTTCCGAGAGAAATCATTAGTTTCATCCCTGAACATCATGGAACATCCACTATGGCATTCTTTTATCACAAAGCTTTGCAGGAAATCTCTCCTTCTGCCAGAAAAAATATCAATAAAAAGGATTTTCAATATCCTGGTCCAAAACCACAAAGCAAAGAAACTGCAATTGTTATGATCGCTGACTCATTGGAAGCCGCCTCTCGTTCATTAGATGAAGTGTCACCAGAAAGTTTAGATGAACTTATTCGTAAAATTGTAAACTCTAAACTTGCTGAGAATCAATTGGATGAAAGTGGACTAACGATAGGTGATTTAGAAATTATTAAATCCAGTTTTAAGGAAGTATTACTTTCTAGTTTACACCAAAGACCAAAATATCCTAAACCGGAAGACACAAAAGCTTTGGAATCTGCAGGTTCCAAAAAAAATAAAAGATGAATCCCTCACTTTCGGTTTCGGTCCATTGGAATGACCAATGTAAGTCGAATTCAGAAATCCAATCGGAATTAGTTTTAGTTAATTGCGAATTGATTTTAAAGCATTTAAGCCCAAGTTTTTTGCAACTTTTAGAGTTAGAGATTTTACTTGTGGATGATTTTGTGATGCAAAAAATCAATTTAGAGAGAAGGGGATTGAATAAACCTACTGACGTTTTGTCATTTCCTCTGTATTCAGAATCACCACCCATACCGTTTCAAATTTTAGGTGAAGTCGTCATATCGATGGAAACTTGTAGCAAACAAGCCATTGAAATTGGTCATTCTATCGTCGATGAATTCTATCGTCTCCTCGTTCATGGTATTTTGCATTTGTATGGTTATGACCATGAAACAAATGAGGAAGATGCAATTCAAATGCGTAAAAAAGAAGATGAATGTTTGGAATTGGTGTTTGAAAGATAAATGGCAATTCTAAAAGAAAGGGGGATTGTCATCCAGAGTAAAGACATAGGTGATAGTGATAGGTTAATTAGTTTGGCTGGAGAGTCGCAAGTTCGAATGAATTTACTTAGTAAAGGAATTCGTAAATCCAAACGACGTGCCATCATCACAACAGAGCTTGGTTCTCTTGTGGAAGTTGATTATTATGACCAAAAAGAAAAAGACTGGAAGTCAATAAAGGAAGTTCATTTAGTAAAACGTTACGATGAATTGAAGTCAGATTACCTTGGCACTTTGTTCGTTTTATACGTTACGGAACTGACTTCACTTCTCTATCCAGAGGGAGAAAGCCATCCTTTTCTTTTTCAACTTCTATCTGGCAGTTTGGAAACTTCGAATGAAAAAGGATTTCAAAAACAAATTTTACCTTTCTTTAAGTTACGTGCACTCGCTCATATGGGGCATTTCCCAACGGAATTTTATTGTCATACTTGTGGGGAGGATGTGCTTTCTAAACCAGCGGCATATTTTTCCGTCGACCAACGTGAATTTTTATGTTCCGAATGTCACCCTATCCCTAAAGATCATTTGCCTGTTTTGAAACTATTTTCTATTATGTTATCAAAGAAATTTTCAAATGTATTAGGAATTTTTCCCAAGGAATCCGAATACCGGGATGGGGATCTAATTCTAAATCAGTTTCTCAGATCTCTTTTTGGGAAAGAATTAAAATCATACTTTGAATTTTACAAGTCAATAGGGTATTTATGAATTCGATTACAAAGACAGTTTTACTTTGTATGACTCTTTCTGTTTTTTTTGCATTGTTCCAGCTCCTTCTAAAAGGTGAGAACTTCCGAAAAGAAAGAAAAAATAATTTAGTAAAAGAAAAATCAGAATCTTTTTTGATCATTCTTAGGGAAGAAAAAGAGAGTATTCCTCATTTTGTTTCCCGATTCAAAGCGAGAAGTTTTGAACTTTGGCAAAACTCAGATAAATTAAAAATGGAAATTAAATTTTAAAGATGAATGTGAATCAATTATTAAAGCAACAGGTTCTTTCTGAATTAGAGAGAGCAGTGAATACCTATTTAGAAAAAAATAACCTTACTTCTTTAAAGGAAAGTTTAAAAATTCGAATCGAATATTCGAGAGATGAAAAGTTTGGAGATTATTCTTCTCCTTTTGCATTAGAAAATAAAAATATACTTAATAAAAATCCTAAGGAAATTGCTGAAGCACTTCTTCTTGAAATTAAAAATGAAAAGTTTTTTGAGTTTGTTAGTTTCTCACCTCCTGGTTTTCTAAATTTTAGGATTCAAACACAGTTTTTAAAAGAGTATGTAAATTCAGTGATTTCGGGAAATGTAGTTTTTGCAGAAACACCCAAAAAAGAAAAGATACTTCTTGAGTTCGTATCCGCAAATCCAACGGGCCCAATGAATATTGTTTCTGCTAGGTCAGCAGCATATGGGGATGCACTCGCAAATTTACTAACAAGTCTTGGACATACTGTAAAACGAGAGTTTTATGTTAATGATTATGGGAACCAAGTGTATTTACTTGGAGTTGCAGTTCTTCTTCGAATTTTTGAATCCAAAGGGGAAACCATTAGTTTTCAAGAAGAAGAGTCCGATGAATCTGTATTTGAATTAATCAAAAAAAGAATTCTTCCAAAAGAAAGTTACCGCGGAGAATACATCAAAGACATTGCGATTCAGTGTTTGGAGGATAATGAAAAAACCAAATATGTGTTCGATTTGGTTCATTCTGAAAAATGGGATGAGGTTATCAATTTTCTTTCACGTTATGCTGTGGAATACAATTTAAGTCGCCAAAAAGAAGATTTAACGCTCTTTGGAGTAAACTTTGATTTGTTTTTTAGTGAACGCAGTCTTCATGAAGCTGGAGATGTGGAAAAGGTTCCTACTATTTTAAAAAAAGAAGATGTAACCACTATTGATGGAAAACTTCATTTTTTATCCACTCTCTATGGTGATGATAAGGACCGAGTGATTCGAAGAGAAGATGGAAGACCTACGTATCTAATGGCTGACATCGCCTACCATTATAATAAATTCGCACGAGGATTTGATACACTCATAGATATATGGGGACCGGATCATTATGGTTATATCGCACGGTTGAAGGGCGCGGTGAAATCCTTTGGAAAAGAGGATGAAAGTTTTCGAGTTCTGATAGCTCAGCAAGTAAATCTAATCGAAAACAAAGAAAAAGTAAAAATGAGCAAACGTTTGGGAATTTTCCAAACGATGCGTGACCTTTTATCTTATTTAGGTAAACAAGGGAAAGATGTGGGACGTTATTTTTTCTTAATGAGAAGTTCGGACGCTCCACTCGATTTTGATTTAGATTTGGCAAAAGATGAGTCAGATAAGAATCCAGTGTTTTACATTCAATATGCTCATGCTAGGATTTGTTCTATTTTTCGCGAATTACAAGTTCCTATGGATCTGAAACTCCTTCAAGCAGGGATATCTGATGATTTTTTGAAACAAGAAGAACGAACACGACTTCTCTTTTGGGTAGCAAGGCTTCAGGAAGAAGTATACGACACAGCAACTAGTTTTGAACCACATCGCCTAACCAACTATCTACAATCTTTGAGTAAGTCTTTTACAAAGTTTTATTCGCAAAAAGACAATCGAATCAAGGATAAAACAGGAAACGAAAGAGATACACTTTTGGCGCTTGTGTTATATACCAAGTATGCATTAGAAAGTGGATTAAAACTTCTTGGAATATCCGCACCAGAGAAGATGTCAAAAGAAGAGAATTAAATTATCAATGGAAGCACCTTACATTGTCATTATTGCAACTGGATCTGAGATTACTGCAGGCCGAAGTTTAGATACAAACTCCGGATGGATGGCTAACCAATTGTTTGAACTCGGCTGGAAGGTAAAAAAGTTCATTGCCTTACCAGATGATCCTGAACTTATTTTGACAGAGCTCCAAACCTTAAAGAGATTTTCGGAAACAAGACCAGTGCTTGTGCTTATGACTGGTGGTCTTGGACCAACAGAAGATGATTATACCTTGGAGACTGTATTAAAACTGAGTGGAAAAAAATCTTATTCAGTAGAAAAGGCAAAGATTCGTTTGCAACGAATTTACGAATCACGTGGAAAACAGTATAGTGACATACTTCCTACAGTAATTCGCCAAACTCATGTTCCCGAAGATTGCAAAACTTTAGACAATAATGTGGGGATTGCTGTTGGATTTGTAGAACCAATCGGCGTCGATTCCTATTTGGTTTGTATGCCAGGCGTACCTTCTGAAATGAAGGAGATGTTTACACGTAGGCTCACTCCGGAATTAAAACGAATTTATCCTCGGGAGAATTTGGTTCAGAAAACTAAATGGTTATGGAATATCGGTGAATCGCTTTACCAAAAAGATTTTGTGGAAGCCAACAGGGAGCGCCTTTTCTCAGAAGTTGATTGGGGTGTGACAGCAAACAGAGGTTATATTAAGTGTATTTTTCAGTCCACAAACGCAGAAAAATTAGAACATATAGTTCGAGAATTGGAAAATCAATATCCAAAGATCATTTCTGATGATGTATTCACCTATGTCCATGAAGAACTGCTAGCTAAAAAACTCACCATTGCTGTTGGTGAAAGTTGCACTGGTGGTTTACTTGGAAAAAAGTTAACGGAGACTCCGGGATCTAGTTCCTATTTTATTGGCGGTTTTTTAACTTATTCCAATGAAATGAAAGAATCTTTACTCGGTGTATCACGAGAAATTTTAAATCAGTACGGTGCTGTAAGTAAAGAAACAGCTGAAGCTATGGTGAAAGGTATATTTGAAAAAACCAATTCTGATTATTGTATTTCGATCACTGGAATCGCAGGACCAGATGGCGGAACAGATACAAAACCTGTGGGAACTGTTTGGATAGGTTTAAAAACTCCAGATGGATCTATTGAAAGTCATTTGTATCTTTTTCCTGGCAACCGGGAAGGGATTCGCGAAAACGCAAGTAATACTGCATTATTTTTATTATACCAATCTCTAAAACAAAGGATCGTATAACATGTGGCAAACGATTATTTATTCAATTGGTTTTTTTCTTTTATTCTTTTTTAGTTGGGATGTTGATTTGAATTTAGTCCCGAGCATAAGAGAAACATGGGTTTGGAATAGTGAAGGTCGATTTGGTACAAGTTCACCTAAAATAGGCGAAGATCCTTTGAAAACTATCAATGGTTATAAAATTGGTGGAAGGTATTATTCTTTTAAAACTGGAAAATTTTTGGAAATGGACCCAAAGTTTTTGGTGGACTTTCCATTACTTTCAAATGGTTATTTGTTGTATGAAAAAATAGGGGATGAGGTAAATTTTTTCTCTGATACAGGGGAACTATTTTGGAAAAAACCAATTAACTCGTATCCACGAAGTGGATATTTTGCTTCACCGGTTCTGTATTTGTCAGGGGATAATAATACGGTTTTTCTTATGGATGAAAGTGGAAACCGTGTTGGTAAATCAGAGTTAAATGGTAGGTTCCTTACTGATTATCAGTTTGATTTAAAAAACAAGGGTGTGATCGTTCTATTTTCAGGTGGGGAAATCTATCGTCTCGATGAAAAAGGCAATCCATTGTTTGAAAGAGAACTTTCTAAAGATAAAAAGGATTCGTTTTTTAAATCAGTGGCTTTATCGCCAAACGGTAAATTTTCTGCAATCCACTATTCTTTGTTAGACAAAGATTTTGTAGAGATTTTGAACGAAGTGGGGGAAACAGTGGAAGAGTTTTCCCTTCCAAAGTTTTATCCGCACAAACTCTATTTTGTTATTGGTAATGATGGTTCACTGGTTTTTAACTTACCAGACAGTTTGTCTTTTTACCAAGATGGGGAATTGGTATGGGAAAAAACTAAATCAAAGATAGGTGGAGTTTACCAATCAATTTTTGTCACAGATTCAGTTTACATAACTTTGTCCGAATCGGAAATTCAGTTTTACAATACCAAAGGGAATTTAATTCGAACTAAAAAAATTCCACCCTCTGAATTACCAATTCGATTTTTCCCAGGGAAATTGAACTCTACTTTTTATATGCAATCAAAATCAGATCTGATGCAATTCCAAATTTTTTAATTTTTTGTTTTGGAGTTTGGATCCACTTCATAGATAGAAAGAGATTTGAAACCGGTTCTTCCTTCTCTATTGATCATTGCAATTGTTTCGGTACAGACACCTGGTTCAATATTAAAGATGAGTTGGTCAGAGATTTCACGACAGATATAAAGTCCACGTCCATGGCTATCCTCCAAACCTTTGGGAAACCCAGTGGAATCATCTAAGCTAATATGACGATCGAGTCTGTGTAAAATTTCTTCTTTCTTTAGTGATCCAAATTGATCTCGAACCACTATGAAGATAGTGCTTTCTGTTGCACCGTAACCAATTAAAAAATAATCATCTGGCATTAGTTGAATATTGTCAAGAGGGACAACCATATCGTGACTGGGGATTTCGAATTGGTATTTGTATTCCCCTTCATGGGTGCGGGGGGCACGGATCATTGCATTGGAAGTTAACTCTTCTAGCACTTGTTGAATGGCCTTGGGAGCTCCCAATTGAATTAAGTTTTTGGAAATTTTACCACAAAGGATGGAACGATCTTGGTCCGATTTGATTTGTTTGTAAATGATCCCATTGTTAGGTGCATCTTCAAATTCACTATTTATGTTTTGGCTATAAACTTTAAAATCGCCAGTAAAATACTTTTCAATTCCAAATATATCATTTGAAAGTAATTTTTCTACCATAACTTCAATGAGGTGGATGTCTAAAAAACTATACTTCGGAATTATATTCCATATATGAAGGTCTTTAGCATATTTAATGTATTCATTGATATTATATGCAGTCATAAGTGCATATAATATATGAGGGAATTCTTTTTGTATCAATTTGACTAAATCAATTCCTGACTTACCTGGAAGGCGAATGTCTGTGATGGTTAAATCAATTTTTTCATTGGTCAAATACCAAACTGCTTCTTCAAAATGTTCAGCGCCAAAAACATTAAACTTGGTGCTGAGTAAATCCATGATGGCTTCGCGAATTGAGTGGATGTCTTCGACAATTAAAATGGATTTTTTCATGGATTTTGCTCCGTGATGTCGTTTGTAAGAGGGAAGGAGATGGTAAACCTTGTTTTTTGTTCGACCGACTTCACAGAAATATTACCGTCATGTTCTTTGACAATGGAGTGGCAGATGGAAAGACCAAGACCAGTTCCTGTTCCCGATTTATTACTAGTAAAAAATGGATCAAATATTTTTTGAATGATGGAATCTGGAATCCCACCTGCGTTATCTTCTACAATGATATGCAACCAGTTTTTCGTTTTTCTGATTTCAATGGAAATCTCACCTGGTCTATAATCAAATGCTTGGAGTGAGTTTCTAAATAAATTCATAAACAATCGTTCCATTTTTCCAGGATGGAAAGGGAACTGGTAGTCGTGGTCACAAGAAATTCGCCAAACAATATTTTTACTTAAATGTGGATAAAGACGTATCACTGTATCTTTTGCACGGTTGATGGTTTCGACGATATCCCCAAGAGTGACTTTTACTTTATCTGTTTTAGCAAAAGAAATAATATCAGAAACAATAATGGCCGCACGTGATACGTCATTTTTAATCATATCTAAACGTTTTTCAATTTGTTCTGGAGGCTGATTTTGCCAATTTGCTTTTAGATTTTGTAATGTTAGGCTAATCCCTGTAAGTGGGTTATTTAACTCATGGGCAATCCCTGAAATTAAAATCCCAAGAGAAGCTAAGTTACGCATCCGAAAAGATTCTTCTTCTTTGTCTCTTTGTTTGGTAACATCTGAAATTTTTTCTACCATCCAAAATAGGTCTTCTTGTTTTGGATAAGGATAAAATTCCAAAAGTAGAGTTTGTTTTTTATCTTCTGAACGAAAAAAAATCTCTCGAGTGATGGGAGTGGAATAGGTTTGATTTTTTTCTTTTGATTTTACGTTGATTTTTGGACAATAGGGACAAATGTCTGTTCTTTGGTATAAAACTTCATAACATTTGCGATCAAGGAGTTCATCGTATTTGTTGTTTTTTGCAAAAAGAATCGTAGCAAGATTTGCTCTCTGGATTTGAAAATCTGAATCGATAAGTACTAGTGGATCTTGGACTACGTCATAAATCGCTTCAAGTTCCCTAGCTTTTTCCGCAACTTTTTCAACTGCAGATGTATCCTTGTTTTGTGAATTCTCAGACAAAACTAATAACCTAAAGACTGATTTAATTGTTTGAACATAGACTTTTGGTTTTTGTTCCCACCTGTTTTTTGTAAGGCGGAAATCGATGCCAATTGGCTATTAAAGTCTAAAAGAAATTTAATATAAAAGTCTTTTTTAAAATCGTTTCTTTCTTGTTTGATTTCGTCATTACGCAGAGAAGAAAGTGGGAAACTGTCATTTCCATCCAAACCAGAAAATCCAATTACCATATCGTTTAGCGATTCATCTAAAGGAGAGGTATCGGATATTTTTGTTTTTGTTTTTTGTTCGATTTCAGTATCTTCGGTGACTACCAAAACTTCAACTTTTGATAAAACTGACCCATTGAATTCTAAAAGAATCGATTTTTCTTCGGAATGTTTGATTCGATTTTTGTTTTGTGGGTCCGGATCTACTTTGTATTTTCGAATGCGTAGCCCAGTTCGATTGGGATAAGTTCCAATAAAACTAATGGTTGTATTGGATGGAAGTGAAGTGAGTTTTTCGTAGGATAAAAGTTCCCTAGCTTTAGCGATTTCTCGGTAAAGGCTAAGGATTTCCTTGTCTAGGCGGTTTTCTTTTTCAGAAATGTCAGACTCTGCAAAAAGGCTGACATTCAGTGAGAAAAAACTAAGGAGTAGTAGGAGCCGGTACTTCGGAAGGTGTTCCATCAGTTTCTACCGGAGCTTCTAAACTTGGTTCTACATCGGGAACCAATACTTCGTCTTTTTTTGCAAATACGAAAGATAGTGCCAAAGAAAGAACGATGAATAGAATGGCTGCCACTCTTGTTGTTTTTGTCATTACGTCAGCTGTGGATGCTCCAAAGACCGATTGACTCGCTGTAGATCCGCCGAGCATTCCAGCACTTCCGCCTTTTCCAGTTTGGATCATGACAAGAAGGATCAGAAAGAGCGAGAGTAGAATAAAAAGTGTGAGGATGGTTCCTGCAAAAAATCCCATAAAGTTTCCTTATTTTAAAAGTCCTAAAAATGAATCTAATTTTTGACTGGCTCCTCCCACGAGGCCACCGTCTATGTTTGGTTTGGCGAGTAATTCTTTGATATTGTCCGGTTTTACCGATCCACCATAAAGAATTTGAATTTTTTCTGCAATTGTACCCGCACCTACAAAGAGATTCGCTATTTCTTTGCGGATAAACGCATGTGCTTCTTCTGCTTCTACGGGTGTTGCCACCTTTCCTGTTCCGATCGCCCAAACAGGTTCATAAGCAATGACAAGTTTAGAGAAGAGGTCACTTGTAATGTCTTTCAGACCTTTTTTGATTTGGTCTTCTAACACAGTAAAGGTGTTTCCTTTTTCTCGTTCTGCCCAGGTCTCACCCACGCAGTACACAACTCTAAGTCCTGCTTTTAAAAAATATAAAATCTTCTGGTTATCAAATTCGGAAGTTTCTCCGAGAAATTGGCGCCTTTCAGAGTGACCCACAAGAACTGTGGTGATCCCAAGTTCCGCTAATTGTACGGGAGATATTTCTCCGGTCATCGCCGTGAGTCCTGATTGGTAAGCATTTTGTGCTCCCACGATGAGTTTTGAACCTTTGGCAAGGGAAGAAACAGATTCCAAATGCAAAGCACTTGGAAAAATCATTACCTCATGAGCAGATGCGTCACTCGCAGAAACTAAACCTTTGGTGATGGTTACGGCTTCTGCCAATGTTAAATTCATTTTCCAGTTTCCGGCAATGATCTTCTTTCTCATTTATTTTTCTTCCTTCGGGAGTAAACATTGCACACCTGGTAGAGTTCGTCCTTCTAAAAATTCTAGAGAGGCTCCACCACCTGTGGAAATATGAGTGATTTTGTCTGCGACCCCTGCTTTGTTTACTGCGGCAATGGAATCGCCACCGCCCACAACGGTTTTGGCCTTGGATTTACTGATAGCCTTGGCGATTTCAATGGTTCCCTTAGAGAATTTGTCCATTTCGAAAACTCCCATTGGTCCATTCCAGAGGATGGTTTTGGCTTCTTTGATGGCTTTTATATAATTGTCGATGGTTTTCGGACCAATGTCCATTCCCATCCATCCATCAAGGATTCCCATTTTATCAACCGACTTGGTTTTGGCATTGGGATCAAAGGCATCCGCAATGATATGATCTACTGGAATTTGAAGGTCGACCCCTTGGATTCCCGCTCGGTCAATGAGTTGGAAGGCTTGGGATTCAAAGTCTGGTTCCACAAGAGATTTCCCCACAGGAACCGCTCTCGATTTGAGGAAGGTATAAGCCATCCCTCCGCCGATGAGTAGATGATCTACTTTTTCCAGTAGGTTCTTTAAAATAGCAAATTTGGAACTTACCTTGGATCCACCCACAATCGCCACAAAAGGGCGTTCTGGTCTTGCAAGGAGTCCACTTAAAACTTCAATTTCTTTACGCATCAGAAGTCCTGCAAAAGCAGGGAGAAGGTGAGCCACACCTTCTGTGGAGGCATGGGCTCTATGGGCAGTTCCGAAAGCATCGTTCACATATACATCAGCCAGTTTTGCCAGTTCCTTACAGAACCCAGGTGCATTTTCCTCTTCTTCCTTGTGGAAACGAAGGTTTTCTAAAAGGAGGATTTCGCCTTCCCCAAGTTCATTTGACATCTTCACTACACCGGCACCAATCACAGAGTCAGAGAAACTAACTTTGGTTTTGACTAGGGTAGTAAGAACATCAAACACAGGTTTCATGGAATATTTTGCCTCAGGGCCGCCTTTGGGGCGACCTAAGTGACTTCCAAGAATGATCTTTGCCCCTTTGGAAATGAGTAATTCCAAAGTAGGGAGGGTTTTTTCAATCCGAGTCCTGTCCGTAGCTTTTCCGTTTTCCACAGGGACATTGAAGTCCACACGAACAAAGACTCGTTTTCCTTTTAGATTTTGTTCTTCTAGAAGAGGTAATTTCATCTTAGCCTTTTTTTGCCATGTAACGTACGAGGTCTAAAACTCGGTTTGAGTATCCCATTTCATTGTCATACCAAGAGACTAGTTTGAAAAAAGTAGGGCTAAGTTCAATACAAGCATCGGCATCAAAAATCGAAGAACGAATGTCTCCAAGGAAGTCGTTAGATACTACCATATCTTCAGTGTAACCAAGAATTCCTTTCATGGAACCTTCACTAGCTTCTTTCATTTTCTTTTTGATTTCGGCAAGACTTGTTGGTTTTTCTGTACGAACTGTTAGGTCCACAACCGAAACATCCGGTGTTGGAACTCGGAAACTCATACCAGTGAGTTTTCCATTGACTTCTGGGATACAAAGTCCAACTGCTTTAGCAGCTCCAGTCGAAGCAGGGATGATGTTTTGAGCAGCACCACGTCCACCACGGAAGTCTTTTTTAGAAGGTCCGTCAACAGTCGGTTGGGTTGCAGTCATCGCATGGATGGTTGTCATAAGGCCTTCTACGATTCCAAAGTTGTCAAGAACCACTTTTGTGATCGGCGCAAGGCAGTTGGTAGTACAAGATGCATTAGAGACAACATTGTCTTTTGCCGAATCGTATTTTTCATGGTTCACACCCATTACAAATGTAGGGATGTCTTTGTCTTTTGCGGGAGCTGAGATCACGACTTTTTTCGCGCCAGCTTTGATGTGTTTTTCAGCACCCACTCGGTCAGTGAAAAGACCAGTAGATTCGATTACAAAGTCCACTCCAAGTTCTTTCCACGGGAGTTTTTCTGGGTCTCTTTCTGAGAAAGTTTTAACTTTTTTGCCGTCGATAATGATTTCGTTGTCAGTGTGAGAAACTTCACCGTCGAATCGACCGTGAGTGGAGTCATATTTGAAAAGATAAGAAAGATTGTCTGGGGTCACGAGGTCGTTGATGGCAACGAATTCTATGTTGGGATCTTTGATTCCGGATCGAAGTACAAGTCGTCCAATGCGACCAAAACCATTGATTGCGATTTTTACCATGAGTTTCTCCTAAAAGGCTCGTATCGAGAGATGAAACGATTTTTTAATTACAGAATTTCGAATTCGGGGTCTCTGTCACTCATTTTAAGGGTTAAGTTTACACAGAACCCTTAAGAAATTCAGAAATTCCTATGTTTTTCGGTTAGAATCGGCTAAAGATTTTTTACCACAAAGTGGCAATGACATGGCTTTCTTGGACCACACCCAAAGTTCTTGAATCCACTCCGAGTTCTCGATTGTCAGCAAGTAAGAAAAAAGATTTTTCGGGAACTGTGAGTTTTGGCATGTCATCCGATTCCGTTTTTCCGGGGGGGATCAAGGGAATTTCGTTAGATGCAGATTCAGGAAAACTGGATGGGTCTAGGAGCGTTCCATTCCGAAAAACCATTCGTTTTTGTACATAGATGGAGTCTCCAGGTTTGCCAACAATCCTTGCTATAAAAACTGAGTTTGGATCCAGAGGAGAACGAACAAGAACCACATCACCAATTCCTAATTGTTTTGAACGAAACCATCTGTTGAAATAAGCAGTAGATCCATTCTTCAGTGTGGGTTCCATAAATTGGTTTGGAATGTGTACTGGGGTAATGACATAGTATTTCACAAGAACTGCAGAGACCAGTCCGACTACTAGAGGAATTGCAAAAGTCAAAAGTCTTGTTTTGAATGGAACTTTGTTTTTGGATTTAGACATGGAAATAGTTGATCTCTCTTCTTAAACTTTCTGAAAGTTGGTTCATGCTTTGTGAACTGGATTTTGTTCCTTCGCTAGACATCGCTGTCGTTTGTGCATGGTTGTTAATCTCGGCCATGGATCTTGAAATTTCGAGCATCGCCATTTTTTGTTCATCAGTGGCTTCTTTGATCATTTCTGAGAGTTCCCGAATTTGTGTTACACCTTCGTTGACTTCTTCATTGGTTTCAATTTGTTTTCTGACAACGGACCGTATTTCTTTTGTCATTTGGTTGATGGAGTTTACCCCAGAAATGGTTTCACTTAAAATTACAATGGATTTGTCGATTTTTTCCTGACCTTGTTTGATCTCACCTTCGTTTTGTTTGATGAGTTCTTCAATGTCGTCAATAGATTTGGCTGTTTTGTCAGCTAATTTTGATATTTCGTCAGCAACGACAGCAAATCCTCTTCCGCTCACTCCAGCCCTTGCAGCTTCGATGGCAGCGTTTAATGCCAGTAAGTTGATTTGTTCAGAAATGTTATGGATGATTTCCACAACATTTGTCATTTCAGAAGAAGATTGAAAAATTTTGTCCATCGAAAGTTTCATCTCCCCTAAAGACTTTTCACCTAACTTTGCGTCGTTTGTAATCTCTTCCACTCTGACGTCTGCCACTTGAAATTTTTTGTCAATGTCCGACACTGCCTGGTTGAGTTCAGTCATCTTTTTCATGAGAGAGACTAAGGTAAAAGATTGTGTTTCGGTTCTTTGTGCTACACTTTCAATCCCTGCTGTAATTTCTTCAACGGAAGCCGAAATTTCTTCGCTACTAGCTGCTTGGTTTTGGGCAGCATCAGACAAAGACAACATGGATTCATAAATATCCGAACTCGTATTTGTGAGTTCGTTTGAAACCGTTTGGGTTTGGTTTACGATTTGGCGTAGTTTGGTTTGAAAGTCAAACATAGCGTTTGCCATACTTCCAATTTCATCGCGACTTGAGTCATAAAAATCTGATTGTAAATTTCCTTTTACCATTTCAGAAATTCGCAGTTTGATTCTTTCTAATGGTTTGAGTTTGGATTCAATGACAAGCACTGTAATGATTCCGATGAGAAGTACGACGATAATGGAAATCCCGAGCGTAGTGAATAAACTGGTAAGTGTTTTTTCATACAATTCAGCATTTTCAAATATGCAAAAAATAATATAATTAAACTCGGGGTTTTTGACGTAAAAAATCCGTTTGAGAGTTCCATCTTCTGTGGAATCAACAAAACCCAGAGCTTCTTCTTTTTGAAACGGTGTATCGAAAACTAACTTTGATTTGGCGTTGTTTCCAATTTCCTTTTTGTTAGTATAATAAACGATGGTTCCATCTCCATCAAAAAATCCAACTTTACCAGAAGTTCCAATTTTAATATTTCCTAAAATGAAACTCGAGAGTTTTCCGATATTTAAAAATCCACCAACATAGCCTAAAAATTGATCATTTTGATATACGGGGAGAGTGTAAGGAGAAACAATATCTCCTGAAATGCGCGAACGAATGCTTGTATGTCTCAGCGGGCCTTGTTTTGCTAAATCAACATCTTCAATAAAAAATATGCTACCTGTTTTGGAACGATCGTATTCATTAGTTGATACAAAAATTCCTTCTTCCGGTTTATAAAAGAAGAGGGCTTCTACAGCATGGTTTGTACTTTTTAATTGGATATCGTTTAAAACGGAACGAATTCCTTGTAAATCTTTCCTTATAATTTGGTCTTTGAGTTTGTTTTCAGCAAATATGGAAAGTGTGAGCCTGTCTCGAAAGTCAACAAGGGTAACACGCATCAGTGTTTCCGAATCCATAACGGCTTGTTCCATGCTGGTATGGACTAAATCCAATTCTTGTTTAAAATTCATTCGGTAATTGATGATAAATAAAACAAGGATGGCTGCAAAAAATGAGAGAACTGTTTGGAAACCCAAATTTCTAGAGAGTTTTCTCGTATTGATACTTTTATGGTGGTCGATGCGGATCGAAAGTAGGATGCCTTTGGTATTAAATCTATTTTCTACATAATCAATAAAAATGGATTGGAAGATGACGGTAAAGGCTAAGGTCAATCCAAGACCAATGGCCATTTCACTCATAAGTACAAAGTTTTTTGAATGTTGGTAAAAGTATAAAGAACCAAGGACAAACAAAAAACCGATCGCATAGCGAATGATGACATCAATCATGGCCACTTGTGCCAAATGATCCAACCAAAAATAGGCCTTAATTTGGTCTCGTTTGGTACATTCCGGTTTTCCAATGCGACTGACAGAGGCAAATCGAATCCAGTAGAAAGTGAAACAAAAAATTAAGATAAAAAAGACCGAAATGGATGTGGAAATTAGAATAATTTGAAATTCTTCTCCCGACCATTCTGTAAAAAAGTAAATATAAGCAAGGAGAGTGGGGAAGCCGATTCCGTAATTAAAACCTTCTAGACCAAAAATTATAAATTTGATCAATTTACGCATATCCATACCCTAGGGATACAAATTGTCTAAGAATTGTAAACGTAAAATTCCCTTATAAAAAGATAATGAAAGACCAACTCATTCTAAAAACCATCCAAGAAAAGATTAAAAATTTAGGAAGCCAACCTGGATGTTACCTCTGGAAAAATGAGGAAGGAATAGTCATTTATGTTGGTAAAGCACTTAAACTTCAATCGAGAGTTCGTTCCTATTTAAATCCAAATCAAAAAGACCGCAAAACAAGGGCTCTTTTTGTGGAGTTGTATGACTTGGATTGGATTGCAACAGACACAGAAAAGGAAGCGTTGCTTCTTGAAGCCACCTTAATCAAAAAATACAATCCGAAGTTCAATGTTAGGTTAAAGGATGATAAAAAATATCCCTTCCTTTGTGTTTCTACAAGTGAAGTTTTTCCCATGGTATTTTTGACAAGAAATGTAAAAGACAATGGGGATCGCTACTTTGGTCCATTTACGGATGTGAAGGCAGCTCGCGATACATTAGAATTAATTCATAGAATCTTTCCAATTCGCAAAACTAAACTAAAACTCCCACTCGCAAAGCCACAAAGGCCTTGTCTGAATTTTCATATGGGTCGATGTCTTGGTCCTTGTCAAGGGAATGTCACAAAGGAAACCTACGGAGAATTAGTGGATGAGATCCTTAGTTTTTTGGAAGGAAAAAAGGAACGATTGGTTGCAGGACTTAAAACTTCGATGGTCCAAGCTTCCGAACGAATGGAGTATGAACGAGCAGGTTACCTAAAAGCAAGGATCGAAAAAATCAACCAAGTCCGTGAAAAACAAACTGTTGTCAGTATGGACGGTGCTGATGAAGATATATTAGGAATCAGCAAACGAGATGATGAAGGTCAAGTTGTCATTTTAGAAGTGAGAGGAGGAAGGTTAGAAGGGAAAAAATCGTTTCCGATCACAGGTTTATCTTTTTCCGATGATGAAGAAGTATTCACATCGTTTCTACGTGATTATTATTTAAATGTTTCAATTCTTCCTAGTGTAATTTTTTTACCTCCTTCTGCAAAAGGAAACTATGATGTTTTTGTAGAGGCTATTACTGAAAAATTTGGAACATCGATCAAACTGAAGTTTCCGGAAATGGGTCCCAAAAAATCTCTTCTTCGTTTGGCGGAAAAAAATGCGGATCTAAGTTTGACCGAACGGATTCTTGCTACAAAACTTCGTGACCAATCAGTAGCGATGAAAGAACTCCAAGAAAAACTAAAACTTCCTGCTTTACCAAGAACCATAGAATGTTATGATATTTCTCACTTCCAAGGATCATCACCAGTTGCGAGTGGTGTGATGTTTGTGGATGGAAAACCTTATAAACCTGGTTACAGACATTATAAAATGCGCGGTTATGATGGAATCAATGATCCTGGTATGATCCATGAAGTAATTGCTAGGCGACTCAGTCATTTAATGAACGAAGAAGAACCTCTTCCTGATTTAATTGTCATCGATGGAGGTCTGACCCAATTATCACGTGCAGCCGAAGCCGCCAATGCATTAGAACTTGGTCATATTCCCATGGTGGGACTTGCCAAAAAGAGAGAAGAGATTTATTTTCCTGGAGAAAAGTATCCTTATAGTTTTGATATGCATTCGCCGATGATGCGCCTACTTAGAAATTTACGTGACGAAGCTCATAGATTTGGCGTTACCTTCCAACGGGTGCAAAGAAAGAAAAAAGCATTAAAAACCATTTTGGATGATATTCAAGACATTGGTGCAAGCAGGCGAAAAAGTATTCTTTCCTATTTTCAATCGAAAAAGAAAGTCACTGATGCCACAAAAGAGGAATTACAAAAGGTTCCGGGCATCGGACCAGTCCTTGCTGAAAAAATTTATGATGGAATCCAAAAACTAAGGAAAATAGAACCATAATTTCTGATTTCCCACCTAAAACCATCGAGGTGGGAGATGCAAAAAAAAATCACATTCGCACTTTTATTTCTCCTCTGTCATTGCCAAAATAAAAATGAGATCCCATTTCTATTGTTTGGTGATCAATTCGGGGATACACCTCGTTTCGAATTTCAATATGGTAGTTTGGAAGAAGAGGGTGAATTCGTTGAAAATAGTAACGAACTTCGTTATGAATCCGGTATACTTTGTATCCATTCTCTTCCTATCTCTTTGTACAATAGGGAGTTAGGTGGAAAATTTCGCATCTGTTGGAAAACCGATGAATCCACTTTCGAAAAATGGAAACTTGGGTTTTCTCTTTTGGAAGAAGAAAAAAATGAATACCCTTCTTGGATGGGAAATGGAAAGGAATGGACCGCAACAGTTAAAGAATATGGGAATTGGAAAAAAGAATCAGATAAGTTAGGAAATATTTTAGATTGGGACAATCAGATTTGGTCAAATGGATTTGTCACCTACCAAACGTTTGCTCTTCCGCATCCGCTTTTTTTGCAACGTTCAGAAAATCGTTGTGAAGTGTTATTTCTTTCAAAGAAAATTTCTGGAACTTTGAACAAACAACTTGTTTTATCTTTGGAACTTCCTTGTCCAGAAATAGCAGCCATCACAGAAAAGATACAAACACAAAATGAATTTTGGTTTTCCGAATGTGAACCTGGAGAGCCAGTCGTATCAGAAGTTTTTAGGCATTCGGATTCCAGTTTCCAAAGATTTATGGAATGGGAAAATCCGAAGGATCGTTTTCTTTGTCCTCAGTCTGAATCCTTGGATTGGGAAAAGGAAGGATCAAAGGTTTCCTTTCAATCCGATGATTTTTCGAAACGAACCAAGTTAATCCTTCCTAAAGGAATTTTACTCTTTTCCGATGAACCAAAATATCACGGAATATCCATTCCCAAAGAATTTGTTTCAAAATTAGGAACCAATGCAGTTATTAGGTGGGGTAAGTCATCTTATCTAGATCCAGAATTTTATTTCCGACAAGGCGAAGAATTTTTTTCCAACGAATTTCATCCCGTTTCTTGTAGAAACCAATTTCAATTTTGGTCGTCCAATGAATCGTTTTGTGGAAATCCGGGGCTTCCTAACCAATTAGAAATCAAACCGAAAGAAGATTCATTTCCAAGTTGTTTGGCTGAACAAATTCAGATTACTGAATTTTATCCAGGCAACCAATATGATTCTCAATATCCTTTTCCAGGTTTTTTTGAATTTCAAAATATAGGAGAAAGTTGTGACGCATCTTCACTCAATTGGATTTACAATGAATCCATATACCCTCTGTCATCAAAGGAATGGATCATCCATTCCAATTCTTATTTTATTATCTCCAAAAAACTTTGGTCAGGTTGGGGTATCAAAGAAAAGGAAAAACCATTTTTAATCCCAAAGGTGATCTACCAAATTCCAAAATTTGTTTGGGAAGAACGAAAAAACAAGACAAAAAAAGAATTCAATCCCAATCCTTCTTTGTTTCATTTGTTACGGTTTCAACAACAAAATCTATATTCAATCGTTGTTGAATCAGGTAAGGAATACCCACACCCGAGACAAGGTTCCTCTTTAGATTTTTTATTATATGGATTTCATTTAAGTCCAGGAAAACCAAACAATTATTTGGTGGAAACGGTTTCGACAGACCTATTGGAGTACAATCCAAACCAATCTCCGTTTTTGGACTTTGGATTTGAAGCGACGGATGTGGGAATCGTTCAATTAGAAAGAGAAAATGGAAATCGATATATTTTTTGGAAACCGGAAGGGAAAACACTCCTTACATTTGCAACGGAACCATCCGTTTGTAATGGAAATCTTTTTTACCAATTACCTGATGATTTTTTTACAAGTAGCTTATCATCTCTTAGTTATTTCGGTAATCAAGAGAGAACACAGATATTCCTTTTTTGGGATCCAAAGTTTGCTAAAGAAAAAACGGGAGGAGGGACTCGATCTCTTCATCCAGAACCATATCCAATTGTTTTTTCTAATTCCTTGGTGCCTTCGTCCCTTTGTTCGGGGGATTGGCGAAGTCCAGGTGGAACAAAGGAACGAAGCTTAGAGATTGAAAGTTTAGATCCACAAGGAACCTATCTCACAAACTTTCTTTTAGGCAACCATGCCAATGTCCAAATTGGAAATGGAAATTCAAAGTATCCCATTCAATTCCAATTTTTGGGAAATTACAAATACCAATTGGATTTCAGCAGTGTATCCTCCTTCTCTCATGGAGAACAAATATATTCGTATTGGTCTGATCCATCCTTACTCAAACCAAAAAGTTTTTTGGAAAAAAAAGGTCCCCTTCAAATAGAGGCCATTTTTCCGAATCCCAAAGATTCCCAAAACGAATGGATTTATCTTTGCAATCGATCAAACGTTTCGGAGGACTTAAGTTTGTATTTGGTTGAGGATGAAGTGAGTTTGGATGAACTTGTCTCATACCAAACGCGTTTTCCAGGCCTTACACCACTAGGTAAAAACGGGCAAAAGTTCCAGTACAATCAGACGGTTCTTGATCCGAATGTCTGCGCATGGATTGTTGACCCCGATGGCAAAGATTGGTTTTTACCTATCTTTCATTCCGAATCAGATTTACTCCTTACCGTTCGAACAACACAAACCATCGGAAATGGAATTTCATCTGGAGAATCTCTCCAGTTAAGGAAAAAACAAGGACAAAATACCCTCCTTATCTCTTCTTTTGGACACAAAGAAAGTCATTCTTATTTTCGCCTTCCTGTAAACACCGGGGAATTTCTTTGGCTCAAATCTGGTGCCAGTGGAATGTCACCATTTGATTATGAAACTTTTCGTGAGGAATTTTGAACTCCTATCAAAAGTTTTTCCTTATAAGCTTTATCTTGTTATTCGGCATTAGTCCCAACCATGCAGTGGGAGTTGAAGTTGGAATTTTAGGATACGAATTGTTTTTAAGGGAAACAAATCAATTGAATCGATTCCAATCCCCCGTTTGGGACTTACAGATCCATCAAATGGGAACTGAATTTCAAAAAAATGCATATTTGAATCGAATTTCCGGTGAATCGATGTTTGTTGGTCTAAAGGATAAAAATAAAAGGGAAAAAATTGTTTGGGATTTAAATATCCAATTAACATCGGGAAAAGAAACAGGACTAAGGCCCTTTTATTTAGGAAAAAATCACTACATAGGTTATGAAAGTTCAAAGTTTCTTATCGGTGTTGGACGTAGGGAACATTTGTTTCGTCCAAAAAGTTTTATATCCAGTTATGATGGAGGAGATGGCGTTTTTTTAGAATTTGTACCCATACAAAATCTCTCCCTTCAGTTTTTTCTTTGGGACCATTATTCTGGGGTCTTATTACTTGAAAAAGACCGGTTCCGATCTCTATTTCAGATTCCTTCAGAGGATTCCAATTCATATGTGGATCTTCGAAACAAAGACGAGCGAACCGATGTGAGTCATCATAGAAGGCATTCCTTTGGACTTGTTTATGGAGAATATTTTTCTCTACGTCTGGGCATTCAATATGTTGAGCTGGGTAGCTGGGGAAAAAATCGTAAGGATCACGCAAAAGAAACAAAGGCATCAGGTGCAGATGGAGATTCACTCCTAAGCGGAAACATTGGATTCAGATTTGATGCAGAAATTTGGGATCTCCAATTTGATTTTTTATGGGCAAAAGGAAATGACAGGACCAATTCAAAATTAGCAGCCCAATCCAGTTCCATTCCAGTATCCGGTGAAGCAATCCAGTTGGGGAGTGAGTTGAGATACGGTGGATTTTTACTCCGCAGTTCTCATTTTCTTTCTGATAGAGAAGAACGAAACCAAAAGAACCAAATCATCCGAGAAGGTTATGTTTCCATGGGCGCCCATCCTTCACAGACACCCTTTCTTTCACAAATCTTTCGAATTTTTCCTTCTGCAGCCCTAACAGATGGAGGTTATGAAAAAAATTATGCTCTTAGAGATGGCAGGTGTTTTGGATATCTTAGCGAACTTGTTCTACAGTTCACCTATCATCAGTTTGCCTTAAAACTGATTGGTTCCTATTTTTTACCTTATCAGGTCACAAGGCCAAGTGATGGTCGAATTAGTTTTCAAAAAAAAGACTTTGAAGTGTTTTATATAGGTGAAGGGTTATTGGAGCTTTCTTTAAAAGAAGATTCTTCCTTTGAGTTGGGAATCGGAGTGTCTCAACTGTTTGTCCCAGAATCCTTTGCTCTCAAATCCAATTTTGGTTATGTTTTTGGGAGGTTAGAAATTTGAAACGGAGACTCACTGTTCTTAAGATCCTGTCATTGGGATTCCTTCTATTCTGCCAGAAGTCGAATTCAAAAAATGATTTCACATCTCTTTTAAATTCTACCTCTCCCGTTACCGAAATATATTTTTCTTATCCAGGACGAGATGTTGCAGATGAAAAAAAAAGAATCGTAAAGGATGTTTTGCTTTCAGAGATCAGAAAGGCAAAAGTTTCTATTCGTGCTTATTTGTATTCAATAGATGACTACGAAATTCTGACGGAACTTTATTTGAAACAAAGGATGGGGGTTCGTATTGAATTGTTTGGTGATAAAAATGAAGATTATTCGGAATTGGAATCCCTTGGGCTAGAAATCCAACGGTGGTCCGGCTCCGGGATCCATCACACGAAGATTTGGATTTTTGATAGAATCCGGTTTTTCACTGGCACTGGTAACTTTACCACACACGGACTTTCCACCGATAATAATGTTTTTTGGGCACAAAACATTTCACCCAAAGAATGGGAAGATGTCATTCTCACTTTGGATGGAAAAAATCAGAAAGGAACCTTTCGAATTGGAAATTTGGTTTATTGGATTTCACCAGAGGCGGGTCTTGAAATCCAGCAGGAGTTACTCGATGCTGTGGATTCAGCAAAACATTCAATTAAATATTTAATTTATTCCCACTATGATCCTTTGTTTAGTTTAAAACTTCTCGAGGCACACAGAAGAGGAGTTCGGATTGAAGGTATATACAATGGCCCTATGTCCACAAATCCTGAAGGAGTTTATTTGAGTCAAAATTTAGAATACCCATCTCAAATTTGGGAGGATGGAAATGTAGATTTTATTTTTAAAGAAGATCGTTACCTTGGTGGATTGTTACACCACAAAACAATGCTGATAGATGACCAAATCGTGTATACTGGATCATATAATTATTCTGTTTCTGCAAGAGACAAAAACAAAGAAATTTTTGTACGATTTGATCATCCTTCCATCGCCAAGGAATTCCTTATGGAATGGAAAAGGATTTTACAAATTGCAAATCCGGTGTCACAGGATTCAAGTGGGGGAGGGGGAGCGAACGCAAATAACAGCGGAGAGGTTCGGATGTTTTTTATCCAACAATTCCAAAACTCCTTGTTTCAAACCAATGTTCTCTTTAATTCCGAGGGAGGGTTTGATTCCAATTCCAACGCCCTTTCTAGTGCGTATAAACAAACACTAGCGTTAACAGGAATTAGTCGTCCAAAAGAAGGAAATCGTTTTCAATTTAGTTCTAAAACCTTTGATCCTATTTGGGAAGAAAGTGAAGGTTCAAATTTACAATTGTTGTTCCAGAATCATTTTTTAGGAACAAAACTAAACCTTTCCAATGGAGAAAGGATACTTTCCCTATCCCTTTGGGATGGAACTCACGCAAAAGAGTTTTATAGTTTGGACTTAAATTCTACAATTTTAGGTCAGACAGATTTTTGGAAGGGAAGGAACTTATGGTTTTGGGTGCAAACTGAAACAAGGACTCTTTCTTTTTGTCATATAAAAGATCAACTAAAACCTCCTGAGTGGATGGTGTTTCTTATCAATCGAATGGAGGTAAAAGGAAGGCGATCACCCGTATGCTCTAATGACTAATCATTCCATTTTGTCTTCGATGACGGGAACTAGAATCTTTGCAATTTCGTCCTGGAGTTTCATGTAATTGTTGATTCCCAAGTGTGTGATTTGTTTGTTCACATCGTTTAACATTGTTTGTATGAGTAAGATGAGAGTGTGTTTTTTATCGGCTGGGATCTTGGAATCATGGATTAAATCTGACATGGCTTGTCCAGTATCCACTGGAAAACAGATTTTCCAAGCACTTTTAGACCCAATTTTTCAGTTCTAACTCTTTCAACTTAGGAGAAAAACGGAATGTAAAAAATACAATCAATATGGTCATTGTGGCACCAAAAACAACAGAACCAACCGGTCCTAAAAACTTTGCGGAAACCCCTGATTCAAAGGCACCAATTTCATTTGAGGAACCAATAAATACTTTGTTGATGGCACTCACTCGTCCTCTCATTTCTTCCGGAGTCATGGTCTGCATAATCGTGGAGCGGACCACAACTGATACACTATCAAATACTCCCGATAAAAATAAGGCAAAAAGCGATAGTAAAAAGGAATGTGAAAGACCAAATACCAACATACAAACACCAAAACCAAACACACAGAAAAGTAAAACTCTCCCTGATTTTTCAAGTGGAGGTTTGTAGGTGAGGTAGTATGCCATAAGGAGGGCTCCAAACGAAGGAGCAGCTCTCAGGTATCCTAGACCTTCGGAACCAACAAATAAAATGTCTTTTGCATATACTGGCAATAGAGCAACGGCTCCACCGAATAGAACAGCAAACATATCCAGCGCCATGGCACCTAACATGATTTCATTTTTTAAAACAAAACGAAGTCCAACAAGTAGGCTATCTTTCAAAGCTTCCTTTTCTTTTCGTTCGGGAAGACTTCTTTTGCCGATCCAAAAGAATAATAAAAAGGGAAGTCCAATACAAATGGAATCCAGGGCATAAGCCGCTTGCATTCCAAAAGTTCCATACACAATCCCACCAAGAGCAGGACCAATGACAGCACCCGCTTGGAAGGATGTACCCATCCATGCAGCCGAATGAGGGTAATGTTCTCTTGGAACAAGTTGGGTCACAAAACTAAAAATCGCTGGGGAAATAAATCCTCTCGCAATGCCAGAAACCAAAATCACTAAAAAAATTGGATAAGCTTTGTATGTTTCGAGTAAAAACTGGAGCGGACCTGTAAAAGCAAATAGGGTTAAAGAACAAACAAGCAAAAAGAACAAACAAACGACAATGATATTATGTCTGTCTCTAAGGTCTGCTAAATGGCCTGCATAAAGAGAAACGATGATGGAAGGAATGGCTTCAAAAAGACCGACGAGGCCTAGGTCAAGGACACTACCGGTCAGTTCGTAAACTTGCCAACCGACAATCGTTGCTTGGATGTTGATCGCAAGAACCATAAAGAATCTTGCGATAATAAAAAACCGAAAGTCACGGTGTTTGAAAATGGCCAAAGAAAGGTTTTTCTTCATCTCTTAAGCCAATGTTTATTTGCTACGAATTTGGGGCAATCGACAATCTAAATTGTTTATTTTCGAATCATTCGCTGCCCAGTTGGAAATTTAAAGTTTTGACTGCTTCTTCGTTTCCAACTTGGTCAACAGAATAGTAAAAAAGTTGAAAGGAACCTTTACAAATCGATTTCAGTTCGTTTATAGAAATTTCCGTCTGATAGGATTTGAACTCCGATTGTGTTCCCGACTGACAAGTGTAAGCCGTGAAAATGTCTTTTGCTCCACTCAATCGATCTTTCGCTATGAGTTTGACCTTGGTTTCAGGTGAAAGATAATTGCGGCCACCTTTTCCATTCGAATGAGGACCAACCCATTCCCATCTTGTCTCAGGTGCTGTTGTGTCTTTTATAAAGTCTAAAACCTGCATTGGTTCTTTATTGCCTGCATGGTCTAAAGAAAAATATAAAAATTTATAACTTCCTTCTTCTTGAATGGGTACAGAAGTCATTGCTTTACTTGAATTCCAATGTCCACCATTCACTCGGTAACGAATTTCCGCAACTCCCGAAGCATCATCTGATGGATTTAAAGTGAGAATATCTTTGGTTAAGTAACGAACAGAATCTTCTTTTTCTTTTACAATGACAAAACTATCAGTGGAAATTACAGAAGTCGCTTTTTTGGGCTCAGCTTTGGGAACAAAAGTCTTTTTGGCTACGAACTCTTTGGGAACAGAAAGGGGAGAACCAGGATCCACATTTGTGGAATACACTTGAGTCCAAAAACCTTTGGCTCCATATTCACCTAACCTACGAACACGAAAGTATTCAAAATCATCTTTCGGTGTGACAGTGATTCGGTTTCCTTTAAACTGGATGGACTCCGGTGGTTTGGGGGCAATGGTATCGCCATTTTCATTTGGTTTATCTTGCCAAAGTTCCAATTCAAAATTAGCATCAGATTCTGCATCGATTGCAATTCGAAGTTCTCTCTTTGGTTTAGAAACGAGAGAACTAAATGTTAGAAAAACAATACTAAGGATCAGTAAAAAATTTCGATTCATATTCCTTCTATTCTTCTTTGAGGCGAGGTGCTTCTGGAATTTTATATGGTTGTACGGGTGACTTACCTTTTTCAACAAAAGTCGCCATCCCTTGTTTCAACTCTACTGTTTTTCCTTGAGCAGCAACATCAACCACTCCTTCAAAACAGGAAATGGTAGAACTCAGTTTGTCATCCAACTCCACTCTAAATTCGGTTCCACGCACACCCGCAGTAGAGGAGGGACTTACAATATTGAACTTGTGTTCGGTGGTTGGAGGATTGGATTTTGTCACTTTTGCATCCAAACTACCTTTGAATAAAGCAACGGTCACTGGACCACCTTTTTTATCTTCACCCTTCACTTCAAAATGGCTGTTCGTCAATATCCGCACCATACCGACGTTATTGATATGAAGATCTGTTTTACCTTTGCCAGTTGTTTTGATTTGGTCATTCGGATGGAGTTCTTGCCCTAGTTTCAAAGGTACCCATGGCCCTTTTCCACCAGTTCCGTTCCATTCTACTTGTCCCAAAACAAATTCAGTGACTCCCACCACAGATTTGCGAAGGAAAACAGGAACCACTAATGACAAACCTGGTTTGATTAAATCGGGATTTGGAATTTTGTTGTGTTTTAAAAGTTCAGGCCAGCGTTTTGGATCAGAAAGGTGCCTTTCTGAAATGAGGGATAGAGTTTCACCCTTTTGGACCGTAATGGTGATTGGTTCTAATGTTTCTCCACCTTCCGCATAAAGCGAAATATGGCTGAATATTATGATAAGTACTAAGATTGATTGTGCGATGGACTTTCTCATAATAGTAGTCTCTCAAACTTATGTTTAAATTTCCAGCGATTTCGAAAATCTTGGGGATTTTTCTAAACATAGTGGATTCTTTATTTTTAGAATTTGCTAAAAATGGAATGTGATTCTACGAGTCCGCCTTAGTAAAAAACTCTACAACGACTATTTATTCTTTAAAATTCAGGAAGTAAAGACCAAGAGCCGCCGCCATATGGGGATGATGGATGGTTCCATCAAGTAACAGCTGTTTTACTTCACCTGGTTTCTTTAAAACAATTTCAATGTCTTCTCCTTCATCGAATTCTACTTCGTGTTTTTGTTCTACATCATAAGCAACATAGGAGTAAGACCAATTGGTAAACATAGCGGGGTTGCCAGAAAACTTAGAGAGTAATTTGTAATTTGAAGTTTCTGTGGAATAACCTGTTTCCTCCCTTAGTTCTCTTTGTGCAGAAATTAGTTCAGAACCCGGTCCATCTTCATCCACAATTCCCCCCGGAATTTCTAAACTGTCCTCCCCAATTCCATGCCTGTATTGTTTGATGAGTAAAATATCTCCTGATTTTGTCACGGGTATCACATTCACCCAGTTTTTGGACTTTAGAACATAATAGGTTTTTTCTTCCACTGAACGGGGAAGTTGGATATCAAAACTAGCAAGAGTGTAGATAGGAGTGGGGTAGAGGTCTTTCCAATTTTTTCGGTCTTTCACTTTGGTTTCCTTCGAACAAGGGAAATCGAATTCCAAAGATTGTATAGAGAATTTCTATCTTTTTTGTCGTGATCAAAATCTTACTCTTGCGGTTTCTGGGATAAGGAAAACTATCTCCATATGAAATTATACGGCAGCATCACATCACCATTTGTTCGAAGGATCCGTTTCCTTTGTTTGGAATTAGGCCTTCCTTTTTCCCTAACCGATACCATGACAGAAGCCGGCCAAAAAGAGTTACGTGAAAAAACTCCCCTCTGGAAAATCCCTTACGCCGAGATAGATGATTTGAAAATTTGGGATAGCCATACCATCACAGATTATCTTTTTGAAACCAAAGGAAGTGGAAACTTTCGTCCTAAAAATGGACCACACCATTACCGAGAGGCCAATTTACTTACTGCCATTGACCAAGCTCTCGACAATGGAATTTTATTATTTTATCTGAATAAAGAAGGGATCAAACCAGATGCAGCTCCTTATCTTACGAAAAATGCACTCCGCATCAGTTCGATTTTAGATTATATCAAACGAGAGTTAAATGGTCATTTTTTCTTTACAGATGGAAAAATTGGTCTTTCCGAAATTGCCCTCTATACTGCCCTCGATTGGATTCGATTTCGGTCCGTTTTGCCTGTGGAAGAAGATCCTGTATTCTCCAGTTTTTTAAACTTTCATGGCCAAAACAAATCTTGGAAGGAAACCGCTCCCAAGTAATAAAGAACAGCTGTTTTTCACTCGACCGGATCGGATTTAACAAGATTATGTCCCTTACCGGTCCCACTATGAAATTAAATGCGGCACAAATGGAAGCTGTCTCTACCATCCAAGGTCCCCTTCTGGTCTTTGCAGGAGCTGGATCTGGAAAAACCAGGGTCATCACTAACCGCATTGCCCATATGGTCGAAGGGGTAAAAATCCCTGCTGGTAAAATTGTTGCCCTTTCCTTTACCAATAAAAGTGCCAAAGAGATGGCAGAACGGCTTCGTAAAATGGTCCCGAGAGAAAAACTAAAAGGGATCACACTTTCCACCTTTCATTCGTTAGGTTTGAAGATTTTAAAGGAACATATTACCAAACTAGGTTATAACGAAACTTTTCTATTGTTCAATGGAACCGACCAGGAAGCCTTTGTTTCTGACCTTTTAAAGTCCAAACGTTTGGATCCCAAAAAAGTACCTCCAAAAGAAATCTTACGCCGTATCTCTTATGCTAAAAATACCCAAGTCCATCCGAAAGACAATGGTCTTACGGGAGAATTGGATCTTGTGGCGGCCGAAGTTTTTTCTATGTATGAAGAGGGATTAAAAGAAAAAAATGCCATCGACTTTGATGATTTGATTCTGCTTCCCAAACGTCTGTTAGCTGAATTTCCGGAAATCGCAGCATATTATCAAAGAAAACACGAGTATTATCTTGTGGATGAATTCCAAGATACCAACCAACTCCAATATGAGTTTTTATCTTTATTTCGTGGCAAAAGTGATAATCTTTGTGTGGTAGGGGACGACGACCAAAGTATCTATGCTTTTCGTGGATCCAATGTCCAACTCATCCTTAATTTTGAGAGAGAATTCCCACATGCCAAAGTAGTGAGGCTTCTCGAAAATTATCGTTCGACATCACTTATCATACAAGCGGCCAACTCGCTGATTCAAAATAATAAAGGTCGTAAGGAAAAAACTTTATACAGTCGGATTCCATCTGCAGAACGGGTGGAATACTACGAAACTGCCGATGAAAGAGAAGAAGCCATTTTTGTCGCTGGAAGGATTCAAACCTTACTCATCAAAAATGAATTTAAAGGAAAAGAAATTGCCATCCTATTTCGTACCAACTTCCAATCTCGTCCTTTTGAAGAGGAACTGAGAAACAGAAGTATCCCGTACAAAGTAGTGGGTGGTTATAATTTCTTTGATCGGAAAGAAATTAGAGATTGTATTTCTTACTTACGTTATGTGGCAAATCCAAAGGATGATTATTCGTTATTACGTATCATCAATTACCCAAAACGGGGGATTGGTCCCGGTACCATGCAAAAACTCCAAGAAGAAGCCTTCACACACAAACTTTCCCTCTATGAAATCTTTCATAAAATGATTGAGAGTCCTGACTATTTGCCCGAAATAAAAGCTAAGGTCAGACAGGAAATCTACCAGTTCGTAGAGATGGTAGATGCTTTTAAGAAGAAATTTGCGATGTCACCGAAATTGGCACCAGTGCTTCGGGAAATGATCACCCAAATTGGATTCGAGAGGGAAATCTCCATGGAAGAAACCGAGGAGAAGGTAGTCAAAGCCCGGATCTACAATTTGAGTGAACTTGTAAACATGTTGTCCTTTTTTGAAGAGGAAGAGGGCAGAGAAGGAAAAGCCACTATTTTCGACTTCTTACAGAGACTTGTCCTCCTGATGGAAGACGAACCCAAAGAGGACGAGGAAGACCGCAGGGTGCAACTTCTGACGATGCACCAGTCCAAAGGTCTGGAATACGATTTAGTTTTTTTAGTGGGCCTAGAAGAGGGAATTTTACCGAACTCACGTGTTATAGAAGAAGAAGGGGAAGTTGTTGATGAAGAAAGACGCCTTCTCTACGTGGGTATGACTCGCCCAAGGCGAAAATTGTACTTGACTTCGGCTCGTACAAGACGCAAATTTGGGGAGCAAATCGAGAGTGCCCCCTCTCGGTTTTTAAATGAGCTGTCTCAGGACGCTGTTCTTTTTTTCCCTATGGAAACGAAGGATAGAGACACAGAAACTAAGAATTTCTTAGAGGAATTAGACAAACTAAAGGTAGGCTAATGAAATCGATTCTCCCACTAACCCTCATTTTGGCGTTGGTTGTGGTATTTGAAAATTGTGCATCAAATCAAGGAAACCAGAAAACAGGAGTTTCCAAAGTAAATACCGGGTCCCATATGGCCCAAATCGAATCCATCGATGCTGATCTCAAATCCTCTACTCTTTCTGACGAATCCCGAGACAAACTAGTCATCCGCAAAGGAAAACTACTACTCGATCTTGGCAAATATGATGAAACAATTTCTACCCTCAACCAAGTAAACCAGGCCAAGTCCAACCCGGTCCAACTTTCTGAGTGGAATCTCACAATGGGAAAAGCCTATGTGGGGAAAAACGAATATTCCAAAGCCATTCAATTCTTAAACCAATCCGAACGATTGGACAAAAATACGAACCTGATGGAACGTAAAAAACTCGTAGTGCAATCACTTGTTGCTGAACGGGAATACTATCCGGCCCTGGCAACCCTTACGAAAACATACACCAAAGGGAATCAGAAAAAAGACGAATTTTATTTTGAAACTGCTGCCAAAACGTATTTAAAAATGGGTTTTGAGTATAAGAATACAGGTTTTTACCAAAAAGGTTTGCAAGTTGCCAATTTAGGATTGGAAGAATTCCCGAACAACGAAACTCTGAAGTCCATTCAGAAGGAATGTTTGGAAGTGTTGCAGCCGGAGGGCAAACTCTAAGTTCTTTTGGAACGGATCTTTTCTTTCCAGCGCCTATTTGCTTATAGGCAATCATTGGTTTACCTACTCAATAGAATCCGCGAAAACAAGCGGGTTCTATTTTCGTTTTTAGCACTTGGGTTTATCTTTTTTTGTTTTATTCTCTGTTATTACGGTCTTGAATTTTACCTCCGCAATTACCGCATTCCCTTAGTGCAACTCAGGAAGGTTGTCTCTTATACCATCAACAAAGAACTTGGCAAAGCGGTAGACATTGGAGTTCTCGATTTTTCTCTCAGAGAAGGCCTTATCATTGAAGACCTTGTGGTTTCTAATGAAGAGGACTTTTCATTCAACGATCATATGTTGAAGGTTAAAAAAGTAACCTTTAAGCTTTCTAGTTATTTTAAAGAATCTCCCACTGTAGAACAAATTGATTTTTATAGTCCTCATTTGGTTTTAAATGAAAACATTAGTTTAAGAAACCAACTGATTGAATATGCACAAAAGAGTAAACTGAAAGACATTCGGTTTCATGATGCACGACTTACTGTCAAACAAAATGATTCCACTTTAGTTGATTGGAAAGAAGGTTGGGATATTGTTTTAAAAAGGAAAAACAAAAAACTTTTTCTTTCTTACAACAATGGTTGGTTTTGGATTCCTAACACAACCCGGATCAAAGGTGAGGGGGAATTTAGCGAATCTAGTTTGGATGAATTTCAATTCGAATTTAAATGGAAAAACTATCCTTCGGAAGAAGCCATTATCCTAACTAATTATTTATTTGGATCCAGTGTACATTCGGCTGTTCTTTCTGGTGAAGGCAAAGTCAGTCGGGATTCCGTTTCTGGATTTGTTGCGAGAGGGGACGTTGAATTTGAAAATTCTTTTATCCCTCTACCTTTCTTTGAAAATTATATTTTGGATGGCTTCCGTTTTCGTGAAGTTTTTTTATTCACGCCAAACAAAGAAGAAAGAGAATTTTTTGGAACTGATTTTCGAATTAAAACTTCCGTCAAGTCAGAGACTGTAAAGGAAACACTGCTAGAAAGAAATTTTGAATTTCAAATTGAATCTTTGGAAGACATTGCAGAAAGGATTTCTGATCTTTCTGGGAATTTTACATTACCCTTATCTGGATCTTTAAAGGGTAATGTTGACCTTACGGAAACGGGTGATAAAAATAAATGGTTTTTACTTCGAGGAGAACTTATTGGATCTGACCTTCAGTGGGACTCTCAGTTATTGCAGTTAGAAAAAGGAAACTTGTCTTTGAAACTAACGGAAGGAAATGAATGGGCTTTGAATTTTGATTCTCTATTTTTTGGTAAACCAACCCATCTTTCTGGTGGAGGAAATTCCTCTTGGGGACGGTCTAAAAAAACAGATGGTACTTTTTATTATCCACTCCAGTCCAAAACAAAACTCAATTTTCAAACTCCAGACCTAACCGCCAACGATTGGAAACCATTGTATGAAGATTGGAAACAGGAAACCTTAGAGGAAATCAGAGAGAGACAAGAGAAATTAATTCCTGAAGAATACTTTTACCAAACAAAGATTTATAAATATTTTTTAGAAATGATGAATTTGGATCTTACCATTCAAATTGCTAATTATTATCCTTATAGTGGGTCCAAATCATTGGGAGAATCAAAGGGAAATTTCCAAGTGAAAGAAGGAAGGATGAATTTAGTGATGAATCTAGGAAATTCGAATTCAAAACTTACCTCTATTTCCTATTTCGCAAGTAAAACGCCTAACTTCGGTTTGAATTTAGTGTTAAATGAATACCCATGGTCAGATCCTTGGATGAATGTCTGTGGTGCCGAACTAAAACCTACTCATGTCAGTTTGGATTATAGTTTCAATAGCATTGGAAGTGATTATTATAGCCTTCATAAAGATGCTCGAACATCATATTCACTTAAACTATTTGGTGTGGATTTTAAAGAAGCTGATTTGGTTTCGAAATTAGATATGGATCTCAGTCCTTTTAAAAAACCCTTTCAAATTGAATTTGATTTGAGTCGATATTCAGATATGGATTATATTTCTAATTTAGTGGTCTCTAGTGAAATTATAGATTTGAAAGGTTATGGAAATAACAAAAACGGGAACTATGCCTTTACTGCTTACGGTCTTGTCGGGGAGTCGAGAGGAACCTTTAGTTTTACTGAAGAGGAAAATAAATGCGTCATCAAATAGTTACTTTTGGATTCATATTCTTTATTATACTTTCTTTCTCTTGCAAGGAAACCAAAAATCCTGCAGACATTGCCCCAGACGTTTCCAAGTTACCTGCGTTTGGTGGGGAATGGATTCTGGAATGGGAAAACGGAACCCATTTATTACAAATTTTGCCTGAGGAAAATAAAGTAATCTGGAATGGCTCCGAAACTTTTAATTTGGAGTTAGATTCTGTTGGAATTCGTTTAAGACCAAATGACGAAGAAACCATCAAAGGATACTTTTTGTATTCTGATTTAAAACCCAAGTCTTGGATTGGCACTTGGGAAAACCGAGTAGTTCGTCTAATTCGAAAAAGATCGAAGGAGTGACTGGACTTCCTTTGCTGCCTTTTTGGAAGCATTGGTGGTTCCTAATTCTCTCTCTTTGGCATCTCTCAAAATTCCTTTGATTTTGTTTCGAAGTTTTGTGTTAGAAAGAATTTTCCATGCTTCCTCAAAGATATATTTTGGTTGGCATTCGTTTTGAGTGATTTCTCGACAAACTTCTTCCCCCGAAAGTATATTTGCAAGACCTATGAATTTGGACCGCATGAGTAGTGAACCCAAAAGATATGTAAACAAACTTACTTTATAAAGAATTACCATCGGTGTTTCAAAATAAAGTCCTTCTAATGTAGCAGTCCCTGAAGCGATGAGGAGGAGGTCACTAGTTTCCATCACTCTAAGCGAAGCATTCCACAAATAATGTATTTGAATGTCCGGGTGAATTTGTTTTAAGGATTCAATTTT
Source organism: Leptospira harrisiae (assembly GCF_002811945.1). NCBI lineage: Bacteria > Pseudomonadati > Spirochaetota > Leptospiria > Leptospirales > Leptospiraceae > Leptospira > Leptospira harrisiae. Next base: position 1,977,961 of record NZ_NPDX01000001.1, on the reverse strand, counting down.
TTCTAAGATAAAGGTTTCTTCTTTTGCATTGATATTCGGAAGAAGGAATACAATTTTCTTTTTTTCTAGTTTGCAGTGTTCGTGGAGGAGGGCAGCGGTACCAAGGATGGGATCAATTAACCTTCGGATTTCACCTTTTCTGGAGCCAGGCAATAGTCCCACTGTATACCCATGGTGGGAATCCGGAAGTTTTTCTGTGATCACTGGTTCCTTTTTTAATTTTTCAGGAATTCGTTTGGTAATGGGATGGCCCACAAATTTGGCATTCACACCATATTCTGTATAAATCTCTTCCTCAAATCGAAATAGAGTCAACATCAGTGCAATCTGTTCTTTGATAAAATAGATTCGATTGAATTTCCAAGCCCATATTTGCGGAGAAACATAAAATACTGTTGGGATTCCTCGCAGTTTCAGCTCTTTGGCCAAACGTAAGTTAAATCCAGGATAGTCGATTAAAATGGCAAGTTTGGTTGGCCTATGAGTGGTCTCTTCTAAAACACGATAAAATATCTTTTTTAAAAAACTATATTTTTTTATAGCTTCGGAAAATCCGATGACACTGAGTTGTTCTAACTCTTCCATGGAGTCAAGGCCATGAGAAATCATTCCTTCTCCTCCAATTCCATAGAACTTATACTCAGGTTCTAGGATAGACAATTCTTGCAACAAATCTGCCCCAAGTAGATCACCAGAATGTTCGCCGGCAATCACTAAGATGTTTTTATCCGAATGGGGATTATGGGATTTTTTTTTGGTTACCATTGAGAACCTTACTTCCACTTTTTCCTATGACACAAAAATTTAATTTGTGTTTGGTGGCAAATTCAATTGCATTTTTCGGATCCACAACCAATGTTTCACCTTCTCGAATGCAGAGCGTTTTACAACCACTTTCGAGCATCATTTGGAAGGTATGAATGCCAATGGTGGGTAAGTCAAACCGGTCGTCTTGTTTGGCTTTCGGACTTTTACAAACAACCGCATCACCTTTCTTTTTGGTATACAAACCACCTCGTTTGATGGTTTCATCGGTTCCTTCCACAGCTTCCACTGCAATCACCGATTCATCGCAAACCACTACCATTTGCCCAATGTCTAAATCGGCCATCTTTTCGGCGTAAAACATGCCAAAGTCGATGTCTTTTAATTCTTGGGTTTTGAACTTTTTTGGGGTGTACCTACCTTCGCGTAGGAGTAGGGATTGCAAATAGATCTTTTGGGAGATGACTTTGACTCCCATCGCTTCAAATTCATCTGCGATGGCAAGAAAGATAGGATAGTCATTGCGGTTGATGGTTTTGGCAAGGATGGCCAAAGCTTTTAAATCAAATTTAAGATTTTGAAAGAGCAGATCTTTTCTGACCTTTCCCAACATCAAAATTCTCGTGATTTTTTCTTTTTGGATGGTTTTGAGAATTTTCCCAACCTGGGTGATATGCACTGGAATCGTACGTGCACTGTGTTCGCGTGGGGAAAAATCAGATTCAATTAGCCCAAGAAATAAGGGGTCTTCACCTGCAGCCAGGGCTTCTGACATTCCGATATGGGGTAGTTCTCCACCACCAGCGATAATGGCTAATCTGCCTTTGGGTGCCAAAGCGGATCCTTACGTGGTTCCTGAACCTGTGCTGCCAGAGGTAGGAGTGGAATTGTCTTTTTTATAATCGGTGACGTAAAACCCAGTACCTTTGAAGATAATTCCAGCACTGGCTGAAATTCGACGTTCCACTGATCCTTTTTTCTCACAGAGACATTCCGTAAGTGCATCATCTTTCATCGACTGCACGTGTTCAAAGTCCTTTCCACATGTATTACAATGGTAATCGTAGGTAGCCATAATCTCCTCCTTTAATGGATTCCTGTTCGGATATCAAAAAGTAACACTCGTTCTCGGTTTGGTTCTTTTGCCAGTGGTAGACAAATTTCCCAAGAGTATCGACCTGATTGCAGGACGGATTCATCTAGAGGTAGGGAACGTATTGACTGGATGAGTCCAGTGTTTCGCCTCCAAAGGCTTGCGTTCCATTTGTCCCCTTCACGAGATCCAATGTGTAAGGACAGGTTTTCTCTCCTTTTTTCTCCGTCGAGGACATATCGATTTTTATTTACCCAAATCGATTCTTGGTCCAGGGAAATTGAATAAGCAAGGTGCTCCCGGTTGTCGTAGTTTAAATGGAGTTCTAAAAAAGGGATGGGAACTTCGGAATCTGTAGGATGGAAAGAAAACTCAAAGTAGTTTTTATCCCCTGAGAGTTTTTTACAAATTCTCTGCCATTGTTTTCCACCTTTGGATTGGCCAAAAATCGGAAAACCTGTTTCACCTGAAATACGCACAGAATCTCTTGGAATGTAATCTCCGAAAAAAGTTGTTGGGATTTGGTTTCCATTCCAACCTTCAAAATCAATACGAATCTCGTTTTCTACTGACTTAAACCGTTTTTCAAATTCGGCGATGAAACTTGGATTGGGAGGAACTTCAGTTAAAAATCCTGAAAAGATCCAAGCCGATCTTTGAAGATTTGGAAAATAACAACGTTTCCAGTGCCCATTGGTACCTGCAATGGATTCTGTCGCTGGATCTTCTTCTAAACAAAATGTGAATTCAGGTTCGCTTATTTTTCCCAATTCTGTATTTTCCCGACCAGGGCCACTGCGGAGGTTTACATTTTTTCCTCGTACGGTTGCTGTTTGGTGGAAGAGACTCGTGTTTGAAGTATTCGCTAAAAAATGGAGCGTTTGTAATAAAAACTCCGATTCTATTTCTCCTATGGGTTCTATTGGAAAACTAAGGAGGTTTGTCATTGCACGACTAAAACTTTCTTCCATACCTCGGGGGTCTTCCAGAATGAGTTGGAGGAGAAGTTGGGAAACTTCTTGTTTGGGGATTGGTTTGGATAAACTACTTATTTTTGTAAGGAGAGCTCTTTTGTATCCATCTCCATGTTTTTTTAAATGAGAAAGGTAAGGATCCTCGATATGATAATAGGTTCCTCGTATCGTTTCCCATTCTATAAGTTTTGTTCCTTTTCTAATTTGAAACAACGAGAGTAGGTCTTTAGAGGGTTCCTTACCATTTAATTTTTTTTCTAATTGGGATATGGTTTGGGAAAGAATGGTAAGTTCTAATTCACTTGTTGGGATTTCAGTTTCAGAATAAAGGCTTAGAACTTTGAGATAGGATTCTGATTGATAAAGATCATAAGCCTTGTCCTCCCTATCACGGAAGTCAACGAAAGCATATGTAACAAGAATCAGAAATAGAAAAATAGAACCAAGAACAAGAAATACACGGGAGCGTATCAAAAGGATCCTCCCGTTTGTGAACTAAAGATTTTCAGGTAGGAGTTTGGATCTATCCACTCCGTATTCTTCGAACAAAGCATTTTTTGCAACATAGTATCTATGTAAATTGATGTTATAATCTACTTTTGCACGAACTAGTGACAATTGGTCTTGCACCAAAGTATCTAAAGCATTTTTAACAGCTAAGGCATTGAATCTACCTTGTTGAAAAGAACGTAAAACACCGTTGTAGTATTTTTTGGATTCTTCTTCTGTTCGTTTTGCATTTTCCATTACTTGAAATGAAGCTTTTAAAATATCAATTCTTGTTTTGACATCGTCAGAAACTGCTTTGACTAGATCTGCTTCTTCCAATGAAACTTGGCGTTTTTGAATTTCTGCATCACGAATTCCCGCTTTCACTCCCTTGTCCATAATTGGATAAGAAAGATCAAGGGAACCTTGCATCACAGGATATTGGTAAGAAAAAACACCAGAACGACTGTCTGTATAGTTGTTTTGGGGACTAATCAAATTCTGCGCTTGGTATCCATAGGTTCCAGAAGCTTTTAACGCAGGAAGAGCTTCATTTTTAGCAGTTTTCATGGAAAGTTCTGCATTTTCTTTTTTACGAAGAATGGCTCTAAAATCAGCTCTATGTTTGTAAGCATAATCAATGTCTGCTTGGTAATCCAATTTTGAAGGAAGAGTTTCCGAAAGAGGAGTTGTTTTTTGGAACACTGTTTCTTCAGGAAGATTTAAGGAACGAATGAGTTTTCGCCTTGCTTCTTCTTTTTCTGCAGCGGCCTGTGCCATCTGTCCTTCCACTTGAGAGAGGAGGGCATTCCATTGGTTTACTTCAAAACTCTCTGAAAGTCCAAGGCCTTGTTTTCGAATGGTTAAGTCTCTGACATTCTTAGTATTTTTTAATAGTTGTTCGAAAGTTTGGTATCCTGAATCTTTCACAGAAAAATTCCAATAGTCAACGAGAGTGGCGACGACTTTGCTTGCCACTTGGTCTTCCATTTGTTCTCGCATAATCTCCGTTTGGTTTTCGAGGATTTTTTCCGAATTCCTCTCATTGGCACCAAAGGCATTTTTTAACAAATCTTGAGCAATGGTAACCGACAGGGTATCTGTATATAATGGAGGAAGGCCAAGAGCGCCAAATCCAGATGGAGTTTTATTCGGATCTTCAAATGCGTTCGAGTCAAATCGTTGCGATTTAGCTTCTATTTTAAAATAAGTTCCCGTAGTGAAGAGTTTTTCTAAACCAGCACTATAAGTATTGGTTTGGGTTTTTGTTCCCGTAAAGATATTGTTTTGGTTAAACGGAAATTGTTTTTGATCCAATTCTGCTTTGGAAAGTGCACGCCAAGAATACTTTCCTTCAAACTTCATTAGGTTTGAATCAGCTTTGGCTAATTCCAAACGGGCCTGCATGACCTCGCGGTTGTTTTCAATGGCATACTTGACTGCGTCTTGTAAACTAAGTGTAAATCCCTTATCTCCAGATTCCGCAGCCAATAGGCTTACGGAAACGAGGAGAATCAATGTACTTGAAACCCATGAACGTTGTTCCATACTGTTAATTCAGACTCCTCATTCCCCTTGAATAGCTGTTTTTTTTATCCAAAAGCCCTTATTTTTTAAGGGCTGCCTTCATTTTATCGCCAACTTCGCCAATGTGCGCACAGATGCTGACACCAGCGTCTTGCATCGCAGCTATTTTAGAAGTGGCAGTTCCCATTCCACCAGAAATGATCGCACCGGCATGGCCCATACGTTTTCCTGGAGGTGCCGTTTGGCCTGCAATAAAACCAACCACTGGTTTTTTCACATGCGCTTTGATGTAAGCGGCAGCTTCTTCTTCCGAAGTTCCACCAATCTCACCGATCATTACGATTCCTTCAGTATCTGGATCTTCGTTTAAGAGGCGAACCGCTTCTACGTGGTTCATCCCAGGAACTGGGTCTCCCCCGATACCGATACAAGTGGATTGGCCAAGGCCTGCCGCTGTTAAGGAAGCAACGGATTCATAAGTCAAAGTTCCAGAACGAGAAACAATCCCGATCTTCCCTGGAGTGTGGATGAAACCTGGCATAATTCCCATTTTTACTTTGTGGAAAGGATTGATGACCCCAGGACAGTTTGGTCCTACCAGTTTGGTTTTGGAATTACGAAGAACACTATATACTTTGAGCATATCGTGAGTAGGGATTCCTTCTGTGATACACACTACGAGTGGGATCTCAGCAAAGATTCCTTCCAAAATCGCATCTGCTGCGAATGGAGGTGGAACGAAGATAATCGCAGCATTCGCACCGTCTTGGATCATTGCTTCTTTGATGGTATTACGAACAGGAGCAGTTTTTCCAGTTTCAGAAGTCCAAGTTTGTCCACCTTTACCAGGAGTTACACCAGCAACTACTTTTGTACCATATTCTAACATTTGAGTCGCATGAAAGGATCCTTCCTTACCGGTGATCCCTTGGACGACTACTCTTGTGTTTGCGTCAACTAATACAGTCATGTTTTATAGTTCCTATTTTTTGATTAGGGAGACGATTTTGTCTGCCGCGTCACGGAGTCCTTCCACTCCCACAATGTTCATACCGGATTCGTTCAGGATTTTTTTTCCTTCTTCCGCATTGGTTCCTTTCAATCGAACCACTACTGGAACCGATACGTTTACCTTTTTCGTAGCTTCGATAATTCCGACAGCCACACGGTCACAACGAACGATACCACCGAATACGTTTACAAAGATTCCTTTTACGTTTGGATCAGAAAGGATGAGTCTAAAACCGTTTTCTACCGTAGTAGGGTTTGCTCCGCCTCCGACGTCCAAAAAGTTTGCAGGTTCTGCACCAGCTAACTTCACGATATCCATAGTTGCCATCGCAAGACCGGCACCATTCACCATACAACCAATGTTACCATCTAACTTTACGTAGTTGAGGTTGTATTCTTTTGCTTTTACTTCATACGGATCTTCTTCAGAGATATCTCGAAGAGCTTCGTTTTCAGGGTGGCGATAGAGTGCGTTTTCATCCAAGTCCATCTTGCAGTCACCTGCAACGATTTCATTTTGTTTTGTTAGGATGAGAGGGTTGATTTCCAATAGTGCTGCATCTTCTTTGATGTATGCGTTGTAAACAGAGTTTACAAGTGCAGTGAAGGACTTTTGCGCCTCCGCTGGGATTCCTAGAGCAAATGCGAGTTCCCGAATTTGCGAACCTTGGATTCCAATACCTGGATCAATTTGGATTTTGATGATTTTTTCTGGATGAGTTTCTGCAACTTCTTCGATTTCCATTCCACCTTCGGTAGAAGCCATAATGATGGTTTTGCGGAAAGCACGATCAAGTAGGATGGAAAGGTAGTATTCCTTTGCGATTTCAAGACCTTGTTCCAAATAGATTTTTAGAACTTTTTTTCCTTCTTCACCGGTTTGAGGGGTGATGAGTTGCATCCCGAGAATTCTCTCAGCAGCAGCTTTGGCGTCTTCTTTGGTTTTGGCAACCTTGACACCGCCACCTTTTCCTCGTCCACCAGCGTGGATTTGGGCTTTCACCACCACTACGGGTGATTTTTGGACAACTTCGCTGTATGCCTTTTCGAAATCACCGACTGTGTCGATGACCTTTCCGAAGGGAACGTTGGCATTGTGTCTACGTAGGATTTCTTTGGCCTGGTATTCGTGGACTTTCATGGATTTCCTTATGTCATTGGTACGTCCGAGGGTCTTGCCGACGGATCACTAGGGTAAGGCTCGTGTGTCGGGTGAGATTGTCAAGACAGAATGCTAGGTTCTATTGATACAAACTTTAGTTTGAAGGAAGTTTCCTAGTTGTTTAGAGATTCAGCAGTTCCAATTAAATATGGATGGCTTTGTTTGGATTCTCTGGGATTGACACGGTGAACGTAGACCCTTTTCCTTCCTCACTCTCTACGGATATGGTTCCTCCAAGAACTTCTACTTGGGATTTGGTGATAAAAAGTCCTATTCCACGAGCATCTTCATTTTTATGGAAGGTCTTAAACATACCAAAAATCTTATTTCCGTGTTTTTCTAAATTGATTCCAAGCCCATTGTCTTCCACTCGCAGATGTACCTGTCCATCTATCTTTTTTGCATAAATGCGAATGAAAGCACCGTCTTTTAATCTTACATACTTAATTGCATTGGAGACCAAATTGAGGAGAATACTTTCTAAATACGCAGGAATGATCGTTAGTTCTAAATTTTCTTCGATTTCCACAGATATTTGAATGTTTCTAGATTCGATTGAACCCTTGAGTATATTCAATGTTTTTTGAACTTCCTCTTCAATCGTACATGTTTCCATGGGTTTATTTAACATCTGATTGATGGATATGATATCATTTAAATGTGTAATTGTTTCGTTTAGTTTTTCTGAAGATGCGTGCAACATGTTCACAATGTTTTTTCTTTCTTCTTCGCTTGGGTTTTCTTCGAGGAGATCAATTAGGGATGTAAAGTTAGAAGAGTGTTGTCGGATATTATGGGAAACTATATATGCAAAATTTTGGAGACGACTGTTTTGGATTCCAGTAAAATGAAGCATCCTGTTGGTGTTTTCTAAGGCTTCCACTTCTTCAGTGATATCAAATCGAATGGATAAAAAGGATTCTATTTTTTCATTGGAATCATAAAGCGGATGGATGTACGTTTGTAACCAGAAAAAATTTCCGTGTTTAGATTGGTTTCGAATGATTCCTTCCCAAGGTTGGCCTGACAGAATGTCCTTCCACATTTTTTCCCAAAAATCTTTTGGATGAAATTTTGAATTGAGTTTCCTGTGGTCAGAACCTAACAATTCTTTTTCGGAGTATCCGGAAATTTTGATAAACTTTTGGTTTGCCCTAAGGATGACACCTTTGGTATCAGCAATACTCACTATAGCGGATCGCTCGATGGCATCGAGAATCGCTTTTAATTTTTTGTTTTTTAATTCAATTGTGTTTTGGGTGTTTTTTAGCTCAGTAATGTCAAGAAAACTTGCAGTCGCACCTTCTAGTTTACCTTCTGCATCATAAATTGGAGTTGCATTGATGTTTAACCATTTGATGGTTTCTCCTTCGGCAATAATCCCATGTTCTTGATGATAAACGGTTTTTTGTCTTTTTAAGGCAATGGATAATGGTAGTTCCTCTTCTGGAAAGGGAGTTCCATCTGCACGGATTTGTTTCCATTCTTTTGAGGCAAAGTATTTGTTTTGAATTTGGTCAATTTCTAAAGAGAGAATTTTGGCAGCACTATCGTTTGCATAAATAATTTGCCCTTGCACGTTTACCACAACGACACCATTGATCATTGTTTTGATTACGTGTTTTAGTTGAGATTCCTTTTGATGAATCGATATACCATTTATCTTTTGTTTTGTGGTGTCTTCTAAAAGAATATAAAACATATGGTTCGAAATTTGTTGTGCTCGCAAGGAGTATATCTTTTGAGATTTTGAAGTTTCGTTTTTCGGATTCTCTGCATCCAAATAAATAGAATTGGATTTCTCCTGTTGTAAGGATAAAAGAGTTTCTGCCAAAAAAATATCGTTCCCGAATGGAAAAAAAATTTCCTTTAGGTTAGGCGGTCCGCTTGCCTCTGTTTCCCAATGTAAAAGAGTTTTTGCCTGCGGATTTGCATAAAGCAATTTACTTTCTAATGATAATAGTTCTGTCGGAGATTCGAATAGAAATACTCCCAAAGGTAAACTGTCAGCAAACAGAACAAAGGAGGTGGGATCAGTTTGGTTGAATGGTTCCATCGTTTGTTCTTATGGCTTCGATACAGAAGACCGTAGAACATCAGACGAAAAGAAGACGGAAATCCTTGGTTCTTAGCTTCTTATAATTTGTTCCAGTATGGGGAAAGCCTTAGGGAATTGCAGAACTTTCCTATGGAATTGGTAAAGATCACATCAAAACGATTGGCTCCATGAGGTGCTAAATAAATTTCTCCATTGGGCCCAATAGCTCCCCCGCGGTAGGATGATCCAGGTTTTGGAAAGAGTGTAGAGATTGTATGGTCCAGGGTGTTGATGGAGATAAAGTTTGAATAATTGTCACTAGGGACAGGGTAGATTTTTCCGTTGGGAGCAAGCACTGCTCCATTAAACAAATTGGATCCTGACGCTCCAGGAATATTGGAAACAGTGACAATTTTCCCAGAGTCTGTTTCCAAATATATGAGGGGGATTGTATTATAGGGAATCATATAAATTCTTCCATTGGGAGTTAAGACGCCAGAAATATAAGCATTACTTCCCGGAAACACATAAGGGTGGGGGGTTACAGAATCATTCTGAATATCTAAAATGTACATGGTGGTTGAGGTAAAAGGGATAAAATAAATTTTTCCTTCGGGCGTAAGAACCGCAGAAGAAAATCCTCCCGAGGTTGGTGTTGCCACCGATCCAATTTTGCCAGTATTTGTATCGTAATAACGAATGATTGTTTCTGAACTCGGAACATAGTAGATCTTTCCATTCGGCGCATAGATAGCTCCGTTATATGCAGCACTAACCATGGTTTGGTTACCAATCGTCATCTTTAGGTTGTTATTTGTCGTATCTAATGAAAGAAAAGAACTGGAAACATGGGGAGCTAAATAAATTTTTCCGGATGGTCCGAGAGATCCCCCTATAAACTCCACACCACCGGCTGATGTTCCCGCATTCGTATAAGTTTTAGAAAACGGATTGATTGATAAAAACATATTAGAATCATATGGGAGAAAGTAAACCTCTCCATTGGGAGCATTGAGTGCACCTTGAAACGCAGTCGTACCATTTCCAGTAACAAACGCTACTGTTTCTGGTCTATATTGGAATAGGGTTTCTGGGCCAAAGGAACCAAGGGAAAATTGAGTTTCCATCTCCGCTTTGACTTGAGGCCAATTTTCTGCTAGATGGGTTTCTTCGTATTCCAATTGGCATGCAGGTAGTTTGGGAAACACTCTATAACCACACTGGTTACTTTTGTCTTTTACGATCAGCCTGTAGAGAATATTCGGTAGAAAAAAGTTATCGTCTGCATCGCAAAGATTGTCTGCCTTTGGTTCGGCACATGCGAAAAGAAAGGAAAGGGCAAGAAACGGCAGAAAGGAACGGTTCATAAATTGTTTCTCAGAACATACTATTGTAACTCTGCTTTATCGAGCAAGTCAGAAAGGTCTAACTGCATTAAGGAGGAATCCCAAGGTAAGCTAGATGAATCCAAGATCAGTCCATTTTTGATTGGGTTAAAATCTGTTTGCGAGAGAGGATTTTTTTTCCGGTAGAAGTTAGGTTCGGAAAAAAATTGGGGTCTCGGTTGGGGTCAGTAAGCAGTAGTTTTACATCACGAATTTTTTCGTAACATTCTTTCATAAAAAGTTGATGGCCACAACCGAGTAAATGGTATCCTTCATGGATGAGAGTGGATTTGGGACTAGTAAATAACAACTGTATGGTGGAAATGTATTTTGCTTTGATATAACCTCTCGTATTGGATTGGCCTTCCACTGCACCTTGAACTTCTAATTTCAATCCTACTCCTACAAAAATTCCCAAAGTCAAAACTTCAAAAGTAATGTCACCCCAAGTCCTTCCTTTTAAATAGAGGAGCCTGTCACAATCGTTTGTTAGTTGGCGTTCCATTAAATAACCCAGAATGTCTGTGCCCCAAAAGCCTGGTCTCTCCATCACTTCTAATTCCACAGGTAAGGCTTTGAGTTGATACAATGAAAGTTCTTCATTCCAAGCTGTAAATAAATTGGAGATTTCTTCTTTGGTGATGTCTGGTTCTGTAATGAGGCAAACTCTGAACTGGCTTTCTTCGCCAAAGTTCATACCTTCCCTGATTTTTTTTTCATGAAAACCAATGGTGGTACATTCTAAGAGAAAAACTAAAAGGAGGATAGAATAGGGAAATCGAAGCAACATTTGTAATTATAAATTCTACTTTTCAATTTTGGATTTATTTCGCCAAACCTTAAAAATCCGAAACACAACGAGTGCGATTGGTGGTATTGTTTGATTTGGCACCTGGACCACCGCTGGAAGTTCCAAATTCGACAACATATGCATTTGTTTTTGGTGATGAAGGTAGCGGACCGGTAGTTGATGTCCAGTAGCTTGAGGAAGCAGTATTTGGAAAGTAGGTCAAATCAAAACCAGGTACACCATTATTTGTATAAAAATCGAGAAGACTTCTTAGCTCCGTTACATTGGGAAGGCGCCAAATTTTTCCGGCTAGATTTAGGCTTTGGCAATAATTAATGGAACCTATCCAATCAGTGATTAGGTCTGTTCCTCCGGTACAAGTGGTTAGGTTTGTTTGTCCCGCTGTACACTTTTGCCATACAAGTGATGTGTCGAGGTCAAGAACTGTTCCATCATTGTTGTTTTGAAGTCGTTTGTTCTTGGGTGGAATGTAATTGGAAACACAACGTAAATGATGTGCATCTGTATAATTCCCCGCACCGATGGATGACTCAATAAATGTTGGGTAAAATGCGCTTGAGCCACTGGAATAGTTTGTATTGGTTTTGAAGTTAAAACTATCAGTTGCAGGAAAATAAACCTGGTCAATGGAAGGATTTGCTAATGTGTAATCAAAGGTACTAAGGTATTCATCTATTTCGGGAACTCTCCAATCTGTTCGATTCGCATAGCCAGAACCTATATTGAGATTAGCGCATTCTGTTTGGGCTGATGTAAGATCAAAGGTAGTTGCACTAACGCTAGGACAGCCTGCACCCGCTTTTCCGATTTGGCAACTGGTCCATACAAGGCCTGTGCTAAAGTCGATTGTGATTTGATCCGTCGCGATAAAACTTGGGCCTACAAAGTTTTTAACTAAACCTTTTTGGAATTGCCCATCTTGACCTGGAATGGCAGTGCAGGTGGGATCGATATTACCGGAACCGTCATAACAGGTTGTAACGTTGGTTTTTGATGGGAGTTTTCCCATCCAAGCTGGGTTGTATGTACAACTTGCACTCCCTTTGGGATTGGTTGCAGTGATGGTGAAGGATTGTCTATTTGCTTTCCATCCTGAATAAATTCCTTGGAGAGAATTTGAAAATAAGGAAAAAGAAATTCCATTGGGCAAGGCGGGGTTTGATGAAAAACTCAAACGATTTCCATCAGTTTCAAAGCTTTCTAAAAAGAAACTGCCATTTGGTTTGGGGATGAGTGCTGGACAAACCAAATAGGTGGGTGGAAGGACTTTTAAAACGACCCCACAATGGGGAGTTTCATCAAAATTGATAAAACGAATGACAAGACTATCCAAATAACCTTTGGATTTTGGATCGCAGACATTTTCGAAGTCTGTATTCTGGCACGAAAATGACATAGAAATAGAAATGAAAAAACATAAATTTCGTAACTGGTTATGATACATGAATTCGTTTTACGAATGAGATGACTGACCCTCTAACATCGATTTAATTTAATCAACAATTTTCTGCCGAAAACCCTCAATTTCCATTCTCAAACTTTCTACTCTTTTGGAGTCAGCAGTAAGGAATGTAGTGAGGCCTAATGTTTTTTCGGCCTTGGGCAAGTTGCCTACCAAAAGGTAAAGTTGGACGAGCCGTAAAAGATTCGATAGATGGCCAGGGTTACGTAATCGAATCCTTTCTCCCATATCAATAGCCTTACCATATTCTTTCGTTTGTTTGTAAGTAAACGATGCTAAATATATTAGATCAGTGTCTCCTGGATATTCCTCGATATAGGAATTACATTTTTCTGCAGCTAGTTTGTATTCTTTCATTCGAACCAAAAGGCGAATGAGTGCTCTTGTGATTTCTTGGTTTTCTGGATTGATTTTGTTTGCTTCTATTAAATTTTCTTTTGCTTGGTCCAATTGGTTTTCTTTGATATGGGCCCTTGCTTTGCGCATCAGATCATAAGATTCTTTCCTAATAGATCTTGGGGGAAGGGTTTGGTGTTCTTTAAAAGATATTCGCATTAAACTTAAGTCATCAGTCAGTTCCCCCATTTCTAAAATGGATTGGTAAATCGGTTTTAAGTTTCCATTTCCTTTTTCTACGTGATGCAAAAAAAGTTCTTCGTCATGGTTGATTTTTCTAAATTCTGCCTGGGTATCAAATTCGATATCATCCCGACCGTCAGAACCTAGAATCATAACATCACCAGGTTGCAGTTGTAAGGTGGATATTTCTAATGAGTTTTCTTTGACCGGAGTTCCCAGTTTTCTAAGTTCTGAGTTGTTTTTTATAAATTCCGCCTTTTGATTACGAAATAACACTGACCAAGGATGTTCAGCGTTCAGATAATAAACTAGTCCTGTTTCATCGTCTATTAGACCCATCACCATAGAAACTAACATCGAACAATCGAAACTTTCAAATATATGGTGGAGTTCTTGGTAAGCATTTTTAATCCATCGCTCTGCATAAAGTGTTTTGACTGATTGGACGGCCAAGGACCTTTCTAAAATGGATTGGACTGCAGCACCGAGAACAAGGACTCCGCCGGCTCCCTGCAAAGATTTTCCCATGGCATCCGCATTCAGAAAAAATGTATAATCTTTCCCTCGTAAGGGAACGGTTCTTGTGATACAAATGTCACCACCGATTTCGTTTTCTCGCCCATGGAAAGTGAAGGTTTTCTTTTGTTTGATTAAAAAATCAGTTTTGACATTGGAACCAAGAGTTTTGTTTAAACTGAGTGGTTTGATAAGTAGGGAAGTAAGGAAATAATCTCCATCTTGTTGTTTTTTTAAAGTTTCAACAGTTTCTAAACTGTTGCGAAGTTCAGATGTTTTTGCTTCGACTAATTCCGTTAAGTTTTCTCGTATCCTTCCTACTTCTCTAGTGGCTTTTTCAAAGTTCTCCGCAAATCGGATGAATTCTTTGTCTATGGAAAGGATGGGTAGTGCCCCCCTTCCACCACTTGCCAAACTATTTGCCGATTCGTTGATTTGTTCCAAAGTTAAGTTGATGGATTGGAAAAACATAAAGATAAGAATCACAGCTTCAAAAAAAGTCATGGTAATGAAGGCTGAAATTTTGATTAAACTTGCATTTTCAAAAGATATAAAAACCGCAAGTATAGTTAACGAAAGTAAAATAAGGATGAGTAAAAAAATAAACTTTCCTTTTAAACTCATGATCCCATGATTTTTGTGAATAGTGATATCTCGATAAGAAAGTATTTTTTTAATCTCCACTCGTTTTGCACCGGTAAAATAATCGGAGATGATATAAGAAAATCCACCGTAAACAAAAACGGCAGCAAGCCAACCAATCAAAATCAGAGCCAATTCATAGAGTGGATAATGGTAGAGAACATATGTGATGGATACAGAGATAAAAACAAAAGATGCATAACGCAAAGCCGCATACATATTTTCTTTTGGAAAATCTATAATAGAATTTAAAAGATTCTCCAATTCTAAAATATCTTTATGCCGAATGGTTTCGTTAGGTTTTAGATTTGCATTGAGTTTTTTAGTATCCGAACGAAGACCCAAATAACCTATAGGGGACAAGATTCCAAACTCGATACTATGTCCTACAGCAGCGAGAGCAGTGGTGACGAGAAATACCAAAACGACCTCAGGATGATTTTCGGCAGTGAATTCGGGGATAAGGGCTGATCCAAAAAAATAGGCGTAAAAGGCTCCGAAAAAGGCACCTTGGAGAGAAAAAAAGACAATGGCAAAGCTATAGGAAATATATTTATAGAAGAATTTGAAAATACGATCAAAAATGCTGCTCATATGGATTCCTCAGGGAAACAAAGACTAAGGTTCAAAAAAACACAGTAAAGATATTTTATGGAATGGTTCCAAAAAAAGTTAGATGTCTTATTAAAAAGAACTTTATTCAAAATCTCTTTGATTTAGGTTTCGCACATGGAACTAAAAAACAAAAGAATTGTGATTACCGGCGCAGGTTCCGGAATCGGAAAAGAGACCATGTTGCAAGTGTTAAAGTATGAAGGGGTTAAGGTTCTTGCCTGCGACTTAAATGAAAAGAACATTCTCATCCATCCAAACGTAATTCCTTATAAATGCGACGTATCCAAAAAAGAAAATTTGGATAAATTAGTGAAAGACGCAGATAAAAAACTTGGTGGGATCGATATTTTTTATGCAAATGCTGGTTTTGCTTACTACGAAGTGATCCCTAATCCTGATTGGGATCGAATTGACAGGATCTATTCTACAAATGTGTTTTCGCCTTTGTATTGTTTAATCACACTTAATCATACAAGAAAAGAACCATTTTTGTTCATTGTCACTGCATCGGCTATGAGCCATTTGGCATTGCCAGGTTATGCTCTTTATTCCTCCACAAAAGCTGCGGTTCGTTCGTTTATCGATGCGTTCCGATTTGAATTGAAACCAGGAAACCGAGTGATGGTGGTGTATCCGATTGCAACAAGAACGCAGTTCTTTGATGCAGCGGGGAAAAAAGTACCAGTTCCTTTCCCAAGCCAGTCACCTGAGACTGTTGCAAAGAAAGTAGTGAGAGGGATTGAATCCAATGCAAAAGAGGTTTATCCATCTCTTCTTTTTCGATTCATCCAGGTTTTGGACCGGTTTTTGTTTTTCATTCTGCCAATTTACCAAAAAATCGAAGCCTCTAAATTGGATTCTTTAAAAAAATAAGTCTATTGGGAAGTGGATTCTACGATTGGAAAGGGAGACGCAAAGGAAATAGGGAAACCGGTAGAACGTAGTCTTTCTGCTGATGAAAAGTTTGTCGAAGCTGAACTTTTGACAACCATAATGAATGTCAGTTCCACAGCGATGATGGTACTCAATCCATTGGGACAGATTCGGTATGCAAACCCTGCATCCGAGTCTGTTCTTGGAATCAAACTCAATGATATTTTAGCCAGAACCTATGATGCCCCCGAATGGAAAAATTCTTCTTTGGATGGTGGACCTTGGCGAGAAGAAGACCAACCTTTCACCATTCTTTTAAATACTAAAAAACCAGTCACAGACATTCGACATTCAATTGAGGATACTTTTGGAAACAAAAAATATCTTTCGATCAATGGTTCTCCCGTTTTCGATAAAAATGGGGAACTTACTTTCCTAGTATTTCTCATTACAGACATCACAGAAAATGTTCTAAAACAAAAAGCTTTAGAATACAATGAAATCAAATATCGAACTATCACCGAACTTTCGTTAAGTATGGTTTATGATTTGGATATCAAAACAGGAGAAAATCATTGGGGAGGCGCGATTCAAGAAATCACTGGTTATTCAACAGAAGAATACCAAAAAGTAGGTTATGAAGAATGGGCAGATGCGATCCATCCGGATGATCGAGAAGAGACTCTCCAAGCATTTGAGGATTCGTTGACGAACCGTCAAAAATTTACAATAGAATACAGATACCGAGTCAAATCTGGCGTTTATATTTACATTGAAGATAATGGTATTTTCCTTTATAATCGAGAAGGAGAAGCCTATCGAATGTTTGGTGCAATGATTAACAGAACCAAACAAAAGGAAGCAAACATTGCTCTTAAGGAATCGGAATCTCGGTTGGTGATGGCTCTTGATGCAGCAAAAATGGGAATCTGGAGTTGGGATATTGAGGCAAGGACGATTTATTGGTCTCCGCAAACCTACAGTATTTATGGATTTCCTGGTGAAAACTTTGACGTAACTGTTGAAAAATTTTTAGAACTTACATTCAAGGATGACTTAGAGTTATTATCAAAAGAAACAACACTCTTAATGGAAGACCAAAATCGTTCTGCATACCGAATCCGGAACCGAATCAATCATCCTGATGGAAAAATTCATTGGATTGAAGCGATAGGCAAACTAACTCGAAATAAAGAAGGTAAAGCTACCATTTTACAAGGAACAGTTTTAGATATTACGGAGATTAAACTCAGTGAAGAAGCCCTTCGTAAATCGGATGAAAGGTTTGAAACGTTTTATCAATTTTCAACAGAAGCATTTTTGATTTTTGATGAAAATGGATTGAATGTAAAAGATTCTAATTCTGCATTTCAACGTTTGTTTGGGTTTGACCTAGCGGAAGTTCCCTATTTGAAGGTGCGAAACCTTTTAACAACTGAATCACTTAGAAAAATTCGAAATACAATTTCCACCAACAAATCAGACCCTTTAGAAATTATATGCAAAAAAAGTAATGGAGATTTATTTCCTGCATTAGTTTCGGTAAAACGTTTTTCATATAAAGAAACAAACTCAATAGCTTATAGTATTTTTGATTTAAGTCCGTTGAAAGAAGTAGAAGAATTACGCCTTATCAATTCTGAGATAAGAGATAAAAACAAACTGATCGAAAAACAGAAGTTAGAGTTGGAATTGGCCCTTGAAAATCTAAAACGGACACAGGACCAATTGATCCAATCAGAAAAGTTAGCAGCCCTCGGCCAATTAATTGCAGGGATAGCTCACGAAATCAATAATCCCATTGGAGCTGTCAAAGCTTCGAACCAGAATATGTTGGATTGGCAAAAACGGTATGGATTGGCTTCACAACTATTTCGTGAAGCTATACTTTCTGTACCGATACCGGAGCAAAAAATAGTTAAAACAATCTTAGCAAACTTAGACCAACCAATCGAATTTTATACTGGGAAAGAAGAACGACTAAGAAAAAAGAAAAACAAAGAAGTGTTTTTGGCTTATGGATTTGATTTAGGTTGTGCAGAAGAATTTGCCGAAGTTTGGGTGGAATTAGGTATTGGTGAAATTGATCCAAGTTATTTGCCTTTATTCAAATCTCATTATATCAAAGTTTTTATAGATTATTTATCATTAGAAATCCAATTCCGAAGGAACACTCGTTCCATCCAATTGGCTGTTGACAGAATTTCTAAAATTATGTATGCCCTTAAGAATTTTTCTAGGTTTGATGTGAATGGTAAAAAAAATAAAGCATCCATCCCTGAAACGATAGAAACTGTTCTTACGATTTACCAAAATCAATTAAAACGTGGGATCAACTTAAAAAAAGATTATGAGTCAGTGGCACCAATCGAGTGTTATCCTGATGATTTATTGCATGTTTGGACAAATTTAATTTATAACTCACTACAAGCTATGTCTTTTGTTGGAAATTTGGAGATCTCAGTCAAAGATCATGGAGAAGATATTTTGGTTTCCTTAAAGGATTCGGGTCCGGGTATTCCAAAGGAGATCCAAGGAAAAATTTTTGAACCATTTTTTACTACCAAAGCACCGGGAGAAGGGAGTGGACTTGGGCTTGATATAGTCAATAAAATTGTCAACAGGCATGGAGGACGAATCGATCTTTCATCTGTTCCCGGCGAAACAATATTTAATATTTATCTTCCAAAACAAAGTCAGTCATGAATGGCTTGTGAGATTGTGGAGATGAGTTCTTCTTCATCCCAAGGTTTTTTCAAACAAGCAATGGGTCCAATTTCCGAATTTAAATTATCAACAGATTTTTGATCAGCAAATCCAGTAATGATAACTTTTTCTATATTGGGATAGGATTTATGTACTTTTCTTAAAAATTCATCTCCATTCATTCCTGGCATGGACCAATCAGTAATGATTACAGAAACAGACTTTCCTTCTTCTTCTAATTCTTGAAGCAAATCCCAAGCTTCTATTGCACTGTCGGCAGTTAGGTATTTAAATTGTTCACCAAAATGTTGTTTCACTTGTGATTTCATACTCATTAATATTATAGATTCATCATCTACAAAAAGAATGGCACTTTTTGTATTTTTATTCTCAGTCACAATTTCCACAGGTGATTGTTATACCTGTTCTTAATTGAATTGCAAGTAAATCTTGCCAAAATCTCTCATTTTCTATTTTTGTAGCTTATGACATCTTATCCCAATCTTTTGTCCCCCTTGTCTCTTGGATTCACCACATTACGAAATAGAACCATTATGGGTTCCATGCACACCGGTCTTGAGGAAGCGCCGAATGGATATGAACGGATGGCCGCATTTTACGGTGAACGTGCGAAGGGTGGAGTGGCCCTGATCGTCACAGGAGGAATTGCTCCCAACGAAGCAGGACGTGTATCCCGTGGTGGCGGTGTGATGGACACAGAAGAAGAAGCCAAACACCATCGTGTGGTGACCGAAGCAGTGCACAAAGAAGGTGGAAAAATTGCCATGCAAATCCTTCATACCGGTCGTTATGGATACCATGACAAAATTGTAGGTGCTTCCAACCTTAGAGCTCCAATCAATATGTTCAAACCTCATCCTCTAACAGAAGAGGAAATTTATCAGACCATTGAGGACTTTGCACGTTGTTCGGAACTCGCGAAGTTAGCAGGTTATGATGGAGTCGAAATTATGGGTAGTGAAGGTTATCTCATTAACCAGTTCATTGCCAAACGTACAAACAACAGAACCGATGCCTGGGGTGGAAGTTTTGAAAACCGAATTAAATTTCCAATAGAAATCATTAAGGCAGTACGCAAACGAGTGGGAGCTGATTTTATTATCATCTATCGTTTGTCTATGTTGGATCTTGTAGAAGATGGCGGAAATATTGATGAAGTATTGATTCTTGCAAAAGAAATTGAAAAGGCTGGGGCCACTATCATTAACACAGGGATTGGTTGGCACGAAGCAAGAATTCCAACGATTGCTATGATGGTTCCAAGAGCAGCATTCACTTGGGTCACAGCAAAGGTCAAAGGGCATGTAAACATTCCTCTTGTGACATCGAACCGAATTAATACTCCTGACATTGCTGAGTCTGTTCTTGCAGCTGGAGATGCTGATTTGGTTTCTATGGCGCGGCCTTTCCTTGCGGATTCTTTTTTTGTAAACAAAGCAGCTGCGGGAAAAGCTGCGGAAATCAATACTTGTATTGCTTGTAACCAGGCATGTCTTGATCATATCTTTCAGGGAAAAATATGCAGTTGTTTGGTGAACCCAAGAGCTTGCCATGAAACAGAACTAATCATTGAAAAAACATCCAAACCAAAAAAGGTAGCAGTGGTGGGAGCAGGTCCCGGTGGGATGGCTTGTTCAACAGCGCTTGCCGAAAGAGGACATTCTGTTACTTTGTTTGATGCTCACGGAGAACTAGGTGGACAATTAAACATTGCTCGTCGGATCCCTGGAAAAGAAGAGTTTAAAGAAACCATTCGTTATTTTGGTGAAATGGTGAAAAAACATGGTGTTAATTTAAAGTTAAATACATTTGTTTCTGCTGATGATCTCATTAAACAAGGGTTTGATGAAGTTGTGCTTGCAACTGGAGTCACTCCAAGAATACCGGAAATTCCAGGCATTCATGGACCAAATGTTCTTAGTTATGTGGATGTGGTTCTTAAGGGAAAACCTGTTGGAAAACGTGCTGTTGTCATGGGGGCAGGTGGAATTGGATTTGATGTAAGTTTGATGTTAACTGATGCAGGGCATGAATTTTCTCGGGAAAACTATCTAAAAGAATGGGGAATCAATCAAAACATCACAAAGGATGGTGGTTTGAGCACAAAAGACACACCTCATTCTGGTCGAGAAGTTACGATGTTAAAACGTTCCAATAGCAAATTTGGAGCCACACTTGGTAAAACTACTGGTTGGATTCATAAAACATCTTTAGAAGATAGAAAGGTAACACAAATTTCTGGGGTAACTTATAAATCTATTGAACCCGATGGAGTTGTCATCGAGGTAAAAGGGGAAACAAAAAAGATTCCTTGTGATACTGTTGTTGTTTGTGCGGGACAGGATTCCAATCGTTCTTTACTTGAACCTTTACAAAATGCAAAGATTTCTGTTCACTTGATTGGTGGAGCCGATTTAGCATCGGAGCTTGACGCCAAACGTGCGATTGACCAAGGAACAAGGCTTGCCGTAACCATTTAGGTTTTATGCAAAATGGTAGGCCTCTCAAAATTTCTGTTAGGAATGCAGAATTTCAAATTCTTTTGGCTCTTAGGACCAATCGTTCCAAAAGGAGCCAAGAGAAAGAAGTTTTTGTTGAGGGAACCGAGTGCATCAAACAACTAATTGGTGCTCATTGGGAAATCACTCGAATTCTATTTAGGGAAGGAGTGAAATTGTCCCAGTGGGCAGATTCTGTTTTAGAAAATTACCCGAAGGCGAAACAATTTGCGGTCACAGCCGATCTTTATTCAGAACTTTCTGAAAAAGAAAATCCATCAGAGCTCATTGTCACAGCCAAAATTCGTAGCACTAATCTCCAAAACTTAACCGTGGTCAATCATCCTTTTTATCTTCTATTTGATCGGCCAAGTGACTTGGGAAATTTTGGATCAATCCTTCGCTCTGCCGATGCATTCTCTGTGGATGTTGTTTTTGTTTTAGGACACTCGATTGATGTATATGATCCCAAAGTCATCAGAGCAAGTCTTGGTAGTATCTTTTATACCAAGTTGGTATTTTTAGAATCCGTTGTTTCGTTGGAAAAGTTTTTAGAAAAAGAGAAAAATCGAACTGGAGGAATTCTTCAAGTCATTGGTTCCGATTCTCTTGGAACCGAACCATTGGAAAAAGCCAATTTAAATAGCCCTGTGTTTTTAATTTTAGGAAATGAAGCCAAAGGGATGAGTGTTCATTTACAATCCCTTTGTGATTTGATTGTGAGTATACCAATGAGTGGGGTTGTCAATTCACTGAATGTAGCCTGCGCCGGTTCTATTTTACTTTGGGAAGTGACCAAAAATAGAACCAAACACAAAACTTAGATTTTTAGTTTAACGGCAAGTGGCAATGGTTCCATTTGGGTTGTATTTTACACTCGCTCCAGAAGTAAACTGAATGTATTTTACTCCATCTACACAGACTTCATCATATCCAAAATACTTCGCACAGCCGCGTGAGATGGTTCCACAACCTACAAAAAGGAAACTAAATAACAATACGATTCGAATTGGTTTAAGTGATTTCATTTGTGACTCCTTGGTTCGTAAAAATCCCATTCCACAGATCTTCGATATGGTTTAGGTGGGCAGTGAGTTGGTTTCTGTGATACATTACGATATTTGATTTTTTTAAATTGTGAATCGATTTGGGAATATGATAAAGAATTTCTCTTGTGTGGATAGTTTCTTCTTCCCAGTCAATAAATTTAAATGTTTTTAATTTTGTAAAAATTGATTCCAGTTGGTTCTGAATTGTTTCCTTTTTTAGTTCGGATGCAATTGTGATTTCAGGGAATTTATCTTCTATTTGTTTTTTAAGTTTTAGAATTAGTTCTAACAACTGGTGTTTTTTGATATTGGTTTCTTTGCCGAATTTCAGAAGGATGAATGACGTTAGGTTTCCTATTGTCACTGTATAGTTTTTTCCGAGTTTTTCTGCGACTAGTTTCACAACTTGGTCTGCAGATAGATCTTTCTGGATTTCAAATGGTTTTCCGTATTTTATATACAATTTAGTTTTTTGATAAGAAAGGTGGTCATAGGTAAGTGTGAAACTGTTAAAATGAAGTTTATCAATTTTAGATTTGATGTAGTATGCGCCGCGTTTGACTTGATTTAAAAAACCATCATGACTATAGGTTCCTTCTGGAAACATAAAAAGGTTTCTTCCCTTTTTGATATGAGCCACTAGGTCTGTCCATTCACTGTCAACTTTGTCTCGAAGTTCCCCAGACTTTATCAGTGCCCGCGCATTGTCACGGAACGGACGTTTGATGGGAGCAGCTCCAATATACCGTAACAAAATGGGGATGATTTGGATTGCATCTATGAATTGAAAAATCCATTTTAAGATTCCCTTCGAACGAAATTCTTTTTGTAAAAACCCAGGTTGTAAGATATCCTCCCTTGCCGGAATGATCATTTTGATTTTGGGTTTTAGTCTTGGATAAACCATGGAAAGTGAAACAACGTCGGCTTCAGAAACATGATTGCATAATAACGCTGTGGGATAAGGTGATTCTAAATGTTCTTCTGCGCCTGAAAAGTTTTCTTCTATGGAATGGAAAACTGTGCCTTTTGCCAAACTCACTAATTTGATTAGGAAATCATATACAAGGGTGCGTTTTTTGGGTTTCATTCAGATAGGTATCGTGAGCAAATCAATAAAAGTCAATTGGAATCTGGATGGTTTTGGAAACTGATTCTGTTGGTTTATACGGATCATAAAGTTGCTTTCAAACAAATTGGTTGGTTGGGCCTTGCAGAACAAATAAAATTGTTCCTTTTTTAAATTCCGTAGCATTTGGTTTTGTTTTTTCTTGGTCCAGGTTTGTAATTTTTGTTCAGTTCCCGTTTGGTAACACTTTGTCTTTTTAATGATATTTACTTTCACACTCGAATGAGAAAATTCGTCTCTGTATCAAAACTATCCCTGTTTGTTTACGAATCGACATTCGGATTCTGGACAAAAAACATCCATTAAATCTAAAATATAGAAGTATGCGGTTCTATTTTGTGGCTCAAAGCCATCTACCGGATTTTCGCAGAAATCCGATGATTCCCGTTCATAGAATGAACATTTTTACTTGACCTTGTTCAAAAGCTGAACACATTTTGTTAAAATATGGGACTCAGGGGGCGAAGCTATGCCTGTAGTTCGCTAAAATTCCATTCACTGGTCCTAAATTCTTTAGGATCAATTATAGCTTAGGGAATGAAATCAATGAAAGACGAGTCACAATACAGCGATTATCATTTAAAATTATTGCAATTGTTAGCTGAGAATCCTCATCTTTCGCAGAGAGATGCCTCTGATGTGTTGGGACTTAGCTTGGGTAAGGTTAATTATATTCTGAAAGCATTTCTTGATAAAGGCCTTATTAAAATGAATAATTTTAGAAACAATAAAAACAAGATGGCCTACACATATTTACTTACTCCAAGTGGAATCGAAGAAAAAGCAAAACTTACGTTACATTTTTATGAAATAAAGAAAAGAGAATATGAAGCCTTAAAAGCAGAAATAGAAAAGTTAGGTTATTCTCATGCTACCAATGGAATTTATTAAGTTTTATATAATTAAAAATTTAAATGGAGTATTCACTTGAAGAAAGATGCAAAAATCTACATTGCAGGCCATAAAGGATTAGTTGGTTCTGCTTTAGTTAAAGTTTTGAAAGAGGCTGGATTTACGAATGTAATCGGAAAGTCACATGCCGAACTTGACCTAACAAACCAAGATGCAGTCATAGATTATTTTGAAGCAGAAAAACCGGAGTATGTTTTTTTAGCTGCTGCTAAAGTCGGTGGAATTCATGCTAACAATACCTATCCGGCAGAATTTATATTCTCAAATTTGCAAATTCAAAATAACATAATTGATGCAGCATATCGATTTGGAGCCAAAAAGATGTGTTTTCTTGGTTCCTCTTGTATTTATCCTAAGTTTGCTAAACAACCAATGGATGAAGGTCAGTTACTCGACGGTAAGTTGGAACCTACAAATGAGCCGTATTCGGTGGCAAAAATTGCAGGAATTGTAATGTGCCAAAGTTATAACCGTCAATATGGCACAAACTTCATCTCAGTAATGCCAACCAATCTGTATGGACCTGGTGACAATTATCATCCTGAAAATTCTCATGTTTTGCCTGCACTCATTAGAAGAATACATGAAGCAAAAGTTCAGAATTCTCCCGAAGTTGTTATCTGGGGAACAGGAAAACCTCTTCGTGAATTTTTGTACTCAGAGGACATGGCAAGAGCCTGTTTGTTTTTGATGGAAAATTATGATGTTTCGAGTGATCCAAAAGGTGGGGAACATGTAAATATTGGATCTGGAATCGAAGTGAGCATTCGTGAATTGGCAGAAACAATCCAAGAAGTGATTGGTTATGCTGGAAAATTAAACTTTGATTTAACGAAACCTGATGGCACACCTAGAAAATTGTTAGATGTTTCTAAACTACATCGGATGGGCTGGAAACATGAGGTTGAACTCAAAGAAGGAATCAAACGTGCTTATGAAGATTTCGTAAAGCAACATAGAGGATAAGTATCAAGTGGCTAATGTTTTTGTCTCTACGTATCCCTTTTGTCGTTCCGATAAACAAGCAATTGAGCACCTACTTTCTAATGGGCATCATGTAGTGATCAATCCTTTGGAAAGAAAAATGAAACCAAGTGAGGTTTTAGAAAATGCTGAAAACTTTGATGCTCTCATTGCTGGCACAGAAGACCTAACACCTCTTGTAGAAAAAACTTCCAAATTACAATTGATTTCTCGTGTTGGTGTTGGGCTCGATAGTGTTCCCTTGGATTTATGCAGGAAAAAATCTATATCAGTGGCATACACTCCGGACGCAGTATCACCAGCTGTTTCTGAACTAACAATTGGCCTGATGGTCGATTTAATGAGGCAAGTTTCTTTTGCCGATCGTGAAATTCGAAGAGGCTTATGGACAAGGCCTTATGGAAATCGCCTTGGTGGCTCTAGTATTGGTATTTTGGGATTTGGTCGAATCGGGAAACGTGTCGCTTCTCATTTAATTGGATTTCTTCCCAAGGAAATCCTTGTTTGCGATTTAGTTGATAAAAGCAAAGATATTGAAGAATTACAAAAATTGGCTGATGAATTATATAAGCTAAATTCCAAACTTGGCAAAAACTGGGGCAAGGTAACCTTTAAACAAGTAGAGCTTTCCGATCTTGTTCAAAGTTCAGATATTCTTACAATCCATGTTCCTCTTTTAGAAAGTACAAAGAATATGTTTCAATTAGAGGTCCTAAACCGAATGAAATCTTCTGCATTTTTAATTAACACAGCTAGGGGAGGAATTGTTAATGAAGGGGATTTATACCAAGTTTTAAAATCAAAGCGATTAGCTGGAGCTTCGTTAGATGTTTTTGATGAAGAGCCATATTTTGGTGCTTTGAAAGAATTTGAAAATGTTATTTTAACACAACACATGGGTTCATGTTCTAATGATTGTAGGGCAGATATGGAAAGAGAAGCAGCAGAAGAGGTGGTTCGTTTTTTTAATGGAGAGCCTTTGGTTTCAAGGGTAATATAAAGCGATTGATGAAAGAAATAGAAATAACAAACGAATCGAAGTGGTATAAAATCGATATAGTCGGTATATATGAATACCGAGATCTTTTATGGCTTTTGGTAAAAAGGGATTTCGTTGCTTTTTATAAGCAGACAATTCTTGGGCCACTCTGGTATATCATTCAACCTATTTTTACTTCTTTAACAATGACTGTAATTTTTAGCAATATTGCTAATATTTCAACAGATGGGATTCACCCATTTTTATTTTATTTGTCTGCGTCTACTTTGTGGAGTTTTTTTTCCGAAGCGCTGAATAAAACTTCAAATACTTTCTTAAATAATTCTGGTTTATTTGGGAAAGTATTTTTTCCAAGAATGATCGTTCCCATTTCAACCGTATTGATTACTTACTTAAAACTCTTTTTACAAGTGGCACTACTCGGAGTCTTTTATTTCGCGTTAGGTGGATATACTTATCTAAGTTGGAATTCTATTTTTAACTTTTTTGTTCTTATTCCACTCGTTTTTTTACAGGTCGGTTTATTTGCCCTTGGATTTGGAATTTTTTTGTCCTCTTACACAACAAAATATCGAGATTTAGTTTTTGCATTGAGTTTTGGAATTTCGCTAATGATGTATGCGTCTCCGGTAATTTATCCCGTATCAATGGTTCCGATAAAATATTTGGATTTGTATATGTTGAATCCAATTAGTTCCAATATTGAAGTGTTTCGATATTCTTTATTCGGTGTTTTATCCATCCAGTGGTACCACTGGGGTACAGGCTGGTTGGTTACATTCCTATTTTTATTTCTAGGAATGATAACTTTCAATAAAGTCGAAAAGAATTTTATGGATACGATATGAGCCAGTTTGCTATTTCAGTTGAAGGTTTAAGTAAAACTTACCAACTTGGGTCTATAAATCATGGCACTCTCTTTCAGGATATACAGTCGGCATGGGCAAGGTGGAGAGGATACGATGATCCAAATGCAAAGGTTGGTCAAAAAAACGATCGTCTGGTTGGAAATAATTTTCATGCTCTCTCTGATATTAATCTGGAATTTCAAAAAGGAGAACGAGTCGGAATCATCGGACGCAATGGTGCAGGTAAATCGACACTCTTAAAGATATTATCTAGAATCACAAGTCCAAGTGAAGGACGAATTCGGATCAACGGTCGAATTGCTAGTTTACTTGAAGTTGGTACAGGTTTCCATCCTGAATTGACAGGTAGAGAAAATGTATTTCTAAACGGTGCCATTCTAGGAATGCGAAAGGATGAGATTTTAAGGAAATTTGATGAAATCGTAGATTTTTCTGGTGTTGAAGAGTTTATTGATACACCAGTGAAACGTTATTCTAGTGGAATGTATGTTCGTTTGGCATTTGCTGTCGCGGCTCATTTGGAACCAGATATCATGGTTGTTGATGAAGTGCTTGCTGTTGGAGATGCCGTTTTTCAGAAAAAATGTTTAGGTAAGATGGATAGTGTCAGTAAAGACCAGGGTCGTCTTGTTATATTTGTGAGTCATAGTATGGACGCAATTAGTACACTTTGTACTCGTTCTATTTTGTTAGATGATGGTAGAGTCAAATTTGACGGCGATACTTCCTCTGCTATTTCTTTGTATCTAGAAGATCTAAAATCAGAAATGATGCAAAATGCGACTAGAGAATCAAACATCACTTTTCCAATTGAAAAAGACATCAATCATCAAATATTAACTTTTGGAATTGTTACCTTAGACAAAGAAAATTTTCAGCCCTTTGATAAACCTTTTCAATTTAATATAACCTATAAAGTTACCGGGCGGATTTCAAATTTAGTTGTTGATTTAAGGATTTTAAAAGATGGGGAGACTGTTTTGTTTAGTTGCATTGGTGATCGCAATGAAGATTTCCGAGACCAACACGAACCTGGAGTGTATTCCGCAAGTGTTACAATTCCCGGAATCTTCTTGCCTGTAGGTAGTTACATTGCTCAGGTTACAATGCATGTTCCGCAAATGCATCCACACGGTATTTATAATCCAGGAAAGGGAATTCATTTTCAAATTCATCAAGAAGGGATGAATCTGGTGAGTTCTTCTTATATTCCTGGTTGGTCAGGACGAGTGTTGTTGTCAGAACCTTGGAAAGTAAATAGGATCAATTCATGAAAAAAATTCTTATCACTGGGGCCGATGGTTTTATCGGTTCTCATTTAACCGAAGCACTTGTAAGAGCTGGTTATGAAACAAAAGCCTTTGTTCTTTACAATTCTTTTAACTCATGGGGTTGGTTGGATTCCTGCGCAAGTGATGTAAAAGGAAAATTTGAAGTTTTTTCTGGAGACATTCGTGATCCATACGGAGTGAGAACGGCCATGAAAGACTGCGATGCAGTGTTACATTTGGCTGCTCTTATTGCAATTCCATATTCATATCATTCGCCAGATACCTATGTAGACACAAATATTAAAGGCACTTTGAATGTCGTACAAGCAGCAAAAGATTTAGGAATTAAAAAAGTGATCCATACATCCACTTCGGAAGTTTATGGGACAGCACGTTTTGTCCCCATTACCGAAGATCATCCATTACAAGGCCAATCTCCTTACTCAGCGAGCAAAATTGGCGCAGATCAAATTGCAATGTCATTTTATAATTCATTTGATACTCCTGTTGCAACCATTCGTCCGTTCAATACCTACGGCCCTAGGCAATCTGCTCGCGCAGTCATTCCTACGATTATTACACAAATTGCAAAAGGAAATCATAAAATAAAGTTAGGTGCGATTCATCCTACTAGAGATTTTAATTTTGTAAAAGATACGGTATCTGGATTTTTAGCGGCCCTAAAATCAGATAAAGGTATTGGACAGGTAATTAATTTAGGCAGTAATTATGAAATTTCAGTCGGTGATACAGTAAAGACCATCGCTGAATTGATGAAGGTTGAAGTTGAAATTGAATCAGAAGACCAGCGTCTTCGGCCAGAAAAAAGTGAAGTAGAGAGGCTGTGGGCATCGAATGAGAAAGCGAAAGAACTTCTCAATTGGAAACCGGAATATGCGGGAATTGAAGGTTTAAGAAAAGGTTTGTTGGAAACAATACATTGGTTTCTGGACGAAAATAATTTAAATTCCTATAAAGTTGGAATCTATAATATTTAATCTATGTTAAGTGATTTTGAAGTAGCTAATTCTGTTACAGATGCAATCAAAGCCGTTGTCGGAAATTTTCCGGTAATTTTGCATGAACCAAAGTTTTCTGGCAATGAGTGGAATTACCTGAAGGAATGTTTGGACACGGGTTTTGTGTCTTCAGTTGGAAAGTTTGTTGATCGCTTTGAGTCTGAATTGGCAACCTATACCAATTCAAAATATGCCGTTGCTGTCGTTAATGGAACAGCTGCTCTTCACATTGCATTAAAGCTTTCCGGTGTAAAGCCTGGAGACGAAGTTCTAATCCCAACTTTGTCATTTGTTGCCACTGCAAATGCTGTTACTTATTGTGGAGCCATTCCACATTTTGTCGAGAGTGAGCCAAACCATTTGGGATTAGATCCATATGCGATTCGCGATTATTTAAACATAATTTCAGAAGAGCGCAATGGGCAATTGATGAATCGATCTACGGGAAGGGTGATTCGTGCCATAGTTCCAATGCACACATTTGGTCACCCTGTTCTTCTCGACGAGATTTTGAAATTGGCCAAAGATTTTCGAATGGCCTTAGTGGAAGATGCTGCAGAATCTTTGGGTAGTTATTATTTCGGAAAACACACTGGAACTTTCGGAAAGTTTGGTGTTTTGAGTTTTAACGGAAATAAAACAATTACCACCGGAGGTGGTGGGGCAATTCTCACGCAGGATGAAACACTCGCAAAACATGCGAAACATATCACTACAACAGCAAAATTGCCACATCGTTGGGAATACATTCATGATGAGATTGGTTTTAATTATAGAATGCCAAATATTAATGCAGCTTTAGGTTGCGCACAGTTAGAACAGTTACAGAGTTTTTTAGATTCAAAAAGAACTTTATTTTCTAATTATAAGGATTCACTGAAATCAGTGTCTCAGGTGTCGCTAATAGAAGAGCCAGAACATTGTAAAAGTAATTATTGGCTGCAAACATTACGTTTGTCTGAAGAATACAAGTCAGCCAGAGATTCTGTCTTACAAGTTACAAATGATAACGGCATTATGACAAGACCTTGTTGGCGTTTGTTGCATACGTTAGCTCCCTTTAAAGATTCTCCAAAGATGGAAATGCCAGTTGCGGTATCATTAGAACAAAGATTAATCAATATACCAAGTAGTCCTTCATTAGTTGGTAAATCAATTTGATTCAAGAACCTTTATTATTAGTAGGTGCAGGTGGACATACCAAGTCTTGTATCGAAGTAATTGAAACAGAGAATCGTTATGAAATCATTGGATTAATCGGCTCAGAGTCTGAAATGGGTAAAGATATTCTCGGATATAAAGTCATCGGTTCTGACAACGATCTGAAAGAACTAAAATCGATTACAAAAAATGTATTAATTACAGTTGGGCAAATAAAAACTTACGAACCTAGGAAACGTATATTCCATTTGCTAAAGGAGCTTGGTTTTCATTTTGTTTCTGTCGTATCGCCATTTGCACGGGTTGCTAAATCTGCCAAAATTGGGGCAGGGACGGTTGTTTTTCATAATGTTGTGTTGAATAGCGATGTAATCGTTGGAGAAAATTGTATTATCAATACGGGTGCCATTTTGGAACATGAAGTAACAATCGGCGATCATTCACACGTGTCTACAGGGTGCATTTTAAACGGTGGAGTACGTGTAGGTGATTGCAGTTTTATTGGTAGCGGAACAGTTGTTAAAGAAAATCTTTTGATCGGTTCGAAAGTGATTGTTGGGATGTCCGCAAAAGTATTAAAGAACGTTCCCGATTCTATTGTATTTGTATGAATGAAAAATTTGGAAATAAAACTCTGGTCATCGCTGAAGCAGGCGTAAACCACAATGGTGATTTGAAACTTGCCCACAAACTAATTGATATTGCCTCCGAGGC
The DNA here is from genome assembly GCF_002811945.1 of Leptospira harrisiae. Taxonomy (NCBI): domain Bacteria; kingdom Pseudomonadati; phylum Spirochaetota; class Leptospiria; order Leptospirales; family Leptospiraceae; genus Leptospira; species Leptospira harrisiae. The sequence goes on along the minus strand of NZ_NPDX01000001.1, from coordinate 1,946,686 downwards.
TGGAGTAGATGTGGTTAAGTTTCAAACATTTACTGCAGCATCTCTTGTTACGGAATCAGCAGTAAAAGCGGATTACCAATCTGCATCAACTGATCCAAACGAATCGCAGTTTTCTATGTTAAAAAAACTGGAAATCTCTCCTTCCTCGCATTGGGAACTAATTGAACATTGTCGTGCGAAGGATATTGAATTTTTATCAACTGCTTTTGATTTAGAAAGTTTAGATTTTTTGTCTCAGTTAGATTTAAAACGTTATAAAATTCCGTCAGGAGAAATTACGAATTTACCTTATTTAGAGGCAATTGGTCGATTGGGTAAACCAATTATTCTTTCGACTGGAATGTCTACTTTAGGTGAAATAGAGGATGCAATTCGAACTATTGAGCGAAGTGGTTTGAGTAGAAATCTTTTGACAGTCTTACATTGTAATACGGAATACCCAACTCCTGTGACGGATGTGAATTTATTAGCAATGTCATCATTAAAGGCAGCTTTCGGGGTTTCTGTTGGTTATTCTGATCATACATCGGGCATTGAGATTGCTTTGGCGGCTGTTGCATTGGGTGCCACTGTCATAGAAAAACATTTTACGATTGATAAGAATCTTCCAGGACCAGACCACAAAGCGAGCCTTGATCCAAGAGAACTAAAGATTATGGTGGATGGAATAAGAAATATTGAGCAGGCATTAGGTGATGGAGTTAAACGACCAACAGTTAGTGAAATTAAAAACATTCCAATAGCAAGAAAATCAATCGTTGCAAAATCTCCTATTAAACTTGGAGAATTTTTATCTAAAAGTAATTTAACAACAAAAAGACCTGGAACCGGTATTTCACCTATGCGTTTGGAAGAGGTGATCGGTAGAAAAGCAAAACGAGATTTTCAAAAAGACGAGTTAATCGAAATATGAAAAAGAAAATCTGTGTAGTCACTGGAACGCGTGCTGAGTATGGGCTTTTATCTCACTTAATGAAAGAGATAAAAAGACAGCCAGAGTTTCAGTTGCAAGTTGTTGTGACAGGCATGCACCTATCGCCAGAGTTTGGACTAACATATAAGGAAATTCTAAAAGATGGATTTGAAATAGATCAAAAGCTTGAAATTTTATTAAGTGCAGATACTGCATCTTCGGTTACCAAATCGATTGGACTTGGATTTCTTGGTTTTGCGGATACTTTCGATAAGTTGAAACCTGATCTTTTAATTGTGCTTGGTGACCGCTACGAGATTCTAGCTGCGGCCTCTAGTGCACTTATTTTTAATATACCAATTTGCCATATCCACGGCGGCGAACTTACCTACGGGGCCTATGACGATGCCATACGACATTCCATAACAAAAATGGCTAAAATTCATTTTACCGCAACTAAAGAATACCGGAACCGAGTGGTTCAAATGGGAGAAGATGCGAATTTCGTTTTTGAAGTCGGCGGCCTTGGTGTAGATTCAATTTCAAAACTGCCAGCGATCTCTAAAGAAAAACTTGAAGAAGAACTCGGGTTTTCGTTTGGAAAAAAAAATTTATTAGTAACTTATCATCCGGAAACTCTTTCAACACATACACCAACAAAACAATTTGAAGAATTACTTGCTGCTTTGGATCAATTAGAAGAGACAAATTTGATTTTTACACACCCAAATTCTGACAATGGTGGTAGAGAAATTATTTCGCTAATTGAATCTTATGTTAAAAGTCACAACAACGCTAAATCCTTTTCTTCTTTGGGGCAGGTACGTTATTTCTCGTGTATTCGGTATGTTGATGGGGTTGTTGGAAATTCTTCAAGTGGTTTGCTTGAAGTGCCAACTTTCCAAAAGGGAACTATAAATATTGGTAATAGACAAAGTGGGCGACTAAAAGCAGAAAGTATCATTGATGTTACCACTTCCAAAAACTCAATATTAGATGGAATTAGGCAATTGTATTCGAATGATTTTCAAAATAGGTTAAAGTTCGTTGTTAATCCTTATGGAGACGGTCAAGCAACAGAAAAAATGATCCAGATACTTAAAAAAATAAAATTCGATTCATTGGTAGAAAAAAAATTCTATGACCTTCCGGTGACAGAAAGCATATGACAAATCACTGGCAGACAACAATTCTAACGTTAAACTCTACCATTCAAGATGTGATCAAAAACTTGGATGATAGTGGGCTTCAAATTACACTGATTGTATCATCTGATGGAAAGTTTTTAGGAACTATCACTGATGGAGATATTCGGAGAGGGCTTTTGCGTGGTTTGAATTTAAATAGCCCAGTTGATTCAATTATATTTCGAAATTCGCTCGTTGTGACACCACAAATGAGCCGGGATATGGTTTTACAACTGATGCAAACCAATCGTATCCATCAATTACCAATTGTGGATGAAGCAAGAGAGGTAGTTGGTCTCTACTTATTAGATGAAATTTTAGCACCATCGCTTAGAGATAATATCTTTCTGATTATGGCAGGTGGACGAGGGAAACGACTCATGCCACATACAGAGAATTGTCCGAAACCACTATTGAATGTGGCAGGCAAACCAATGTTAGAGCATATTATTGAGCGGGCAAAAGTGGAAGGATTTCATCGATTTCTAATCGCTGTCCATTATCTCGGTTATATGATTGAAGATTATTTTGGTGATGGTTCAAAGCTGGGCGTAAAAATTGAATATATACACGAGGAGGAGGCTCTTGGTACAGCTGGAGCATTGAGTTTAATCCAAGATCTTCCAACTATTCCTTTTATAGTGACCAATGGAGATGTTCTTTCTGACATTCATTACGGAGAATTTTTAGATTTTCATATAAGGCATGGTGCTACTGCTTCTATGGCTGTTCGTTTGCACGAATGGCAACATCCGTTTGGTGTCGTTAGGACAAAGGGAGTTGAAATTGTAGGTTTCGAGGAGAAACCAATTTATCGCAGTCATGTCAATGCTGGCATTTACACTTTAAATCCAGAAGCATTAACTCGATTAAAAGCTAAATCACACTGTGATATGCCAACTTTGTTTACAAGGTTATCAGACGAAGGTTTGAGAACGATTGTTTATCCAATGCATGAACCATGGATTGATGTTGGTAGGCCAGATGATTTGCAAAGAGTGAATTTACAAGAGGGGAACATTTAGAATCAATATGGAAAAACGAGATTTAATTAAATTATACAATCTTCCAGCAGAGGTGAAGTTTTGTAAAAAATGTACGGTATCTAATCAAAGACCACGAATTACTTTTGATGAACATGGAGTTTGTTCCGCCTGTAATTTTGCAGAATATAAACGAACGAAAATTGATTGGAAGCAGAGGGAACAAGAGTTAGTTGAACTTTGTAATCGGTTTAGAAAAAATAACGGTGAATATGATGTGATTGTGCCTTGTAGCGGTGGTAAGGATGGCGGATTCGTTGCTCATCAGTTGAAATATAAATATGGGATGAATCCTCTCACTGTAACTTGGGCACCTTTAAAAGCCACTGAAATTGGAAGAAAAAATTTAGATGCATTCATCGCATCAGGGTTTGATAATATTCTTGGGACTCCAAATGGAAAGGTAACACGTCAACTTACGCACCTTTCATTTAAATTTTTAGGTGATCCTTTCCAGCCTTTTATTTACGGGCAAACAAATTTTCCAATGCATATGGCGATTAAATACAATGTATCGTTAATTATGTATGGAGAAAATGGTGAGGTTGAATATGGCGGAGATATGAAGAATGCCTTTCGACCGAATCGAGACATACAAGATCATGACAAACATTATTTTTCCGGATTACCTCCTGAATTTTGGACAGAACACGGTGTAAGTGCAAATGATTTGAAACCCTTTATGGCTCCTAAGTACGAAGAAATACTTAAAAATAAAACAGAAATTCATTTTCTTGGTTATTATAAGTTTTGGGATCCACAAGAAAATTTCTATTACTGTCAAGAAAATACAGGATTTACTCCTAATTCGGAACGTTCAGAAGGAACATATTCTAAGTATGCCAGTTTAGATGATCGAATAGATGGGTATCATTATTATCTCGCCTATATTAAGTTTGGAATTGGTCGCACAACGTCGGATACAGCACATGAAATTCGAGATCATAAAATAACTAGAGAAGAAGGTGCGGCTCTAGTTAAACGTTATGATGGTGAATTTCCAAAAAAACATTACCAAGAATTTTTGGAATATTGTTCTATCACCGATGAAGAATTTACTGCTGTTATCGATAGTTGGCGTTCTGACCATTTGTGGCAAAAAAATGGTGGTGAATGGGAACTGAAATATAAGGTTTGGGAAACTTAAAATTTAGATTTTATGAGAAAAATTCGCCTTATCGCAAGGTTAGATATCAAAGGCACAAACTTAATTAAGGGTGTGCATTTGGAAGGATTAAGAGTCATCGGATCACCGGCGGAGTATGCGCATAAATACTATCAACAAGGTGCAGACGAACTCATCTATATAGATTGCGTCGCAAGTTTATATGGTCGCAATAATTTGAGCGAAATTGTAGAAGACTCAGCAAAAGATATATTTGTACCCCTAACGGTTGGTGGCGGAATACGATCCGTTGAAGATGCGACACGTTTGCTTCGAAGTGGTGCAGATAAGGTGGCGATCAATACTGCCGCCGTAGCCAATCCCAACTTGATCTCCGATATTTCTAGAAAATTTGGAAGCCAATGTATGGTCTTATCGATACAAGCAAAACAAATCGATGTTAAAAAATGGGAAGTTTTCACAGATAACGGCAGAGAAAAAACTGGGTTGGATGTTGTCGACTGGGTAAAAAAGGCAGTGGAACTTGGAGCCGGCGAAATTCTTTTAACCTCGATTGATCGAGAAGGAACGAGAAAGGGGTATGACATCGATTTAGTAAAAGCAGTCACAAAACAAGTATCTGTTCCTGTAATTGCAAGTGGTGGAATGGGCATTCCTGAACATCTCGTCGATGTTATACGAGACGGTGAAGCAGATGCTGTGGCAATGGCCGATATTTTACATTATGGCCGTTCTTCCATCGGTGAGTTGCGAGAGACTGCAACGAAAGCTGGAATTGAGGTAAGAAAATTTGTCACAGCCTGATGTATTGATTATTGATTATGGAGTAGGGAACTTACTTAGCGTTCAAAGAGGATTTGAGTATTGCGGAGCAAAAGTAGATATTTCAGCGGACCCGGATCAAATTTTAAAAGCATCTCATGTTATCTTACCCGGTGTTGGGGCCTTTGCCAATGCAATGGACGCACTCAATCAAAGAAATTTAGTAGAAGTGATTCATGAAGTAGTTAAAAAAGGAAATCCTCTTTTGGCGATCTGTTTGGGAATGCAGATGTTATTGGATGAAAGTGAAGAGTTTGGTATTACTAAAGGGTTGGGATTAATTCCTGGTCGAGTTGTTCCTATTCCTTCATCGACTTCCCAAGGCCAACCACAAAAGATTCCACATATTGGTTGGAGTGAACTACATCCCTCAAATGAAACCAAAGAATGGAAATTGTCCATTTTAGATGGTCTGAGCGATGGAGATTCTGTTTATTTTGTACATTCGTTTATGGCTTTACCTGATAACGATGAATATCGGCTGGCAGATACCTTTTACGGTGGGAATCGTATATCGGCCGTTATTGGTCGCGAGAATGTTTTTGGATGTCAATTTCATCCGGAAAAGAGCGGTTCAGTCGGTCTTAAGATACTCAGTCAGTTTATAAAGTTATGAGAATTCTAACTCTTATTCCAGCAAGAGGAGGCTCTAAAAGGTTACCTGGAAAAAATATAAAACTCCTCGGTGGAAAACCGTTAATCGCTTGGAGTATCGATGTAGCAAAAGGTATTCCCGAAATTTGTGATATATTAGTTTCAACGGACTCTTTAGAGATAGCGGAAATTGCGAAAAAATGTGGAGGTTATGTTCCTTGGTTGCGACCTGAGAATTTATCTACCGATACTTCCTCATCTGTCGATATGGCGATCCATGCGTTACAGTGGTATGAAGAAACACATGGAAAAGTGGATGGACTGATGCTGTTGCAACCTACATCCCCATTTCGAAGTTTAAAAACGATTCAATTAGGTATTGAATTGTTTCGGAAAACAAACAATGCCGTTGTGGCAGTATCCAAAACACATACGCACCCAAGTTGGTCTTTTAAAATTGAAAATGATATTTTAGTTCCTTTTTTTGATAACAATGGAACTAAACAAAGGTCTCAAGATTTGGAGGCTACCTATAATGTTAATGGATCATTTTATTTAACGACTCCATCTCATTTAATTTCTACATTATCTTTTTTTGAACCAAAAGTTACTCCGCTAATTATTGACAATCAGTTCGAATCGGTGGATATAGATACTTTCTTGGATTTTCAATTTGCCGAGTTTTTACTTTCAAAAAATATAATCAACTAAATAATGAAAGCTGATGTTCCGAATCAACCAGTTACTATTTATTTAATTGCGGATCGACCTCTTGATAAAAGATTTTGGGCCTATTGGATTTTCGATTTGTTGGATGAAATTCCAATACAGTTTGAAGTGTTGCAGTTAACTTATGTCCATGATTTTTTGAAAGAAATAAAAGAGGATATATCTTCTACCGATACTCGCATTCATATAACAAAATTTTTAGATGAAACTTCCTTGTTGGCTTTTTTGGATAAAAATGCTATGAAACGATCGTTAGTTTTCTTTTATACGTGGGTTTCACCAAATGCATACATGAAGGTAATATCTTTTGTAGATAAGAATTTCGAAAATTATTATTATTTAATGCATGGAGTAGGTGATAATTCCTGCGATTCTCCTATAAGTCCAAATGTATGGGAAAGTCTGCGAAATTTTTATAAAAAAATTAGATTTATTATAGGGATGATGCGCAGGTTTAAAGGTGCAAAGTATTGGTTCGATTCGACTAGAATGCGTATCAAGGCGCAATACCCTTATTTTGGGCCGTTTGGCTATCGGACTAAGTTTATTGTGACAGGAAACCATTTTCAAGAAAGGTTCCTGAAGGCTAAAGAGATCCAAAAAATAGAACTGTTTTCCAAAAATAAAAAAACAGCTTTGTGGTTAGATCAAAATCTACCTAACGTTTTTCAGTTTGGGTACAAAATTGAAGTTGATCCAGAAAAATATTACGCTGGGCTAAGTATACTTTTTAGACATTTGAATGATATAGGTTATGATGTTTATCTGACCCTACATCCGGATGTACAAGAAAATGACAAAATGATTCTAGAGAATCAATATTTAAAAAATACTGCAAAAATCTTGGATATTCCTTCTGAAGTTGCCTCTATAAACGTTGATCTAATTTTGACACATGATAGCACTGCCTCTTATTTTGGAGTTTTAGCCAACAAACCCATTGTTAGTTTAATGTATCGACATTTAAAAGATGAGCATATGATTGATTCGATAAAGGGCTTAAGTCAGTTACTAAATACACCGCTAATTCATTTTGACGAAAATGAATTTGATCTTATTGATTTTGATCATGTCTCCGTTGATGAGAAAAGCTACCATAAGTTTGCGAGAAATTTCATTTTGGGTGATCAAAAAGGTTCGCCTTACAAGTTTATGAAATCATTAATAAAAAAAGAAATTGAGTCTATAAAATAGAATAATGTTGGTTCTGGAAAGTAAATGTTAACCAATAAAGCCCTGTTTTTGGATCGAGACGGAGTGATCAACGAAGATTTAGATTATGTATATCGGACTCAGGATTTTCAATTTAAGCCTGAAATTTTTGAACTTTGTCGCATTGCAAATGCAAATGATTATTTGATTTTTGTTATCACCAATCAAGCTGGAATTGCTCGGGGATATTACTCGGAGAGAGATTTTTATAAACTAACAAAATGGATGTTAGGTGAATTTAAGAAACAAAATTGTAATGTTGCAAAAGTCTATTATTGTCCCTATCACCCTGATTTTGGAAACGAAAAATACAAACGGTCTTCCAACTTCAGAAAACCGAATCCTGGGATGATCTTAAAGGCAGCAAAGAGATTTTCTATAAACTTAGAAAAATCACTTTTAGTGGGTGATCAAGTTACGGATTTGGAAGCTGGCTTTAACTCTGGTATTCAAAAAAATTTCCTACTATTGAATCCTAATAAAAAAAAACAAACTCCTCATCCGCAAGCGACTGTAATAGAAAATCTGAAAGAGGTAATTCCTTTTTTAGTATGATTCAATTTTTTTAAAAAAGAAGGTTTTGATGGAGATACCAATTTTTATTTTAGCGGGTGGACGAGGTACAAGGTTAGCTTCTGTTGTAAACGATGTGCCGAAACCTTTGGCGCCAGTTAATGGGAAACCTTTTCTTCTCTATCTATTGGAAAATTATCTCAATCAAGGATTTAAAAAGTTTTACTTTTTACTACACCATAAATCGTCCCTAATCATTGATTGTATTGAAACTTTAAGGGAAACAGTTTTGAGGGATTGCGAAATTTATTATTCAGTGGAACCTTCATTATTGGGTACAGGCGGTTCTGTTGCATATACGATTCAATCTCTTCAATTCCAAGGCGAATTTTTGATTGTTAATGCTGATACTTGGGTTGATGCGGAATCTATGAATTTGCTTGCAACTTCGGTTTCTCCGTCCATTGGTGTCATTCGAATTTCTGATGTTTCACGATATGGCAAGGTATCAATCGAAGGAGAAATCATCCAGAAATTTGAGGAGAAAATGGAAAATGCAGGTGAAGGTTGGATAAATGCTGGTCTTTACAAATTGCATTCGGATCATTTTATCGGAAGGGCAGGTGAATTTTCTATGGAAAAAGATGTATTCCCAGATTTGGTTTTGCAAAAGAAATTAAGGGCAGTACCTTTGAAAACTGAATTTATAGACATAGGAATCCCAGAAGATTATGAGCGATTCCAAAATTGGATTTTATCTGGTCGGGAGCATACACTTTGAATTTTGATGTTTTTTTAGTAACAATCAATAGTTCGATTGAACAAACTTTAGCGAGGATTGAGACAAACCACCTTGGTTTTGCATTAGTTAAAAATGACATGAACCAAGTAGTCGGCCTAGTGACCGATGGTGATATTCGAAGAAATTTGTTAAATGGAAAAAATTTAAATTCACCAATCTCGGAGAGTATGAATCGAGAGTTTACTTGGGCATCAAGTCAATCACCTCGAGAGCAACTTCTGAAAATGTTAGATTCAAGGATTCGTTTTATTCCTATTCTTGATGATAACAAGACTTTGGTGGGAATTGTTACCAAGGATGAATTACCACATTTAGAAGAACGTAAAATTTATGCTAGAGCACGATCTCCCGTTCGTATCAGTTTCGGTGGTGGAGGTTCAGACCTTACTCATTTTTTTAGTAATGAAAAAGGTGCCGTAATCAACTCAACTGTTTCCTTATACACTCACGCAACACTCCGAATCAGAGAAGATTATAAAATTTTCCTCCATTCGAGAGATTTAAAAACTTCAATTGAGTTTTCAGATTATGAGGAATTAACAAAAAGGGAAACTAGTTTCAAATTATTCCAATCAATTATAAAAGTTGCAAGGCCAAGTTTTGGATTCGATTTATTTGTTTATTCTGATTATCCGATGAACTCAGGTCTTGGCGGATCGGCGGTTGTTGCATCGGCTATTCTTGGTTGTTTTAACCAATTCAGAAAGGATAAATGGGACAACCATGAACTAGCAGAGTTGGCGTTTCAGGCAGAACGTTTGGACTTGGGAATCGCAGGTGGATGGCAAGATCAGTATGCAACTGTTTTCGGCGGATTTAATTTTATGGAATTTGCTATGGATCAGAATATCGTACATCCTTTGCGTCTTTCAAAAGACACCATGATTGAGTTAGAGGAAAGTTTGATTCTTTGTGATACTGCGACCACGCATGATTCAGGAAATATTCATGATGATCAGCGTGAATCTATGAAACAAACTGATGTGAAGCAGAAGGTTCAATCGAACGTGGAACTCACTTACGAAATGAGAAACCATTTACTTCGGGGTAGGTTATTACAGTTTGGTTTGTGTTTGCATAAAGCATGGGAAATCAAAAGAGGTTTGAGTTCCAAAATTTCAAATCAATTTCTTGACAAAATTTATGAAGACGCAATTGCACATGGTGCCATTGGTGGAAAATTATTAGGAGCTGGCGGTGGAGGATTCTTTTTGTTCTATGTACCACCGTTTTTAAAACATGAGCTCTTGAATTGGATGGAATCCGTTGGTTTAAACTATCGGCCATTCCGTTTCGATTCAGAAGGATTACAAGCATGGACTGTTCGAGAAGAACTACATAAAGAGGAAATTACGTTATTATGATAAAAATTGGAAATTTTGAAATTGGATTTGGTCGAACCTTCGTTATTGCTGAAATAGGAAATAACCACAATGGTGATTTAAACAAAGCATTTGAACTGGTTGATCTTGCTGTGTCGGTTGGAGCCGATTGTGCGAAATTCCAAATGCGCCATCTGGAAGAAGTATATAGAAGCAAAAGTTTGAATAAATCAGGAGAAGATTTGGGAACTGAGTATATCTTAGACCTTCTTGAAAAATTTGAATTAGATAAAGAATTTCATCGCAAACTCAATGAATATTCCAAAGAAAAAGGAATTTTGTATTTGTGTACTCCTTGGGACAACAAAAGCGTCGATGTCCTTGAATCCTTTCCTGTACCTGCTTACAAAGTAGCTTCTGCTGATTTAACAAATCTAACCCTTTTGGACAGATTGATAGAAACTAAAAAACCTCTAATCCTTTCAACAGGAATGAGTAAAACAGAAGAAATTCTTTTTACACGTGATTATTTAAATAAGGCAAAGGTAGAGTTTGTTTTTTTACATTGTAATAGTACATATCCAGCTCCACTTCATGATATTAATCTAAAGTGGATGACACAATTAAAGGAATTCCATAGTTACACTGGTTATTCTGGGCATGAAAGGGGAATAAATGTTACCTTGGCTTCGGTAGCTCTTGGAGCAATGGTAGTTGAACGTCACTTAACACTTGATAGGAATATGGAAGGACCAGACCACGCAGCAAGTTTGGAAGCTAATGAATTCAGTAAATTGGTGCAAGGAATTCGCGAAATTGAGCAGGCTATAGGATCAACTCAATACGAGCGTAAACTTAGCCAGGGTGAAATGATCAATCGAGAAAATCTTTCAAAAAGTTGTGTGGCTGCTCAAACAATTCCTAAAGGAACTGTCATCACTCGAGAGATGATAAAAGTATTAAGCCCAGGCCAAGGTCTTTCTCCGCAAAAAATGTATGATTTAATTGGTAAAAAAATTCAACGTGATTTGATAGAAGAAGATTATTTTTTCCCTTCAGATTTAACGGAAAAAAGGATTGAACCTAAACAGTATCAATTCACTCACCCTTGGGGTGTTCCAGTTCGTTACCATGATTTTCAAGAATATTACAATAGAGTAAAACCAGATTTATTTGAATTTCACTTATCTTATTCCGATATGGAATTGGATCCTGGCAAATATCTTACTGGAACCTATGATTGTGATTTTGTTGTTCATGCTCCAGAATTGTTTGAAGGCAGCCATTTAATGGATTTAGCTACTCCAGACGATGAGTATCGCAAAATTTCATTAAAGGAAACTCAGAGAGTCATTGATATCACTCGCTCCTTGAAGAAATTTTTCCCAAAAACAAAACGACCGTACATCGTTGCTAATATTGGTGGAATTTCTATGGATGGAAATCTTCCAAAAGATGTTTTACCTGCGTATTACAAACGTTTTGGTGAAAGTCTTCAATTGTTAAATATGGAAGGCGTAGAATTGATTCCACAAACGATGGCACCTTTTCCTTGGCATTTTGGTGGTCAAAGATATCAGAATATTTTTGTACATATTTCGGAAATTGAGGAATGGTGTAAAAAGTTAAATTTACGTATGTGTTATGATGTTTCTCACACAATGCTAACCTGTAATCATTTCGGTTACGACTTTTATGATTTTTCAACTAGGATCGCACCGTTTACTGCTCATATTCATATGGGTGATGCGAAAGGTCTCAATGGAGAAGGTTTACAAGTTGGAGAGGGAGAAATTGATTTTAAAAGGTTGGGAAAAATTTTTGCTGAATTAGCACCTAATGCTTGGTTCATTCCTGAAATTTGGCAAGGCCATAAAAATGGTGGTGAAGGCTTTTGGATCGCACTTGAAAAATTGGAAGGGATTCTTTAATGTCACTTGAGAAAATCCAAGCTGTGATTCAATCATCGATTGACGTTAAAAAAAATATAATTAAATCGGAATCCATCTTAAAGCAAATTGATACTTTAGCTAACTTGTGTTTACAATCACTAAAATCAGAAGGAAAAATAATTTTTGCAGGTAATGGGGGAAGTTTTGCTGACTCACAACATTTGGCTGCTGAGTTTATTTCAAGACTACAGTTTGATAGAGCCCCACTTGCATCCGTTGCTCTCGGTACCAATAGTTCTTCAACAACTGCTATTGGGAATGATTATGGGTATGACCAAATTTTTGTTAGAGAATTAAAAGCGATTGCTCGTGCAGGTGATGTTTATATTCCAATTTCGACAAGTGGTAATAGTCAGAATATTCTAGCAACCATTGAAACTGCCAAGTCCTTAAAGCTCCATGTTGTTGGTTTAACAGGAGAATCCGGGGGTAAGTTAAAAGATTTAGTTGAATGTATTTGTGTTCCTTCCGGTCGGACTGAGCGAATTCAGGAATCTCATATTATGATTGGGCATATTATTTGTGGTCTAGTTGAGGATAATTATTTCTTAAAATGAATATAAACACCTGTTATCTTTGTAATACAAATTCTTTTCAGAATCGGCCTGGTAAAGTTCGAGATAATGATCAGCTTATTGTAAAAGAATGTCTATCTTGTGGTTTGGTTTTTTTATCTTCTTTTGACCACATTCATGAGGCACATTATCAAGAATCGGGTATGCATGGAAATTCCTTACCTGAAATAGCTGAATGGTTAAATGAAACCGAAAAAGACGATGATCGCAGATTCCAATTTTTGAAAGAAAAAATATCCAATCGCAGTGTCCTCGACTTTGGCTGTGGTGTTGGCGGATTTTTAATTAAGGCAAAAGATGTCGCCAAAGTGGCAGATGGAGTGGAATTAGAAACTCGTTTGCAAAGCCATTTTAACAATAACCAAATTTCAGTTTTTACCAGTTTAGATGAAATTTCAAAAACTGCAAAAAAGTATGATTTAATTACTGCTTTTCATGTGGTAGAACATTTATCTGATCCAGTTGCTATTATCAATGAACTTTCGAAGTTCCTAACTAATACGGGTGAGCTAATTATCGAAGTTCCAAGTTCAAATGATGCTCTGTTAACACTCTATGAAAACAAGGCTTTCTCTGAGTTTACTTATTGGAGCCAACATTTGTTTTTGTTTAATGCCCAAACCTTTAGTTCCCTTGTTAAAAAAACTCACTTACAACTAAATTGGATTAAATTTATTCAACGTTATCCGCTATCCAATCATCTCTATTGGTTGGCTAAGGGAAAACCAGGTGGCCATAAAATTTGGAACCATTTGAATTCTGATATTTTGGATCAAACTTACGAATCAGTGTTAGCAGCAAATGGACTTACCGATACCATCATTGCTTCTGTCTCGAGGAAGAAGGACATATAGTTATGAAGAATTTATTAGGTGTAATGCAAGGTAGATTACTTCCAAAATTTAAAAACAGATATCAGGCTCATCCCCTTGGTTATTGGCAAGAAGAGTTCCCAATCGCAAAGTCTTTGGGTTTAGATTGTATTGAGTTCATACTTGACTATAATGATTACGAAAAGAATCCTTTGTTAACTGATTCTGGTATCAGTGAAATCCAAGATACTATTCAAAAAACTGGAGTTAAAGTTGTATCTGTTTGTGCTGATTATTTTATGGAAGCACCGTTCCATTCAGCAGATTCGGGTATTGTTGAAACAAGCAAAAATGTTCTTTCTTTATTACTAAAGAATGGGAAGAAACTGGGAGTGAAAGACATTGTAGTTCCTTGTGTTGACCAATCCTCCTTAAAATCTGATTCCGACAAAAAAGTATTCTTTGAAAATTTGTCTCCACTCGTAAAAGAAGCAGAGATATTGGGTATAAATTTATCGTTAGAGACGGATTTGGAGCCTAAACAATTTTTAGATGTAATAAAGATTTTTAACTCAAAGGCTGTAACTGTAAATTATGATATTGGTAATAGCGCATCCTTAGGATTTAACCCAATTGAGGAATTTGAGATTTATGGACTTCATATAACGGACATTCATATTAAAGATAGAAAATTAAATTCAGGTTCAGTTGAGTTAGGTACTGGTGATGCCAAATTTGAGAAGGTCCTTAAAAAGATAAGAGAGTTAAATTATTCCGGACCTTTTATAATGCAAGCTTATCGCGATGATGAAGGACTTGAAATATTTAAACGTCAATTAGATTGGGTTCGTAGGAATTTTTTAATAGAATAAAAGTATGAATAAAGCAATTGCAATTATCCCAGCTCGCAGTGGGTCAAAAAGTATAAAAGATAAAAATCTAGCAATGTTGAGCGGGCACCCATTGATAGCCTACAGCATTGCAGCTGGAGTAATGTCAAAAGCAGTAAGTCGCACAATAGTATCGACTGACTCTGAAGAGTATGCTGCAATCGCAAGAAGATATGGGGCCGAAATTCCCTTTCTCAGACCTTCTGAATTTTCGACTGATACATCCACTGATAGAGATTTTATGTTACACGCTATGCAGTGGGTGAAAGATCATGAACAAAATGTTCCTGAGTTTTGGGTTCACTTACGGCCAACAACGCCACTAAGAGATCCTAAACACATTGATCAAGCTGTTGAGATATTAGAATTAGATAAAGAGGCAACTGCATTAAGATCTGCCCACCTTTGTTCAGAATCCCCATTCAAGTGGTTTCGAAAAAACAATCAAGGTTATTTAACTGCTTTAACTTCAGAGGAGACATCTTTAGATCGTTTTAATTTACCGAGACAATCTTACCCAGATGTTTATATTCCTGATGGCTATGTTGATGTTGTAAAAAGTTCTTTTATATTAAATACGGAGTTGTTTCACGGAAATAGAGTTATCGGGTACGTCTCCCCAGCATGTACTGAGGTAGACTCGCCTGAAGAATTAGATATACTCGAGTTCCAAATAAAAAAGTATGGTTCGCCTTTATTAGAATATTTGAATCAAATGGAGAAAAAGTAAATGGCAGGTCACGGATTTAGTCATATTCCACAAAACGTTGAAAAGATTAATTCAAAATATAGAGTTATTCAGACACAAATTCCTGTTCCGGAAAGTGTTTCTCTTTTAGAGAGAATGTATGAAGCAGAATCACGTTCTATGCATGGCCAAATGCCTATTATTTGGGACAAAGCAGAGGGATTCCAAGTTTCGGATAAATGGGGGAATACTTGGATCGATTTCAGTAGCACCATTTTTGTAACAAATGCCGGACATGGAAATAAACGAATTGTTGAGGCTTTAAGAAAAGTTCTCGATAAACCATTGTTACATACTTATACCTATGGAAATTTGGAGAGAATTGAATATTTAGAATACCTAATTGCAAATACCCCTAAACAATTTGAAAAGGCATTTTTACTATCTGCAGGTACCGAAGCAACTGAGTGCGCATTAAAACTCATGAGGCTTCACGGTCAAAAGAAAGGAAAAAGAAAAGGTGGAATTATCTGTTTTGAAGGAAATTGGCATGGAAGAACGTTAGGTGCCCAAATGATGGGTTGGAATCCTACCCAGAAGGAGTGGATAGGATATTTAGATCCAAATATTTTCCATCTACCTTTTCCTTATCCTTGGAGAGAGGAAGCAGTAAAAGATCCAGTTCTTTTCTTTACAAAGGGATTGGAAACACTCTGCAAAGAAAAAAACATCGACCCGAAAACAGATATATCTGGTTTTATGTTGGAAACCTTTCAAGGTTGGGGTGCTGTTTTTTATCCTAAGGAATTTGTGCAAGCTTTGGTTGAATTTGCTCATAAAAACAACATCCTTGTTGCTTTTGATGAAATGCAGGCAGGATTTGGAAGAACAGGAAAGTTATTTGGTTATATGCACTACGGTGTGGAACCGGATATACTATGTTGCGGTAAGGGTGCTGCATCAAGTTTACCATTGTCTCTAGTTCTTGGTTCTACTGAAGTAATGGATCTTCCTGATATTGGATCGATGAGTTCAACGCACTCCGCAAGTCCAATGATTTGCGCTGCGGGTAAAGCAAATTTAGAATCGCTTCTTGAGGATGGTTTTATTAAGAACTCTGAAGAGCTTGGTAAAAAATTTCATAACGAATTGCAGAAAATCAAATCCAAATACTCAGATTACATAAGCTCCATCCAAGGTGTTGGGTTATTGGCAGCAGTAATATTTAATGATAAAAATGGTAAACCTCTGGCATCTCTCTGTGACTTAATTTCAGAATATTGTCTGCAACGCGGACTTATTGTTGTCCATACAGGGAGAGAATCGATTAAATTAGCTCCACCACTTTGTATCAACGAAGAGGCAATGTTAGAAGGTCTTAATGTTTTTTCCGGAGCAATTGAGGACGCAATCAAGAAAGCGGTATGATTAAAAAAATAAGACATACTGGATTAGTTGTACGCAACCTATCGAAAGCAATGGCATTTTACGAGGCATTGGGTTTTGTATTATGGAAACGCGAAATTGAAGAGGGCGACTTTATTGATACTGTTGTGGGTATTCAATCAGTTAAGTTGGAGACTGCGAAGATGCATGCAAAGGATGGGGCAATGATTGAGCTTCTTGAATATCATTCCCACCCATCCCAAAAAGATATGGTAAACTCTCCTTCCAATACTCTAGGTTGTTCCCACATTGCCTTTACCGTCGGCGATATAGAAGAAACTTGTAAATTAGTATTACAATTAGGTGGCAATGTTGTAAATCAACCTGCAATATCTCCGTCAGGAAAAGTAAAAGTAGCATATTGTCATGATGTTGATGGGATACTACTTGAATTGGTTGAGGAGATTGTATGACAGATTATTTAAAGGTTGTATATGATGAAGGTTCTCATCCATATACGGATTATCCGAGTAAACTAGTATCTTACCTTTACCAATCTTTTGACTTAAAGCCAGGAATGAAGATTCTTGAACCTGGATGTGGGCGTGGTGAGTTTTTGTTGAACTTCAAAAAATTGGGGTTAGATTGCACAGGTGTTGATCTTTCCAAAGAGGCAAAGAATTATTTGGCAACACAACAAATCCCAGTTCAAATATGTAACGCCGATCAAGATAAATTACCATTCAAAGATAACACTTTTGATGTAATTTATAACAAAAGTTTTTTGGAGCACCTTCGCAATCCGGATTTTTTTCTCAAAGAAGCAAGAAGGGTGTTAAAACCAGGTGGTATTATTATTTGTTTGGTACCTGATTGGGAATCAAACTATAAAATCTATTTTGACGATTTTACACATCGGACACCATTCACAAAAATTTCATTATTAGATATTTTTAAAATTTGCGATTTTTCGAAAATCAATGTCTATATTTTTCGACAACTTCCGATTGTTTGGAAATATCCATTTTTAAATTATTTTTGTGCATTGATCAGTCCCTTTATTCCGGTTAGAACTCAAAATAAATTTCTACGGTGGTCGCGGGAATTGATGTTAGTTGGGTCAGCTTATAAAGATACTAATTAGAATGGCATTCATTTGAACTTAAATCTTAAGGATAAACGTGTTTTTGTTTCTGGTGGGACTAGGGGAATTGGCCTTGCTATTGTTAAAGGGTTTTTATCAGAGGGTGCTCATGTAGCATTTAGTTCCAGAAATGAGGATACAATAAAACAAATCGCAAAAGAATTAGAAAAAGAATTCTCTGACTCTACCTTTTTGTATTTTGTTTCAGATGCAACAGATCCTGAAAGTACAAGAGATGTTTTTGAGACAATCGTATCTAAATGGAATGGATTGGATATAGTGGTTTCCAATGTTGGTGACGGAAGGAGTACGCAAGAACCACTTCAATCTTCTGAACAATTTGGGAATACATTACGTATCAATTTAACATCAGCAGAGATCATTGCTAGAGAGTTTCTAAAAAGAAATGAAACAGGCAAAGGATCTCTGCTTTTTATATCTTCTATTACTGGTCTTGAGGCATTTGGTGCACCGACTGATTATTCAGTGGCTAAGGCTGCCATAATTGCACTTTCAAAGAATTTAGCACGAAAGTTAGCCCCAGGTATTCGAGTAAATTGTATTGCTCCGGGAAATGTTTATTCACCTGGAGGAAGTTGGGACGAAAAAATACAAAAGGATCCAGAACGGATCAATAAAATAATAGAATCAACTGTTCCGATGAAGCGGTTTGGATCTCCGGAAGAAATTGCAGATATGGTTTTGTTTTTATCTTCGGATAGGGCGTCATTTGTTACGGGATCTTGTATTGTAGTTGATGGCGGACAAACCGTTGGATTTCATTAAATAGGTATTATGGATCGATTATTTTCATTAAAAGATAAAGTTGTTATTATAACTGGTGCTACAGGTTTACTCGGTAGCCAACATGCTGAAGTTGTTGCTGAAGCCGGTGGTATTCCGGTTCTCTTAGATTTGGATCAAGAAAGATGCAACCAATTGGCTAAAGATCTAAATGAAAAATATTCAGTCGAGGCCATTGGTTATAAAGTAGATATTACAAACGAAAATGAAATAATCAAAAATATAGCCGAGATTAAAAATAAATTTAAGACTATTCATGCACTAATCAATAATGCTGCGAATAATCCAAAGGTAGAGGATTCTTCGGAAAAGGCATTCTCTCGATTGGAAAACTTTCCTGTATCCGTCTGGAACTCTGATTTGGCTGTCGGTCTTACTGGTTCTTTTCTCTGCGCAAAACATTACGGTTTTCTTATTTCGCAGAATCCGGAGGGTGGTACGATCTTAAATATATCATCCGATTTAGGGCTGATAGCTCCTGATCAAAGATTATATAGAAAGACAGGGCTGCCAGATGAATTACAACCCGTAAAACCTGTGACGTACTCGGTAGTGAAAGCTGGTTTGATTGGCCTTACTCGTTATCTTGCGACTTATTGGGCTGATAAAAATGTTCGTTGCAATGCAATCTGTCCGGGTGGAGTTGAGAACAACCAAAATGTCGATTTTTTAAAAGAAGTTACTTCGCGAATTCCATTGGGACGGATGGCGAAAAAAGATGAATATAAGGGGCTCGTATTGTTTTTGTTAAGTGACAGTGCAAGTTATTTGAACGGCTCCATAGTTTCTGCCGATGGCGGCAGAAGTGTTTGGTAAACTTCATTTGAATAATTATATTAATTCATTCCTTTGAGTAAAATAAATTGAACACCCCCAGATCATTACAAAAAGATTTTGTTGCTTTTCAAAATACGGAAGTTTGGTTATCGGAGTCACTAAATTTTTTTTCTAAAACTATAAAAGCGGAATTCAGTTTTTCACCTGATGATCCACTTCATATCATCTTGTCTGGAGGGAACACTCCACTGCCGTTTTATCGTAAACTTTCTGAATTAAACTTACCTTGGAATAAAATTCATTTTTGGCTAGCGGATGAACGTTGTGTTCTTAGGAGTAATCCAGAGCGGTCTGAAGTTGAAATCAAAAGGGCCATTGGGGATAAAATCTTAAGTCTCGCGACATTCCACTCAATTCCAGAAGGTGATCCTGGTTCTGTTGCAGAACAAATGGAAGGTGAATTGAAAAAAGTTACTCATTTTGTTTTTTCGATCTTAGGCATAGGTGCGGATGGACATACCGCAAGTTTATTTCCCGGGTTTGATATTGGAAGTGATTTAACCGCTCCCAATATGATTGCAGTATATAACTCTCCAAAACCTCCGGCAAACCGAGTTAGTTTGTCGTTACATTGTATCAATCGATCTGCTCATGTTTTGTTTTTAACAAAGGGTCAAGATAAAAAGAAAATTATTGAAGCTGTTTTGTTAGGTGCAGACCTTCCTGCAACAAAAGTGCAAGGTAATAAAAGTTCACAAATCTATTTTTGTATGGAATAAGATGAAAATTTTAGTATTCGGTGGTTCAGGCTTTTTAGGTTCTCATGTTTGTGATGCTTTAAGTGAAGCAGGTCATGAAGTCACAATATTCGATAGAAATCCTTCCGTATGGTTGCGTCCAAATCAGAGAATGATAATCGGCGATCTTTTGGATGAGAGTTTTGTGAGTTCTAGTGTTAATGGCTTTGATATTGTTTATAATTTTGCTGCACTAGCTGATCTTAACCAAGCACTAGATAAACCAATAGATTCAATTCGGATTAATGTATTAGGTAATTCATATATATTAGAAGCTTGCCGTAAGCATAATGTGAAGAGGTTTGTTTATGCAAGTACCGTCTATGTATTTAGTCGTGAAGGTGGATTTTATCGATGTAGTAAACAAGCATCGGAAGCTTATATTGAAGAATACAATAAGTCTTTTAACCTTGAATATACAATTTTAAGATATGGTTCGCTTTATGGACCAAGATCAGACGAAGCAAATGGATTGTACCGAATTGTTAAAACCGCTTTAGAAACAGGAAAGATAACTTATGAGGGTAGCGCCGATAGTTTGCGAGAATATATTCATGTAGAAGATGCTGCACGTGCAAGTGTTGTTGCCATGGGTGAGGAATTTAAAAACCAAAGTGT
The DNA here is from genome assembly GCF_002811945.1 of Leptospira harrisiae. Lineage (NCBI taxonomy): Bacteria > Pseudomonadati > Spirochaetota > Leptospiria > Leptospirales > Leptospiraceae > Leptospira > Leptospira harrisiae. The sequence goes on along the minus strand of NZ_NPDX01000001.1, from coordinate 1,925,980 downwards.
TGTTTTGACTGGGCAAGAGCCAATGAAAGTAATTGAGTTAATGAAGATGCTTGCGGAAATTTTGGGACGGCCTGATTCAGTTTCTTTTTTAGAGGGAGACCAAGTTGGACATTACGTAAGAACTCCTTATGCCTATCAGCCGAAACTGGGAAGGAAATATATTCCCCCAATGCATGTGGATCTGGGTCAAGGTTTGTTGCAATTGATTGAAGAAGTAAAAAGCAAGAAGTTAACATAATGAAATTTCTTAGATTTCAGCATAAGAATGAAATTTTCCACGGGAGAATTGAAGGTGAAACGATTGTAGCGATTGATCGTGCTCCCTGGTTTGGGGATACGAAGGATTTATTTACAGTAGCTGAGCATGAGATTCAATTGTTAAACCCTTGTACGCCAAATAAAATAGTTGGAGTTGCATTGAATTATCCTGGCGTTGCAAAAGGTGAGGAAAACACGGAGCCTTTAGTATTTTTAAAATCAAATTCTAAAATTGTCGAACATAAGGGAACAATCAATAATCCATTGGTGAATACAAAAGTTTGGGGTGAGTGCGAATTGGCCATTGTTATTGGCGCTGAATCCTATCAGTTAAATTCAACTAATGCTAAAGATAAAATTTTTGGATATACAATTGGAAATGATGTTACTGCAGAGAACTTCGGGAATCGAGACCACCATTTGGCGAAATCAAAAGCAGTAGACAGTTTTTGTGCACTCGGACCCTATATTGATACAGAATTTAGGCCAAGTGAACAAATAATAAAAGGATTTCATAATGGCGTATTACTTCGAGAAGGTAAACTATCAGAGAGACTTTGGTTGGAGACTGAACTCTTAGTTTGGCTAACATCATGGATGACTTTATCGCCTGGAGATGTTGTGCTTACGGGTGCACCAAATAGAGTAAGAGACCGTATTTATCTGGAGGACGGTGATGAATTTATTAGTTACATCTCTGGACTCGGCGAATTAACAGTTTCATTTCGGAATCTGCATGTTTGATAAGCTTTATGTTTTTGATTTCGATGGCGTTGTTTGTGATAGTACAGATGAGTGTATGATTACATCGTGGAATACTTGGCAAAGATGGAATCGCCGAGATTTAAAAAGAAGATCCGTAGCTGAATTTTCGTTTGAAGAGAAATCTGAATTTAGAAAGCTACGCCCAAGAGTCCGAGGAGCCGGCGAATATTTCATTCTAAATGTTATTCTCGAAAACAAAATAAAAATTGAAAATCAAGAGGACTATGAGATCCAACTAGGCTTACATAAGGAAGATATTCCAAAATTTAAGAAATTATTTCTGGCCGAAAGGCAGGATTTTCGGAAAGATCATCCAAAAGATTGGGTTCTTCTTCATTCAGTATATCAAGAAGTTATTGATATTTTAAGAGAGATAAGTGTAGAAAAAAAACTATATATCGCAACATTAAAAGATTTTTTATCGATTCGAATGATTCTTGATTTCTACAATGTTGATCTACCGGACGAGAGGATCTTTGATGAATCAAAAATTCTTAATAAATTTGATGCCTTAAAACAAATTATGAAAATTTCAAATTTTCAGAAAAAGGATTTAGTTTTTTTTGATGATAATGTAACCCATCTGTATGAGTCTTACGCAGACGGGTTTAATGTATATTTGACCGCTTGGTCAAATCCAATTCCAGAATATTTAGAAGAAGCTATAATTAAGAATATTCCGATCATTAAAGATTTTAAGCAATTAGATTTAATTATAAACAAAGGATAATAAAATGTACGATTTTTACTACGGATCAAAAGAAGAGATATTAAAAAATCCAGCAAATTTTATATTATTTTGCAAGCGATTGTTGCCAAGATGGCTAAATGGAACACCTGATAGTGAATGTTTGGCGATATGGAATATATTATCTGAATCCAAAAATAAACCAAAGGTTTTGGTCGAAACAGGTTCCGGTGCCTCGTCGTTGGTTTTTTTCATTTATTGTGCATTAAATGATGCACGTTTGTTTAGTTGGGATACAAATGGGAGTAAAGGTGCGTATTTACGTAGTATTATTTCCGATGCTATTTGTAAACCTTTAGGGATTGATATTCATAAGGTTTGGACATTTATACCTTTTAATAGCACTGATAAACATATCGGAATTGAAAGTTTAAGTGAACTTGGTTTAAAAGCTGATTTTGGTTTCTTTGATAGTTGGCATACATGGGATCATCTCCATGGTGAAATTCAAGCCTTCGTTACTGTGGCGAATAGTGAGTTTATTGTGGCATTGGATGATGCTTATTATGATAAAAAAAGCTATAATTATTCGTTTGTCAATATGCTGCGAAAGAAAATGGGTTTAGTCGCAATCTCTGAACCAGCAGATAACAAGTGTTTGCCATTTTATTCGGAAACAGAAAATTTCTTAAGCGCAAATTTTAAGACAGTTAAAAAAATTGAAGATAGTTATAAGACGAGTTATAGTTCCGATGTGTTCTTTGATTATTTTGAATATGATCGAATTGCGATGAATAAACTTGGTTTAGAAGAGAAACATAACTTAGACCATCGATTTGATGCATGGCGTGTGACTAGGTAATAAAATGAAAATAGTAGTTGGTATCCCTGCTCGGATGGGTTCTTCAAGATTTCCTGGAAAACCTTTAGCAAATATATTGGGTAAAACAATGCTTGAACATTGTTACCGTAGATGTGCCTTAAGCAAATATACAACAGATCTTTTTGTAGCTGCTTGTGATGAAGAAATTAAAACTGAAGTTTTGAGATTTAATGGAAGGGTCATCATGACCGACCGGAATATTCAGCGACCAGGACTTCGAGTCGCAACCGCAGCAGAAGAATTGAATTTAGACGACGAAGATATTGTTGTAGTCGTTCAAGGTGATGAGCCCCTGGTACATCCCGAAATGATTGACCTTGCTATTAAACCTTTGATTGAAGAGAAGGATGTTTATGTGTCTAATCTTTGTGCAAAGATTGGTAAAGATGAGTGGCTTGATCCGGGCGAAATTAAGGTAGTAACTGATTTATCAATGAATGCACTTTTTATGTCTCGGGCACCAATTCCTTCTGTCAATCATGAAGAAGTAAGGACTGACTGGTGGAAACAAGTATGTATCATGCCTTTTAAGTGGCATTTTATGAAATCCTTTAATCACAAGTTGTCACCTACACCTCTTGAGCTGCAAGAGTCAATAGAAATGAATCGGGCGATTCAGCATGGATACAAAGTAAGAATGATTCCATCGCCGTTTATATCTAAATCTGTTGATACAAACGAGGATCGATTAAAGGTAGAAGAATTAATGAAATCGGATCCAATATTTCCTTTATATTCAGGTAAATAGAATGAGTTTTAATATTTTAGAAAAACTAAAAAGAGGAAAGGAAGTTTTTGGTACTTGGTGTATGATTCCTTCCTCCTTTACTGTAGATGTGATCGCAAGAACAGGATTAGATTTTATCGTAATTGATTTGGAGCATGGTTCTATTTCCTGGGAGACCTGTGAAGAAATGGTGAAGAGTTCCATACTTCATAACTGTCATCCAATTGTTCGCGTTGGTGATGATCAAGAAAACACAATCCTACATGCTTTAGAAACAGGCTGTGAAGGTGTTCTTGTGCCACACGTTTCAAAAGTTGAAAAGGCGAAAGCTATTGTCGAAGCAGCAAGATATTTTCCCTACGGAAAAAGAGGATTGAGCCCTTACACTCGTTGCCATGGATACACGCATGTTGATTTAGCTGAATCTATGAAAAGACATGGTGAATCAACATTTGTCGGTATTCTCGTCGAAGGCCAGGAAGGTATCAATAATTTGCCTGAAATTGCGAAAGTGGAAGGGATTGATTGTATTTATTTAGGAATGTATGATATATCACAGTCCGTTGGATTGCCGGGACAATTGGAACATCCTGATGTAATAAACCAATTAGAAAAATGTTTAAAAATTATTTTAACATCAGGCAAAACAGCAGGCACTTTTGTAAGAGATATTCAAACTGCAAAATTATATAGATCTATGGGGTTTAAATTTTTAGCCTTTGTAGCTGATAGTTATTCGATGACTACATTTTATAAAAATTCTGTAGCTGAATTTCATTCGAAATGAGATTGATAAGAGTTTTTCTTTTTTTTATTCGATATTCAAAGAACATATTTCTCGAATTCTCTTATAAATTAAGAAGATATTTGGCAAATTTCGGAATTTCTTTTATTGCTAATGATAATAGATATTATCGATTAAAAAATCGATATAAAGGTGCAGAATGTTTTATTGTTGGCAATGGCCCAAGTCTTAGGGCAGAAGATTTAAATTGGATTGCTGAAAAAAAAATCCTATCGTTCGGTGTAAATAAAATTCATTTAATATACCCGCAAACTCAATGGAGACCCAACTTTTATGTATGCGAAGATATCCCCGTTTTAGAAACAATAAAAGAAATCGTTAACGAGGAAAATGATATCACTAAGTTTCTTATGAAAATTCCAGGAATAAATTTGGATAAAAATACCATTTATATAAATAGGATTGCTTCTGAATTTACGGATATGGATTTTTTTTTAGAACCGGTACCGTTTTTATTTTGCGGACAAACAGTAATTTATATTTGCCTACAGCTTGCTCTATTTATGGGGTTTAAGAAGATATACTTGTTAGGAATTGACTTTAGCTGGAATTTTGATGATGCTGATCCTGATGATGAAGGTTTTTCTATTTTAAAATCTGATTCTCCTCATTTTGTACCAAATTATTTTCAGAAAGGGGAGAAACAGTATCTCGTGACTCGCGAACATTTTGAATACATGGTTCGCATTCTCCATTTTGCAAAAGAGATTCTAAATGATCTGGGGGTCGAGGTGTTTAATGCAACGAGAGGAGGTAAGTTGGAAGTATTCCCTCGAGTTTCTATTGATACACTAAAGACCGGTCGCTGATTTTTTTTCAGTTCGTTTTCTCTCATTCCATTACGTTTTATGCAAAGATTATTCTTAAACCCAAAGCAGTTTGAAAAATCAGACGCTGAATTGAAAAATAATCTCTTTATTTTTCCTTCTGCATTTTTAGATAGAGATGATATTTTATTTAAAGATTTGGTTAAAGATTCTTTACTTAATCGGCACCTCACCGTTGCGGAGTTTGATAAAGAGTTTATATACCTGAATCATTTAATATATAAAATTTTTGAATATTTACCTGATCTTTTTAACGAATATTATTCGGTTAATAAATCAAAAAAATTTTGGACTACCTTATTGCTGCCTGATTTGCGGGATGTTTTAGATCTTGTTTATTTAAGATATCTGCAATTGAAATTGATCGCTGACAAGGTCGAGGTTGAAGTAATCCAAAATAGTAGGCAGTTTCTCAAGTTTGATTCGGGTAGATTGTTTGTTCTTAACGTAAATTTCATTTCAAATGTTGATTGGGCGTTGTCATCTTTTATACTTATGTATTCTGACTTGCGCAATAAAACGGATCTATCATTTGTAAAAATCGACAAACCCGATATACCTCGGTTTAAAAATGATAGAGAATACTATGATCTTGTCGTAAACATCGAAAAAAAGAGAGTATTATCCAATAGAGGTAGTTTCCTTCCTTATTATGTTTCCTTTCCCTCAAATTTAGGTTCAATCTTTTTGGGGACAGGTATATCTGATGAAAATTTACAAGCGGTTTTAAATTCGAGACTAAAGATTTTTTCAGCATATTATAATGGACTTCCAGCATTTCCGTATTTGAAAAAAAAGAATTTTTTTTCAACATTGAAACAAAATTTTACTTTTACTCCAAATGATTCTTTTGAGGATTTTTTTATTCATAATATCGATACCTTTTTTCCCGAACAATTTTTTAAAATGAGAATTCCTGCATCTAGTAATATTAAGGTATTCAATATAGGTTTACCTGGGGCAACAATACTAGATGCCGAAAGTAGGGAAAATGGCGGGTTAAGTTATGGTATTCAACATGGGACTGCTTACGGAATGTACACCCACTGTACACAGGAGTGGAGCGAGCGAAATGTTAGTGATGGTTTCATCACTTGGGGCTGGTCTGATTTCAATGATAAGCTACCAGCAATTCCGTTACCGAGCCCACATTTGTCTAATTTGTTATCAAATCAGGAACCGAATGAGAGTCACCTCTATGATAACTTTGAGATTGGAATTATTTTTAACACAACATACAACCGATTGGGAAAATTTCTTCGTGTGGCAATGCCGTTTTTTTTGCTCGAAAATGTATCTTTATTAAATAGAATTCTGAAAATTGCGAGTGAAAAGGGTAAAAAGAAAGTTGTTGTTTCCGAATACTCGTATGAACAGGGATATGATCTAAAATTCCAGTTAAGTCCTGAGTTATTACTTTCGCCTGATATTACTTTTGAAGGTATGGCGGGTGACCGCTTGATGAGACATTCTGCCTTGTTAATTTCAAATTCTTTTGGAACTTCATTTTTTGAAAGATTAGTAGTAAATAAACCCATTATTATTTTTAATGATTTTTTTGAATTTGAAAATTATAATTCGTTATGGTCGGAACTGACGAATCACCTAATTGCCGTTGGTATCTATGAACTTGAAGAATCATCTTTTCGAACAAAAATGAAAATGAATCAAAAAGAGATTTTTGATTGGTGGAATTCAGAGAAGGTTCAGGAAGTTCGTTTAATGGTTTTAAAAAAATATGCATGGGCGGATCGCCAATGGGTAGATTTATTTAACTCTTTTATTTCAAAGCAAGTAGGTATTTTTGCTTCGAACTCAGATAAAATAAATGTACCTTTTTTTGTAAAACTATACTCTCGAATTTTTTTTCGACTTAAGAGCTTTTTTCTTTAACTCTTTTGTCTGTTTATTTAGCTTTTGTCGTAATGCTATTGTTAGTTTGTGGAAATTTATAAAATAAAGGTGAGTAATTAATTGGATAGTTCACATAAAGTAAAATACTTACTGACTGGAGCAACGGGTTTTGTTGGTTCATTTTTTCGATCTAAATTAGATTCCAAAAATAGCGTATTTACATCTAGATCGGGTGGGGAGGGAATACAATCGTTAGATTTAACAAATTTAAATGATCTAACATCTTTTTTTGCTCAATATAAACCAGCTATTTTGTTTCATATAGCTGGTAATAAAGACGTGAATTTTTGCGAAAAATATCCGGAAGAAGCTCGAAAGGTTAATGTATTAGCTACTTCTTATCTAGTAGAATTATGTAAACAATATGAAACTAAGTTTGTATATTTATCAACTGATTACGTTTTTGACGGACATAAAGGAAATTACAAAGAGACGGATTTGCCAAACCCTTCGTCTGAATACGGGAAAATGAAACTTGAGTCAGAAAAGATAATTGAGTCCTCTGGTATTGAACATATTATTATTCGATCAGGTGCTTTATATGGTAAGAATGGAAAATTCTATCAGTGGGCAGTTTCTTCATTAAGAGAAGGCGTTGAAATAGAAGCACTCACTGATTCTTTTTTTACGCCTACTCTTCTAGATGATCTTTTTGAAATAACATTAAAACTTTTATCGAGTAACTTTAACGGCATTGTTCATATTGTGGGTAAGAATAAAGTATCGAGATTGCAGATGATTTCCAAAATTGCGGATTCTTTAGGGATTTCTAATCCAAAATTAAAACCTATAAGTATTGCTGAATCGGGTCTTTTTTTTCTTCCAGATTTATCGTTATGCCCCGACAAGTTGAATCAAGAGTTGAATATTTATACACATAGTCTGGAGGAGGGTTTAGATTATCTTGCGAAGGGTTCCAAAGGTTAAACCTATGATAAGTTATATTATTACAACTTTTAATAGAGGTGAAAAAGTTTTAAAAACAATTCATTCGATTTTAAAACAAGTTTCCGAATCAGACGAAATTGAAGTTATCGTAGTTGATGGTGGTTCAAAAGATAATACCTGCGAACTAGTGCAAGAATTAGCAAATAAAGTTCCTTGGGTTCGTTTGATAATCGAAAAAGCCCCTGGTGTGATGCCATCAAGACATGCTGGTGCCATAGAGGCGAAAGGTGAAATTCTTGTATACATTGAGGATGACGTTCAAGTATTTGAGACTCACCTAGAAACAATAAAAGAAATTTTTTCTAACCCTAAAAATCAAATTGCGACAGGCCCTTGCGAACCGGATTATCTATCCAATGATTTCCCGATTTGGTATCAAACCATGTGGTCAACAGTCTCATCCATTCCCAATTCCAAAGTTAATGGTTGGTTTAGCCTTATGAATTTGGGAGATAAGGTTTTAGATATTGATGCATCCTATGTTTGGGCATTGAATTATGCGATAAGAAAAACTTTGCTCTTTGAATTGGGTGGTTTCCATCCAGATTTATCTCCACCTAAATGGAAGGCATTTCAAGGAGATGGGGAATCTGGATTATCCTCGAAAGCTAGCGAAAAAAATATCTCAGCAATCTACCATCCTGGTTTGAGAGTTTTGCATGAAATTCAAGCTGATCGATTTAACTTAAATTATGTAGAAAGACGTTTCTTTTTTCAGGGAATCTCGGATTCTTTTACTTTGTTACGCAAAACCCGGAATGCATCTTCGTTAGTTCGATATTACGCAACCCTTGTTTTATTGTCTTTACGAGTGTTTAAACAGAAAACTCAAGGAAAAGAACTGCGAATTGATTTACTTTGTGAAAAAGCTAGGTTAAAGGGATTTATTTTTCATCAGCGATCTTTTCGAGATGATTTAAAAGTAAAAAACTGGGTTCTTGAGGAAAATTATATTAATAAGGTAGTTCCCGACCCGACCCCAATTCGACTTTTTGATAAATTCTTTTTGATGGTATAAAAATATGTTAGAGCAACTACAACACGATGGAAAACTTCTTGCGATGATACTTCGCACCAGTTTTAAAAAGGATGGAATCGAATTTTTTACTCCACCAGAATTTTCACAACAATTGGCTTATATGAACCGTCCGAAGGATTATCTAATCCAACCGCACGTTCACAATCCTGTATCAAGAAGTGTTGAATACACCAAGGAAGTGTTGTTTATTAAATCTGGAAAAGTAAGAATTGATTTTTTTACGGATGATCAAGAATACGTTGAGAGTAGAATACTGGAGCAGGGTGATGTAGTTCTACTAGCTTATGGTGGGCATGGCTTTTGTATGTTGGAAGATACTGAAATGATTGAAGTCAAACAAGGTCCATATGCTGGTGAAGACGATAAAACAAGATTCAATGCAAAGCCTTTTGAACCGAGAGTGAAATAGTGGAAAACTTTATTCCTGTCTGCGAACCATCACTTCTTGGTAATGAAAAAAAATATATTTTAGACGCGGTCGAAACCGGTTGGATTTCCTCTGCTGGAAAATATGTTACTGAATTTGAATCACAATTTGCTAAGTATTGCGGGGTTGATCATGGTATCGGCGTTTGCAACGGAACAGTCGCAATTCATCTTGCTCTCGTCGCCTTAGGAATAGGCAAAGGCGATGAAGTGATTATCCCGAATTTTACGATGATTGCAACTGCTTTTGCTGTATGTTATACCGGAGCGACGCCAGTGTTTGTAGATGCTGATCGAAATACATGGAATATTGATATAACGAAAATTGAGGAAAAAATTACATCAAATACGAAAGCCATTATTCCAGTACATATTATGGGACTAGTTTGTGACATGGATGCTATCAATAACATTGCAAAGAAACATAAGCTATTTGTGATTGAAGATGCCGCTGAGGCACATGGTGCAGAATATAAAGGAAAAAAAGCTGGGTCGATGAGTGATATCGCAACATTCAGCTTTTTTGCAAATAAAAATCTTACAACCGGAGAGGGTGGTATGGTTGTAACAAACGATAAAGAGCTTTCGTCAAAATCGCGTTATTATAAGAACTTATGTTTCCCTTTAGAGGGTGGTCGTGAATACAAACATTCTGATATTGGTTTTAATTATCGTTTGTCTAACTTACATGCCGCCATTGGCTTAGCGCAGTTGGAGAATGTTGAAATGTATACTGAAATGAGGATTAATAATTTCAATGAATATAATGTTAGTCTGAGCCAAATAGAAGGTATATCTACTCAGATATGGGATCGAATGAAGTATAAACATGTTCATTGGATGAATGCTGTAGTGGTTAACCCTCGTAAATATGGAAGAAGTCGTGATGAACTTATGGTTCTTTTGAGAGATAAGGGAATTGATTCAAGGAAACTTTTCACCGGAATGCATTCTCAAAAAGCACTTAAAGATTATGGCTGTCAGAGCGAAGGTAATTACTCGGTGACAGAAGATTTAAGTGAGAATGGAATGTATCTCCCTTCTTCAAGCACGCTATCTAAAACGCAGATATCATATGTTTGTGATACGATCGCAAGTTTCCGAAAATAATTTTTTTTTCTAACATTTCTTTTTAACTTAGGAGTTAGTTTGAATAAATGGTCGTATTAATATTTACTGCTTACCCTTGGTTGAACATATCGACACCATTAATTGAGACTGTAAATTTTTTCTTAAAGAAAAAATGGAGAGTGATTCACTTGGGCATTATTCATCCTGGAGTGGATCAACATGGGCATAAAAGTCTAGATATTAAGGATGAAAATTACCAGTTTATTTCTCTGGGTGACACAAGAACTTTTCTCAGCAATATAAAAAAAATCTTATTTAGTTTTGTTTTTTATTGGAAATATAGGTCTATAGTCCCAAAATCCAATGTTTCAATTTCTTTTGATCCAGGTGGATTGTATTTAAGTTTTGCTTGGTTACTTTTTGGTAATCGTAAAAATAGAATATACCATTCTTTAGAAATTTCAGATCACAAAAACAAATCTTTTCTTTTAGAAAAAACAATCGTTCGTTTTACGGATATTATACTTTCTCAGGATCAATCACGGGGGCGAATCTTAAAAGTAATTTTAGATTATAAGAAGAAGGTTAGTTTCATCCCAAATTCTACATCGGGAACTATAATTCGCAATCGTAAGCAGTTTTTTCATAAAGTATTAGATATTCCAATGAACAAAAAAATTCTTTTGATGACTGGAACTATTGAAACCTTTATGGGTTCCGATTCTTTTTTAGACTTGTTACCCTATTTACCTGAAAACTGGGTTGCGGTGATTCATGGCTGGATACCAACATCGGCGACTAAAGGGAAAGTTGAAAAAGCAAAATTAGATTTCCCTGAGAAACTATATCTGAGTCATGAACTAGTAGATAATAAAGATAAATTTAATATTTTTAGTTCCGTTGATCTCTGTTATGTAAATTTTAAACCAGATGATCTCAATTTAAAATATGGACTTTATTCTGCGGGCAAACTATACGACTCTGCAAAAGTTGGTGTTCCAGTTTTGATAAATGAACTTCCTGGATCAAAGGAATTTATTAAAAAATATCAAAATGGTTTTCTTTTGAAAAAAAGGGAAGAATTACCGGATATTTTAGCGAAACTAAAGGATGAAAATACTTTGGATGCTTCCTACCATTTTTATCTTGAAAATGAATTTGAGAAAAACTATGAAAACTTTTTGCAAGCATACTGTGTTCTTTAATTTAAAAGTGAATTAAATCATGAAAAAAAAACTATCGGTAAATTTGGGTTGCGGATCACGTTTTCATCAAGACTGGCTGAATTTTGATTTTGTTTCAAAATCAAAAGATGTGATAGCAGCTGATCTTAGAAACGGAATTCCTGTTGCTGACGCTACAGTCAACGTTGTTTATTCCTCGCATGTATTGGAACATTTTTCAAGAAGTAAAGTTACCCACTTTTTGAAAGATATTTATCGCATTTTGGAACCAGGTGGAATATTACGGATCGTGGTGCCAGATTTGGAACAAATTGTTCGAGCATATATAGAACAATTAGATAAAGCAAAAATTGGAAATAATTCCGGTCTTGTTAGATCTGATTGGTTGGTTCATGAGCTGTTGGATCAAATACAAAGAAATACTTCTGGTGGTGAAACCATCCAATGGTGGAACCAAGATCCAATTCCGGAAGCAGATTACATTTATGAAAGATTAGGTGATGAGTTTCTTAATTACGTTAGATCAAAGAAACAAACAAATTTCCAAATTTCCTTTTTAACGCATTGCAAAATTTTCATACGATCCGTTATGAGAAACATTTTGGACCTATTTTTAAAAATACTTGGATATTCATTAGAAATGGCTGAGATCGGGAAGTTTCGTCTAGGAGGCGAGGTTCATTATTGGATGTACGATTCAGTATCTTTGGGAGAACTCTTAAGACAAAATGGTTTTGTAAATATCAGAGTATGTCGTTCAAATGAATCTTCAATTCCGAATTTTAATTCATATTGTTTGGATATCGATGAAAACGGAAAAACAAGAAAACCTGATTCTTTATTTATCGAAGCATCTAAAAAATCTTGAATTTCCCGATTTATGAAAGTTACCTTAATTGGCACTAATGATAAAGCAGGTGGCGCTGCTAGGGCAATGTTTCGTTTGCACCAAGCTTTATTATCCAAAGGAATAGAATCTAGAATTTTATGTTTGAATCAATTCGCGAAAGGTACTGACAGTATAAATGTATTCAAGTATCTTCCTAATCTTTGGGCCAGTCGGCGATATCCTTTTTTATCTGATTTAATTGAATCACAAAGAACATCATTATCTAATACCCTATTTTCTTATTCTGATATTCAGACTAATTTAATCAATCATCCATTAATTCACGATGCTGATGTAATTAATTTGCATTGGATAAACTATTTTGTCTCTCCTTTTGATATCGGGAAACTTTTAAAGCTCAGAAAAAGAATTGTTTGGACTTTGCATGATGAGTGGCCCTTTACAGGAGGTTGTCATTATACATCAGGCTGCAATAAGTATATTACTGGATGTTTAGATTGTGTTCAGGTTAATTCTGAAATTTTCAGTTTACCAAAATTGCATTATGCAGAAAAGGAAAATCATTTTTCATCAGCAATTGAACTGGTAGCACCTAGCAAATGGTTAGTGGAAAAGGCCGTTCGCAGTCCATTTTTTTTAAATTCTAGAGTGAAAGTAATATCTAATTCAATTGAACCCAGTTGGTTTGCTAATGGCGATCGTGCTGAGATTAGAAGAAAATTTGGATATGATGAAAACTGCTTTTTGATAGGCTTTGGTGCGGATTCGGTTTATGAAAAACGGAAAGGTCTTAACTATCTAATAGAGGCATTAACAATTCTTTTAAAAAATCAGAAGTGGAATACTGCTTTTACTTCGAAGAAAATAAAGGTTTTATTCTTTGGAAATTATACCAAAAGAGATCTTTATTTAGATAAATATGCAGACTATCTTGGTTCTTTTTCCAATGATAATGAAATATCTGAAATTTATCAGATGTTAGATCTCTTTGTAATTCCATCCCTTGAGGACAATCTGCCTAATACTATGTTAGAATCCATGGCCTCCGGTACGCCAGTATTAGGTTTTCCCGTTGGTGGCTTAGCCGAAACTATCCAAAATAAGCTTAATGGATTTTTAACCGAATTAATATCTGGCGATAGTTTAGCAAAAGAGATTTTTAATCTTTGGAGTGATCCTAATTTATTAAAGGAAGTTGGAAGAGCGGCAGCAAAATTTGCGTTTGAGAATTTCAGTATGTCTAAGCAGGCCGAAGAATACATTAAATTTTTTTCAATGAAACCTGTTTTAAAAAATGAAAAAAATACTTTCAAAATAAAACTGAAAGAAAGATTTGAATTCGATCAGACTTATAGTGCTTATCTAAAAAAAGCTTCCTTCCGAAAGAAAATTCTGAATTTTCTTTTTAAAAGTGTTAGGGTTCATGATTTTATTTTAAGTATTTCGGAGAAAAAACGATCTACGTAGCAGTTTTTCGTAATAGGGATTTGCCGTAATTTTTTGTATTAATATGGAAAAGATCATGTTATGATATTTAGTTCTTTATTTTTTATCTTTGTTTTTTTTCCTTTGGTATTTTTTTTATTTACTGCTGCAAGCCAGCGATATCGTTTTTTTGTTCTACTCTTAGCTAGTCTTCTCTTCTATTTTTGGGGTGAACAAGAATTTATTTTAGTAATCTTTGTATCAATTTTAGTAAATTACTCTTTTGGTTTATTGATTGAGGGTTCAGTATATAGGAAATTGTATCTATGGATTGGTATAATTGTAAATTTAATCTTAATTCTCTATTTTAAATATACAAGTTTTCTCCTTTCAATTCTATTCAATAAACAATTCGATAATGTAGATATTCATTTACCATTGGGAATTTCATTTTTTACATTTCAAGGGATTTCATATTTAATTGATATTTATCGAAAGGATATTTTTGCAGATCGAAGTTTATTGCGTTTTTCTTTTTATATTTCCTTTTTTCCTCAGTTAATTGCTGGTCCGATTGTAAGATATAGTGATGTTTTTCATTCCTTAACAAAGCTAAGAAGTAATCACAAAGAAATTATAGATGGTTTCTGCTTATTCTCTTTAGGTTTAGGAAAAAAGGTTCTCATTGCGAATACTTTGGGAATTTATGCTGATGAAGTGTTTTCAACTGATTTTGATTTGTTTGGTTCCGGTGTTGCTTGGCTTGCGATTCTATCTTACAGTTTTCAAATCTACTTTGACTTCTCGGGTTATTCGGATATGGCTATCGGTTTAGGTCGTATTTTCGGATTAAGATTTCCTCTAAATTTTAATTTTCCTTATTCTTCGTTAAGCATTCAAGAATTTTGGAGAAGATGGCACATTTCTCTATCTACTTGGTTTCGAGATTATTTATATATTCCTCTAGGCGGTAATCGTGTTGGAAGGGCTAGACAATATTTTAATTTAATATTAGTTTTTTTATGTTGCGGTTTTTGGCACGGTGCAAGTTGGAATTTTTTATTCTGGGGGATGTATCATGGTTTCTTTCTGGTAATTGAAAGAACTAGTTACCAACGGGTCATTATTTCATTACCTAGCTTTCTTAAGTTTATTCTAAATTTCACGTTGATCAATATTGGTTGGGTTTTTTTCCGGGCAGAAAATCTCGGAGATTCTGTTTCTTTTATCAAAATTTTATTCGGAGCAAATGGATTGGGTATTCCTCAAGTAATTTCTCTATTTGATTTTCGCTGGCTAATTGGAATATTTTTTTCCACCCTCTTTGCGTTCGAGTGGAGTTACATAAGTAAAATTTCAGCTAAAATATATCTTACTAGAGTCTTTGCGTTTGTTGTATTTATTTTGTCTGTTTTTTTTCTAGTGGCAAACAATTATAATCCATTTATCTATTTCAGGTTTTAATGTATCGAACTGTAATCAACACTATAAGCCTTCTACTTTTATTTCCGCTAATTAATTTTGTTTTCAGATTTGTGGAAGATATACCTTCTACAGAGAAGAAACGGGAAATTTCTTTCAACCTATTGTTAGAATCAAATTTGAAGGAAAAATTTAACATAATCGAAGAAGCATTTGAAAGAAAGTTTCCTGCAAGAAATTTGATGATTCAAAAGTATAATTACTTTTTATGGTTTGTTTTGAATTCTTCCCCAAAACGCACAGTTCTCAAGGGACAAAATGATTGGTTATTTATCTTTCTTGGTCAAGGTGCGAATGGCCGAGATTATTCTTTTAATGAATCGGATTTTTTAGCATACAGCCATGGAATTAAAAAATTAGAAAATCTATGTAATTCAAACAACATAAAATTCTATTCAGCCATAGTTCCTGAGAAATTTAACATTTATCCTGAAGAGTTGAAAGCAACTGATCTTTCAACTATTAAAAAGGATAAGTATTTTCGAATTTATAACGAACTTTCCAAATCTGCGAATAAAACTGTTTTTTTTCACGAGGAGTTGATTTCTAGAAAACACAAGGATGATGTTTATTATAAAACAGATACCCATTGGAATTCTGTGGCAGCATTCATTGCCGCACAAAAATTATTTTCCAAGATGAATGGCAATGATCGAAAGGTGGACCTTCTCTCAGAAGAAGATTTTAACTTGGTTCATATGAGATCGTCTGGTCGAGACATTGCCGAATATTTATCACTTTCCAAATTTTTTCTTGATGATGAGTATATTTTCTTGCCGAAGCAGATTTTAGAAAAAAGACAAAAAAAATTAAAGATTTTAGTGATTCATGATTCTTATTTTTATCCTATGGTAGAATTTTTTCGCTTTCAGTTTAACGAAGTGGATACATGGAATTTTGTTCAAAACGAGAAATCAATCAATTATGGCGAATTATTTAACTCTAAGCCCGATATTGTTTTGTTTATTTTGTTGGAAAGACATATAGGCAATTATGATAAAAGAGTGTTTGGTCACTTGTAGAATATGAGTTATCTATATACTTTGGATTTGTGTTGCATCTTGCATTTAGTCGGTTCTCATGTTAAAAAAATTTAAAAAACATATTTGGGTTATATTTGGTCTTGGGCTCGTATTTTTACTTTTTATGCTAACGAGACCTATGGGTACGCATGATTCGTTTTGGATAATTCCGACCTGCTTGAGTATTTTGACTGAATTTAATGTAAATTTAGATGAATTTATCACTTATGGTTTGAAAGACTCATATGCTGCGATTAAAATTAATGGGCATTATTATAATTACTTTCCTTATGGTATTACTTTTTTAGTGCTTCCTATCATTGGCGCTATTAAGCCATTTTTAAGTGAATTTTTATTTTTTCGCTATCATAAGCATATTGAATTACTTTGTGCATCCGTTTTGGTTATAGTTGCACTTTATTTCTTGTATATTTTGTTTTGCTTTTTCGTTTCCCGTCGCTGGGCAGCGCTTCTAACTATATCAATGGGGTTATGCACTCCTTTGTTTACATCTGCAAGTCGTGCTTTGTGGCAACATTCAGGAAGTATACTTTTAATATCGCTTTCTTTATTTTTGTTGGTTTATTCTTTACGTAGGAATAAACGTATTCTTCCACTGTTGGGAATTGTTTTGGTTTTTGCCTATGCAGTGCGACCAACAAATATAATTTCTCTTTTTTTGATTTCTTTATTCGTATTATTTAATTTTCGAAAAGAGAGATTAAATTACGGTTTAGCTGTTATTCTTGCCATGGCATCATTTTTCTTGTTCAATTATTGGGTTTTTGGTGACTTTGTGCATCCTTACTATCGTACTGCTAGATTGTCTGTAAATTTTAACCTTTTGAAAACTGCAGTCATTGGAAATCTTTTTAGTCCCAATAGAGGATTTTTTATTTGGTCTCCCTTTCTTTTGTTTGCCTTCCTTGCATTTTTTTTTGTTAAACGGCGAAATGATTCGTTGATTTTTCTTGCGGTCTCCATTATTTGTTCGCATATATTTGTGATTTCAACATTTCCACATTGGTGGGCAGGTCATTCTGTCGGTCCTAGATTTATGACAGATGTTGTGCCTTTTTTTGGACTACTGCTATGTTTCACTATTAAGAGATTTAACCATTCTTACATATTTAAAGTAAGTTTCTTGTTTCTAATAATTATATCGTTTTTGGTACAATTCTCTGCGGCTGTCTCAAAGAATACCCAATTGTGGAATATCAGAGGTGGTGATATTAATGATACCCCTGAAAGAATCTGGGATTGGCATAAACCACAATTTTATCCTTTTGATTGAAACTAAAATCGTATGAAAGAAATTGAAGCATCTAAAATCATCTCCATTGTCACTCCTTCTTATAACCAAGGTGAGTTTATTGAGCGGACACTAAATTCTATAGTAACACAGTTTGGAACATTTTATATTGACTTAGTCGTGATGGACGGGGGATCGAAAGATAACTCGGTTAGTATCATACAAAAATATGCAAATTTGATTCAAGCAGGTGAATTGAGTGGCAGGTATGGTGAGCTATCGTTTCGAACGGTAAAAAATCATGGTAATCAAAATACAAACTGTCTTGGCATCAGCTATCGTTGGGTATCCGAAAAGGACAATGGGCAAACACATGCCATAAACAAAGGGTGGAAACTTGCAGTTGGCTCTGTCATCGCTTGGTTAAATTCTGATGATATTTATCTTCCGAACGCACTGAGTAAAGCATACAAGTCTTTGAGTGAAAGAGAGGAAATTGGCCTATTTGGAATTGGATTGCACATTGATAAAGAAGACAAACTCATAGAAGTTTACCCTATTGAACCATTTTCCTTGGAACGTTTGATAGATTATTGTATCATTTGCCAACCTACAGTTTTTTTAAAAAAAGAAGTTTTGTCTTCTGTTGGTTTTTTGAATGAATCTCTTGGATTCTGTATGGACTACGAATATTGGTTACGAATCGCCAAAAATAATTCATTCTATTTTTTGCCTGAAGTTTTGGCATGTACAAGAATTCATGAAAATACAAAAACCAGCCAAAACTTAAAAGTACATAGTGAGATCATTCAAATGCAGAAGAGGGTGGTTGGAAAAACATCCAAACACTGGTTATTTCATTACGCAAATTATCGGTTAGCGGACCGATTTCCTACAATTCGAGGTAATGTTGTTTTTAAAATACTAATTAGGTTTTATAGTTTTTTACTTGGAATTGTGTATCGTTAAATATGAGTGATCAGTTAAGTTATATAAAAAAATATGTATGGTTGCCTTATGGCGAAAGAATGATTCAGATTTTTTCGTTAGAGCAGGGTAAAATCAAAAAAATAATTTGTTTTAATGAACATGTAAAAAAAAGTTTTGTTATAACAGATCTTGTAGAAATGGAATACCTTTTTAGTGAATTAGACATTCCTTCAAACCAAAAAGAGTTTTTAGAATTTGAAGCTTATCTTTGATGTATCCGTTCTTGCTTGGTCTGTGCGTAGCAATAAGGCCAAAACTGGAATTTTTCGCGTTATTGAGAATTTGTTATTCCAGTTTATAAACGATCCGGAGATTGACTTATACCTAACTTCGATTCACGGAAATATTACGGATCTCAAAGTTTATTTAAAAAATCAAAACATAAACTTACCCAAAAATCAACTTCTGATTCCTGATTCGTCCAACAAATCAAAAGATAAATTGTTCCAAATTTATCTTTTGATTTACAAACAGTTGGATCTAAAAAAATTTCCAAAACTTTCATCAATCCTGCTTCTTTTCTACAAACTTTTTAGCTATCCTTTTCTTCTGTTGTTTGGTCTATCTAGTTATCTTTATCCAATTCCTAATGATTTTCTTTCCAATCAGTTTGTTTTCCATAGCACCTTTCTTCCAATTCCCAAATACATTCAGAATTCAAAAATTTCGAAAGTCATAACCATCTATGATTTAATTTCTATTAAATATCCTGAATTCTTTATCGGAAATAAAGATGATGTTGTTTGGAAATTGATTCGGGATTTAACCCGGGATACAAATATCATTACAATTTCAGAACATAGTAAAGTTGATCTTTTGGAATCTGATTTGGGTTTGAGTGATAAGCAGATTACTGTTACTCCTCTTGCTGCTTCTCATTTTTTTTACCAAATTGAATCTCGGGATCTTTTGGTGAAAGAATTAAAGCAGTATAATTTAAGTGATGGTGATTACGTTCTGAGTGTGGCAACTTTGGAACCTAGAAAGAATTTAAAATCAATTATACGGGCTTTTTTAAGTTTACCTAGTCTAAAGACAAATCCAAATTTAAAATTAGTTTTGTTAGGTGGAAAAGGTTGGGGTGAGAATTTGGAGGAAATTTCTAAGGAGTTTCCCAATTCATTTCAAGAGAAAGTTGTTTTTCTCGGATTTGTTCCGGATGAAAAATTATCATTCATTTATTCTGGAGCAAAATTTTTCGTTTACCTTTCCTTTTATGAAGGTTTTGGGTTGCCGCCGCTTGAAGCAATGCAGTGCGGTTTACCTATCCTTGTTTCTAATGTATCGTCCTTACCAGAAGTAGTAGGTGATGCTGGGCTGTATACAGATCCATATAATCTGAATTCGATAGTGACAAACATGGAGAAAATGCTTGGCGATAGTGAACTTAGGAAAGCATTATCTTTAAAAGCGCTTAGTCGGTCCAAAACATTTTCTTGGAAACATACTGCAAGTTTAACTAAAACAGCGTATCAAAAGTTTAATGAAAGTATTGTTTGATCATCAAATTTTTTTCCAAAATAGATTTGGCGGAATTTCTAAAATTTTTTTAGAAACAATACGCAGATTGAAGGAACTTAATATCAATTTTGATACTTCTGTTTCTGTAGAAGATTATGCAAAGGGAATTTTAAGAGATCCTATTTCCAGAAACCAGGTAAATTTGCCTGGCTTTTTCTCCATTTTTACAATCTATCGGTGGATTTGTTTTGTATTTGTTTTTTTTCGCCAGCCGATTCCCGAATTTTTTACTAAAAGAGAAAGTGGAATTTTGAAACGAAGTCTTCGGAATCAAATTGAAAATCTAAATTCGAATGTGAATGAATCTTTAGTAAACAATAAGTATTCTGTATTTCATCCGACATACTTTCAGAGTTATTATTTGCCTAGTTTAGAAGCCAGTCGAACGAAGATGGTAATTACTGTTTATGATTGTGTACATGAACTTTTTCCTGAATACTATGGGTCTTCGAATTTTATACTTAAAAATAGAAAGGATTTATGTGAGGCAGCAGCACATATCATATGTATTTCAGAAACCACTAAAAAAGACTTATTGAAGTTATATCAAAATATTCCAGAAAAAAAAGTTTCTGTGGTTTATTTAGCAGGAGATCTTTCTCGGGAACAAAGAACGTCCAGGTCTCTTCCATTTGAGGACTATATATTGTTTGTTGGGAACCGTGCCGATTATAAAAATTTTAAATTACTTTTGGATGCATTTTATCAGTTATCCAAGTCTAGAAAAATTCATTTGGTTTGTGCTGGTGGAGGTAAGTTTTCTTCTTCTGAAAAAAAATGGATACAAAAATATAAACTAAATGAATGGGTTCACCAAGTTTCTTTTACTTCCGAATCTTCACTAGCAAATTTTTATGAAAATGCAAAGTTATTTGTTTATCCTTCTTTGTATGAAGGATTTGGAATCCCATTACTAGAGGCAATGTCTGTGGGTTGCCCTGTTCTTTGCAGTGGGATTGATGTATTCCATGAGGTTACAGGAGATGCAGCCGCTTTCTTTGATCCTCAGGACATATTTGATTTAGAATCCAAATTGTTGGAACTTATAGATTCTGGAAAAACTCGTAATGAATTGGTTCAAAAAGGATACAAACAAGTGAAGAAATTTTCTTGGGATCAATGTGCTGATGAACATATTCGCATATACCAAATGTTAAGTGAAGGTCTATGATATCTAAAAAACCTTTAGTGACAATCATCACCGTAGTTCGTAATGCGGAAGATACGATTTTAAGAACCATCCATTCTGCTTTGTCCCAAAAAAACGTTAATTTTGAAGTTCTCGTTTGGGATGGATTGAGTACAGATCGAACTGTGGAACGACTAGAAGCGGTTAAAAGCCAGATTAGTTTTTACTCAGGAAGTGATTCTGGTGTTTATGATGCGATGAACCGAACTCTTCCTTTGGCCAAGGGTGAATGGATTCTTTTTCTCAATGCAGACGATTATTTTTTAGATGAATATGCATTAGAAAAATTGGTAAAATCTACCGTAGATGAAAAATGCGATTATGTTTGTGGTTCAGCCAGTATGTTATTTGGTTTGAAAGTTTGGAGACCAAAAACATTAACTGATTTCGATTATTTTGTTGGAAATCCTTCCAATCATCAGGCTTATCTTTGCAAAAAATCCATTTATACGAAATTAGGTGGATTTAATATTCAATACAAATATTCAGCGGATGTCGATTTTATGTTTCGTGTTATACAAAAAGGATATTTTGGTCGCCAGTTGAAGGAGTCGGTGGTTCATTATTCACTTGGTGGTCTGTCGACTAAAAATGTGGGTAGGGGCGTTGCCGAGCTTGAACAAATTATGGCCAAATTTTTAGATACAGATATTGAATTCGCAAGAGAATGTCGTTTGGTGTTTCATGAAGGAAAAATGTACTCCAATCGTTTTATTGAAAAATTAATTTCTATTTCTTGGACTGAGTCTCAGTGGAAACATATTGTTCTGTATTTAGGCTCCAAATGTAGTTTAGAATCTACTTCTAGTTTCCTTAAGCTAATTTCGTTTATTAATGTGAAACTTCGTTTTTTATTAAAGGCTCTTATCTTCCAATTTTTAAGAATATTACCAAATCGAGTTTTATGAAAAAAATATTAATTGTTGGTGCTGGGTTTTCTGGTGCCGTCATTGCCAATACACTTGCCAAAACTGGAAATTATACAATCGATGTGATCGATGAGAGAAACCATATTGGTGGAAATTGTCATACGGAAAGGGATACTGAAACCAATGTGATGGTGCATCGTTATGGACCGCATATCTTTCATACCAGTAATGAAAAAGTTTGGAACTATGTTAATACATTTGGAACATTCCGACCATTTGTCAATCGGGTGAAGTCGGTTTATTTGGGTCAGGTCTATTCCATGCCGATTAATTTACATACGATCAATCAATTTTTCGGAAAGGCATTTGGTCCAGAAGAAGCAAAAAATTGGATAAAGTCCAAAGGTGATTCTTCGATTGAAGATCCAAAAACGTTTGAAGACCAAGCAAAGAAGTTTGTTGGTGAGGAATTGTATAAGGCATTTTTTTACGGTTATACCAAAAAACAATGGGGGACAGAACCGCGGAATCTACCTGCATCAATTTTAAAAAGATTACCTGTTCGATTTAATTATGATGATAACTATTATAACGATGTATTTCAAGGAATTCCTGTAGATGGTTATACTTCTGTCATCCAAAATATGTTTAACCATCCAAATATAAAAATCCAGTTAGGGAAACGTTTTTTTGGCGAGTCTGATTCCACTTTGGGTTATGATCATATATTTTATACAGGCCCCATTGATGCTTATTTTTCTTTTCGGCATGGGAGGTTGGGTTACCGAACGGTCTATTTTAAAGAACATCGTGCTGAGGGAGACTACCAAGGCAATCCAGTTATGAACTATGCTGATGAAAAAGTACCTTTTACTCGGGTTCATGAACATAAACATTTTACTCCATGGGAAACACACGAAAAAACCATCTATTTTGAAGAGTACAGTAAGGAAACGGAAGAGAGGGACATCCCATATTACCCGAAACGTCTGGATTCTGATATGAAAATATTGAAAGAATATGAGTTAGAAGTAACTCGTTTATCTAATGTTACATTCCTTGGGCGCCTTGCAACCTATCGATATTTAGATATGCACAATATCATTGAAGAAGCTCTCGATTGTGCAGAAAAATTTATTAACAAACAATCTGCGCAGTAATTCTGACTTTTCTTTTTCTTTAGTTTTATTAGTCTGGGTTTTTAAGTTCTAATTATGCCAAAAGTTTCAGTTATCATGCCCGCCTATAACGCAGTTTCTTATTTAGAGGATTCTGTAAAATCTTTGTTAAATCAAAGTTTTCAGGACTGGGAACTTCTACTCGTTGATGATTGTTCCAAAGATCAAACTCCAGTTCTAGCTCAAAAAATTGCAAAGTCAGATTCACGAATTCGTTTTATTCAAAAGGAAAAAAATTCTGGATCAGCTGATACCCGTAATACGGGTATTAAATTAGCAACAGGAGAATACATCGCTTTTTTAGATGCAGATGATCTTTGGGAACCAGATTTTTTAGAAAAAATGATCCCTTTTATGGAAAAGAATCATTCGCCTTTTTCTTTTGCTTCTTATCGAATTATTGATGAAAACGGATTTGAATTTTGTGAGCCATTTTTAGTGAAATCCAAATCATACACATACGCTAATTTGTTACATTACAATCGAGTCGGTTTACTTACTGCAATCTATCATGTACCAAGTGTTGGGAAAAAATACTTCGATCCTTCCTTAAAAAGCCTTCGAGATGATTATGCGCTTTGGTTAGATATTCTGAGGGAAGGGAAACTTGCCTTTGCCAATTCTGAGATTTTAGCACAGTACCGGGTTCGTCGTGGCGCAGCAACATCTAACAAGAAAAAAGTGATGTTGGCTCATTTTCGAATGTTAAAAAACCGGGAAAAACTGTCTTTTCTTTACGCACTGATTCTTACTGCAATTCACGGTTTACTTGGTTTACGAAAATATAAAACTAAGTGACATTTGCTCAATTTCTACCGACCTTTACCCACCACCTTAATTCCTGTTATCAGGTGGTTGTTTTTTGTATTTAAGATGCGAAAGACTTTCGCCATCCTTCGTCGACAATTTACCTTGTCTGCACCAGCAAGGGTCGGCATAATCAAATCTTTGTTTTGTTACCCTTTTTATTAGCTTCCCTATAGGCTGGCTTAGATTTTAGAATCTTTGTATTTTGGGCTATGATCCATTCCCCTCCAATTTGCGTTAGGTTTTCAGAAAAACGAATTCATTGTGGTTGGCCCACTCTCTTCTCAAATTTTAATCAGCCCATTTTTTGAATATTCGCTTGCCCTGCGGATACGATATGGTCTTATATCCGCATGGCACTTCCGAAGGCAAAAAAGAAAGCAACCGGCACACCAAAATTACTTATTTCCCTCATCATTCCGATCTACAACGAAGCCTCTCACCTAGAAGAGTTTTTAGCACGTATTGATAAACTCATTCTCCCTTCTGAAAAGGAGCTTGTGTTTGTCGATGATTGTTCGAAAGACCATTCATTTTCAATTCTTGAGAATTTCTCCTTCCAAACTCGACATGTAAAAATACTACAGCAAACTGAAAATCAAGGAAAAGGTGCGGCTCTTCGCAGAGGTATCCATGAAGCAAGTGGAGATATCATTCTTGTGCAAGATGCCGATTTCGAATACGACATGGATGAGATAGCTATGTTAGTAAATCCTATTTTGATAAACAAGGCTGATGTAGTTTTTGGGTCTAGATTCAAAAAAGATGGAAGACAAGTCCATCGAACATTTCACTATCTAGTGAATCGCTTTCTGACGATTTTATCTAATTTTCTAAGCGGTCTTTATTTGACCGATATGGAAACTTGTTACAAAGTGTTCCGATCAGATATCATACAAAACATTAATCTGGAATCCAACCGTTTTGGTTTTGAGCCTGAAATTACCGCAAAGCTAGCTAGGTTGAAAATTCGCGTTCAAGAATTTCCAATTTCCTATTATCCTAGAAATTACTTAGAAGGAAAAAAAATAACATGGAAGGATGGGATTGCTGCTCTAAGGCATATATTTTATTTTAATTTGTTTGCGTCTAAGATTAATTTCTTTAAGAAAACAATGCCTGAAGCATATATACCTAAATCCGCAAACTGGTTGTAATATTTTATTCTAAAATGTGGAAACGGTTATTTTCATTATTTGAAGGTAGACATTATCGGTATCTATTGGTTGGCGTCCTTGTTTTCTGGATCAATGCTTGGATGGCTCGATGGATATTTACATATATATTTTTTAGTGAAGGGTTTTGGCAAAAAAATCTTGGGAATCTTTTTGCACTAGAATTAGCTCTGCTATTTTCATATCCTCTGCATAAATTTATTACCTGGTTGGAGGGGTGGGAAGATTTTTTCCCGAAACTTATTCAATTCCATATTGTCTCATTTTGGAGTATTTTGATACGCATTATAATTTTTGCGATTATGATATTTGTTGGTTTCGGATGGTTGTCTTCATCTTTTGTTAGCATCGGATTCGTAATTTTGATCAACTTTGTCACCTATGATCAATTTGTTTTTTTAAGAAAACAAGATTCTTTTGTTTCAAATGACTTTAGTTATTCGCTTGAAGGCGAAGGAATTGAGACTCTTGAAACGATAGAAGAAGCAGAAACTTACAATCGTTGGATTACAAGTAAAATTTTAGATTATTTGGGTCAGAGAAATCTAGAGATTGGCGCCGGAACCGGAACAATCGCATCAATCGTATCTGAGAATTTTCCTGTTGAGGTGTATGACTTATCAAAGGAAAATTATTCAATTTTAAAAAAGCGCTTCAAATCGAATTTAAATATTCAGAAGGTTGGCCAAAACATTTTCTCTGTAAAAAATTGGAATCAGTATGATTGTATATACTCATCAAACGTAATGGAACATATACCCGATGATACAGCTGTTTTAAATCATTCTTTAAAATTATTGAAGAAGGGTGGTTTTTTCGTATCAGTGGTTCCTGCACTTCCAATACTATATTCATCCTTTGATAAAAAAATTGGTCACTTCCGACGGTATTCACGAAAAGATATAAAGAGATGGGAAAATTCATTAGAAAAAGGTTTTAGAGTGAAATGGTTAGAAAAATCATATTTCAATCCAATTGGAGCGATAGGTTGGCTCGTTAAAATGAAGCTTTTGAATCAAAAGGCAATCAAAAAACAAGATGCTCTAATTATGAATAGTCTCATTCCGTTTATTGCATGGTTGGATTATTTGCCATTGCCATTTGGTCAAAGTATGATTCTTGTATTAAAAAAGATTTAGATTGTGTGATTTAGTTATATATGGAAAAGCCAGTAGTTACAATTGTTATACCTTGTTTAAATGAACGAAAAACCTTACCCTTTGTTCTTGAAAAATGTAAATCTGTAAAAGAAGAACTCAAAGACAAACTTGAATTAGAAATTTTGGTATCAGATAACGGGAGTGACGATGGCTCTCAGGAATTTGCAAAGAGTTTGGGAGCCAGAGTAGAAAGTTGTCCCGTAAAAGGGTATGGTGCCGCTCTAGATTCAGGAATCCGTAATGCAAAAGGTGAAATTATTGTATTTGCCGATGCGGATGACACTTATGATTTTTTAGAATCGCCAAAGTTAATTTTAAAGTTAATTTCAAGCGGTGCGGATATGGTAATAGGGTCTCGATTAGATGGCACTATTCATAAAGGTGCTATGCCACTTCTACATAGGTATCTCGGCACACCAGTAATTAATTGGATTATTAATCGCTTATATGCTAAGGAATTTAAAATTCGTGATAGTAATTCCGGATTTCGCTGCTTCAAAAAGAGTAGTTATCTGAGTTGGGATGTTCGCAGTAAAGGGATGGAGTTTGCCTCTGAAATGTTGATCAAAGCATTGAGACAAGGTGCTAAGATGGAACATGAACCTGTTTCTCTCTATCCTGATAAACCAGGGAGAACACCTCATTTAAAAACATGGCGAGATGGGATGAGGCATTTACTTAGAATTCTATTTTATGCACCTTATTTTTTTCAGAAGACAGGCTTTATCGTATTGCTTTTGGCTTTTAGTCAATTAGTTTGCGGATTGTTTATTGGCGGTATATGGGAGTTTTACGGCTTCAGAATATATGGAATACATTCTCTTGTTTTACTTTCTTTTGCAGCAATCATTGGGATTAGCATTTGGAACATTGGTCTTCAGATTGCAACTAAACAAAGTATGGTGGAGGGAGTTTACTCTAGAATACTAAATTGGAGCGAGGATAGACTTTTTTTTGTTTTAGTATCTGGGTTTGCCTTAGTGGCAGCTATGTTCATTTATTTGTTGTGGAAGTGGAGTGCCGGTAAGTTTCAATTTTTAAATTTTGAGAGGGAGCTAATTGTAATTTCTACTTCGGGTCTTGTCGTTTTTTTATTTGGAATCAATGCACTTGCAGCTCACATCTTAAAAAGAGATTAACTGTTTATTAGAATGAGAATTCGCCTTCAAGTAAGTATTTTATTCATAGTTTTTTTTCTTTTAGCTATGATTCCTGTATATTATAAATACAGGTGGAATCAACCTAACGTGGCAATCGGTAGCGATCCACAAATCAAATACTACCAAACTTTTGCTTTTTATAAAGAAGGTTTTTCGCAATATTCCCTTCAATGCTTTTTTCCCGCCGGAACAAAGGGCTTTCTTCCGGAAAGCATCCCGTTAGGTTACCCCTGGGCTTTTTTTACATCAAACAATACATGTTTTTTTCAATATCCAATTTTAATGCCAGTTCTTCATGCAATTCTGGCAAAAGTTACCTCGTTTTCTTTTGTTACTTATTTCCCTATATGTTTTTTCTTAATGAATGTCGTTTTTCTTTTCTTGTTATTTAAAAATCTAGGTTTATCGGTTAGCCAAAGTGGATGTGCGACTTTATTTATTCACTTTTTCACTCCAGTATTTTTATCTTCATTAGATTATTCCGAACTTACATTAACAAACGCTTTATTGATTTTATCGCTATTATTTTACAGACGATGTTTCGCTGCTGACAATTTCAGTTTATACTTTTTTGTTTTTTTATCGGGTGTTTGCCTGTCGCTTAATTTTCAATTAAGACCTGAATCTACTTTGGCCTTACTTATATTATTCTTTATAAATTTTATAAAGAATATAAAATCTGGTAAAAATTTTAGAATATTGTTTAGTATTGGCGTTGTTTCTTTCTTGAGTACGTTAGCCTTTTCTTATTGGAATATGAGCATATATGGTCATATCATGGGCATGAGAGGTTGGAATACACTTCAAGATACGGCTATTTTAAAGCTTTCTGGTTATCTAAATAATTGGGTTGCAGATCTCTGGGGGTCTGAATATAAAATAGGTCTTTTCAAAGCTTATCCATTTGCTTTCTTATTTGTTAGTCCTTTTGTATTTTATTATTTTCTAAAATCGAAAAGTGAGAAGTTAAATGAATATTTGATCGCAGGATATTTTTTTATACTTTTGCTTCCATTTATTTCACCTTATCGAGCTGGCGTTGATATTCTAGGATTGCGTTATTATGAAAGTGGTGTGTATTTGATATCTATAGGTTTTTTCCTCTGGATTTTTAAAAACTATAACGCAGAGAAGTCTTTTTTAAATTCGAAAATAGCGAGTTTGACATTTGTTTTTTTGGGTCTTACTGTTCTGTATTTTAGTTACAAATCCAATCTGCGCGCAATTAAACATTGGAGTGGAGCTGCAAAAATATCTCAGGAATACTCGAATGCAATTTCTCAAATTAATCCGGATTTGATAGTTCATCGAGGGCTTTCTACATCTTATCTGATGGGAATTACTTATTTAGAGTATCCCCAGATCACCATTTATTCACAAAAAGATTGGGAGCAAGTTGAACAAATAGTTTTAGAAAGCCGATTTAAGAGAATATTGTATCTTTACTGGCAGGATAATAAACTTGTAAATTACGAATTTCCGCAAGAGATTTGGGAAAAGAAATTTAATATTAATTTTGATTTACGTTTAAACAGCAATTGGAATAGGGAAAGAAGGAAAATTACCCATTTTGATTCCCTTATACTACAACGAAAATGAATTTTGTAATAAAGAATCTTTTTGTTCTTATTCTTTTTTTAGTTTTTGGAAGAACTTTAATCTTTGTTTCGCAAACGCAGTTACATATTAAAACATTTTATCAAACAATTTTTAACCTCTCGATTTTATCGATATCTATCAAACTAGTTTTTAATCGGAAAATTGATATTGAAAGATATGATATTAGATTGTTGGGCTGGCTTGCTTATTGGATAGGGGTTGCTTCCTTTTTTAATTCCCTAGCTGTTAATTATTATAAATTAGGGCGTTATTATTGGGATCCGGATATATTTAGATTTATCCCCTTTTTAATTCCGTGTTTTTTCTTTCTTCTACTAAAGAACTATCGCTCATCAAAGTTTATTTTACAATTTCATATTCTTTGTATATTTTGTTTAACTGGAATCTCATATTCGTTCCTTTTTTCAGAGTTTCCTGAGTTAGCATTTTTATTATTATATCCCTTGGTGATCGCACGAATTTCACCTGAATTTAACAAATCATCAAAGAAAATTCATCGTTCTGTTTATGCTATTTTCATTTTGTTTTTTCTATCAGTAGTTTTTGGTTTCAATTCCCAAGGGTATTTAGTTTACTTTGGTCTATTTTTATTGGTATATCTTCTGTTATCATTTTCGGTTGAGCTAAATTTAAATCTACTTTTAGTTATATTTGCTTTTAACATACTTCAAGTTATTTCTCGGCATTATTATGCGAATGAGACCGTATTAATGTTTACCAAGGATAGTTCCAGTATCATGAACTCTAATAGGGTGGCCGCATATTTAGGAATACACATCGCTTATCTTTTGTTTGGGTTTAAGAGAGCAAAAAATAACAATGAGTCACTATTTTATGCATTTTGTCTCGGTTTATTATTTTTTACTTCTTTAAATCAAATTTCGCGGGCAAGCATAATCGCTAGTGTCGTGATAATTTTTACCTATTTTGCAGTAAGGTTTTTCAGATATTCATATTTGAAATATTTTCTTTTTCTTTTGTTTCTTCTGTTATTCTTCATTCATTTTCTTCCCCTTCATTTTCTTTTTTTTGAAAATATAATCGGATTCGACTGGTCCATGTTAGATACTCTTTCTTCCGGTCGATTAGAGTTATGGAAGGCTTTTTTTAAGATATTTATCAGTTTGGAACCTATTCGTTGGTTCTTTGGTTTGGGCTTTGGAGAACACAATTTTCTATTAGCTTATTTGCCCCAAAAAATAGGAATTGTTTTGGAAACCTTCGCAACTAAAGCAGATGGAGCTTATTTACATACTCATAATTTACCAACGACAATTTTGTTTTATGGAGGTTTTTTGGGATTTGGTCTTTATCTCTTTTTTCTTTTTTTGTTTGTTAGGTCATGTTTTTTAGTAATAAAAGAAAAGAGTGAGTTCCAACTTGCACATTTCGCAATTTTATATTTTTTGATTCATAATTCTTTTGATATGCTTTTGGATGTATATCCCGTTTGTTTGTTGCTTGCTTTGTCTTTCAATCCCTTGTTGATCAATAAAGAAGAAGAACATAATATTGTAAGTCACAAAAAGTTAAAATTATTTTTTTTCCCAATTTTGATTATCTTCTCTATTTTTCTTATATCAAGATTGATTTATAAATATGAGTTTTTCTATAACCAAACTGTTATTAATAGATACTATGATAAAAACCATAAATGTAACTTAGTTAGATTTCCTCAGGAAAATGTAATTGAGAAGCCAAAAATTCTTAATCTATCATCTTTTTCAATTCTTCCTCCTGATTTTCCTTCATATCGCTATTCACAGGAGAAGTTTTTATTCCACTATTCTCAATTACATAGTAGTTCACAAACTCCTTTAAAAAATTATGATCAAATTTTGGGATACTGCGAAAAACATCATTTTCGACCAATCTTATGTGAGATTAATCTCAAACATTGGAGAGGCGAAGATGTTGAAGCACTTTGGATCGGAAAAAGAGTCGAAGATTGTTTGTTGGATTTTGTTCGCTAATGAAAAATAAGATAGTTTTATTCACAGCTGTAGTCGCAATTTTCTTAGTCAATTTTTACTACCGCTCATTCACTTTTAATTACTCAACTATTGACTGGGATGAACTAACTTATTTTATAATGGGTAATTCTATCTTAAATGGATCTTTGCCATATCGTGATTTTTGGGACTTGAAACCACTCGGTATATATTTGATCCATACTTTTACACTACTTTTCTTTGATTATTCAATTTTAACAATGAGGTTGAGTGCTTACTTTTTTTCTAGCATCTTGGGAGTTATTCTTTTTATTTCTAACTATAGAAAACGATTTTGGGAGTCGTTATTGATTTCTTTTGTTTTTTTATATAGTTTAATTTATTATTCATCAGGTTTAGCTTCTAATACTGAAATTTATTTTCTTTTTTTTGAATCGATTTCGTTTTATATGCTTTTTGTTGCAAGGGAGACGGGTGTAAAAAGAAAACGAATCGCTTTCTTCGTATTAGGTACTGCATTTATTGTAAAATACATTGTTGTTTTTGATGTAATTTTTTTCTTTTTAGTCTCTTTTGTATTTTCATTGCGTGACGAAAAAACAAAAAAGATAAGTTCAAAACACGAAATACTTAATAAAATCTTTTTCGAGTATTTTCTTCATGCATTTACCTTTTTAGCTCCATTTATGATTACTGCAGCTGTATATTTCTATTTAGGTTCTTTTGATTTATATTGGAATTCCATTTTAGCAGTAGGGAAAAGTCATGTTCGACTTTCGACAATGTTTGAAAAAATTCAATTTATCTTAACTTTGAAATATTTTTACTTGGCATCGCTTGTGTTTGTTGGTTACCATTTTTCTTCGATTAAGAAACCTGTTTTGGATCGAAAATCTTGCGTTGCTTTAGGATGGTTTTTGACGTCTTCTCTGGGGGCAGTTTGGACGGGCTTTTTATATCAGCATTATTTGTTGGCGGTAGTTTTCCCAATTTTGCTTTTTATATCTTTTGTAGTCTTTGATTTTGAAAAAGTTTTCGGTAAAGGAAAAATTACTCGGCTCGTTTTACTTCTCTGTATTATCGGCTTTTCCATTTTTTCCATACGCAAGAGAAATCATATTGCTAAAACATTAAATTCTATACCTGATCAAGGTTTGTTTATGGCTGATGCAATCCGTCAGATATCATTGAATCAGTTTTCAGGGGATGCACATTTCTTTGTCGCAGCAGGGAGCCATGCACCATATGTTATATTGAATCAACTGCCACCAGTTAAATACATTCAACCAAATAACTATTTGGAAAAAACATTTGCCGTTAATCTTTCCATTTCGGGAAAAGCGGTAATTTCGGATATTATTAAACAGAACGTAAATATTGTAACATGGTGTAACGCAAAGACCATTGATGAAATATTGCGATTAGCGGGAGATGATAGCGATTACTCCATAGAGTTTGTTACAGCATTACAGACTTTTCTAAGAGATTATAGTTTTAAATCCGTTAAAATTGAAAAAGATACCACCTGCACCCTTTATTATAAAGGAGTCTAATTTTAAGTTAAATAGCCGCTTTAAATATAGCTTTAGTTAGTCGGTTTTTGTCTATATTGGTATATTTCAAGTTCTGATAACATAAAGACTGCATATGGTGTTGTTTTGTTTATTCGAATTTCTAAATGAGTGGAGTTACAATTGTTAATTTCAAAAAACATAAACTGATTTGAAATCGGTCTGGAAAGGAAGTTTTCAATATCTATTTTTGGTAAGTTATATTTTTTTGTAACATTTCCACAGGAAATATCTAATCCATAAGGCAGACGCTCTAAAAATGGACCGGAATTTAATTTTACAATGAATGATTCTTTAGAGGCAGAGTTCACTCGGATTTTAATGAAATCTGAATTTGTTTGGAACCCTGATGAAAAACTTTGCCAATAGGTTTTCATCTTCTTGTCATTAAGAAATTCTTGTTTCTTTGAAACGGAGGTTTCTTCGATTACGTATTCGACCGGCTCGATCTCTTTTCCATTATTACTGCTAAATTTATTCGTCGTTTCGATTTGTTTCGAAATTTTGAATAGATATAAATGATTGGCATTGTCGTAGCTCAACAATTCTAAAGATCCCGGAATTTTAAAATCGAGGTTAGAGATTTTATTACCAGGGGTAGATTTTGGATACGAAATGGCTATATGAGAAATCCCTAATTCTGCCAAGTATTGGACTAGATCATCTGTAAGAAAATTATTGTATAATAAATTTATTAGATAATATTGGAAAGGTAAGGTCAGTCCAGAATAACCATTCGGTGTTCTATATGTTGTATTCAAAAGATACCATTCAGGAAACCCATCATCATTTAATGTATAGCTTCCTTTTTTTTTCTTTATGAAAATAATATTAGAGGTTGTTGGTAATTCCAGTTTCAGAGCATTGATTTGTTCTGGGAGTTTACTAGTTTCTTTGATCGTAGTTAAAAAGAAAAATTCTGCGAATACTATCAAGAATACTATAATTTGTAGTTTGAAGTTTTTTTGCATTGAGACAGTTTTTGCAAACGTAAGCAAAAACATTGAGATAAAAAACCAACTAATAACAAAAATCCGAGAGGGAACTCTTAGGTTTTTGAAACCAGGGAGAATATGGTATAGAATTGTATATGGACCAGGGATTTCAACGTTGTATATAGATATGATCGGCCCTAGGCTAAATAAGAAAAAAAGAAAAGATAGGCCAATGAAAATCCAACCAGTTTTTGATTGGATTTTTGGAGTTA
Organism: Leptospira harrisiae; assembly: GCF_002811945.1. Taxonomy (NCBI): domain Bacteria; kingdom Pseudomonadati; phylum Spirochaetota; class Leptospiria; order Leptospirales; family Leptospiraceae; genus Leptospira; species Leptospira harrisiae. Next base: position 1,892,015 of record NZ_NPDX01000001.1, on the reverse strand, counting down.
ATAAAAAGACTAAAACGGCGACTAATGGCAAGAATCCTAAATGTGCACTATTATGAGTTTCTCCATTTAAAATGATGTCAGGGAAGTTCGAAATTAAATGAGGAATACGTAAGATAGAAAGAGCGGTGTTTGAATAGTATTGGTTTTCGAGCAATAAACGTTTGGGATATAATTCAAAATTATGAATCATAAACCACCCATAGAATATAAAAATTGTAAAAATAAAAAGTAATGCTGGCGTTATTAAAATTAGAGCTAATTTTATCTTTGCTTTATTAAAAATTATTTCGCTAATGTTTTTTATATTTTTTATTCTCAATGAATCGGTAATAAAAAATGCCAGAAAAGAGAAGTATAAACCATATAACCCGAAATAATTGCAGGAGAAAAATTGTAAGGTAAGTACTAAATAGATTAGAAATAGAAATTTTTTTTTGTTTGTATCACTATACCGAATGGCAAAGGCAAAAATAAGAGGGAAGCCGAATGCGAATTGGTTTTGTAGGTGTATGTATTGAATTGCAAAGAAGTGACCGCTACTATAGATTATGGAAACTAAAATGGATGATGCTACATCGTTTCTTAAAAGCCGGGATAGATAGTAAAAACTAAGAAAATTAAAGGTATATGCAGTAATGAAAAGCGAGTTAAATGCAATGATTTTGCTCCCTGTCAGTATTTTTAGTAGGTAATATAATATTGTGGGAAAATATAGAGGCTCCGTGAATAGGTTTGTTTCTGTATATGGATACAAGCCGTTACTTGAGTAGATTGCCAAGAAGTCTTGGCCGTTCAAAACGTTCGAAAAATTAATCAAATTTCGCTCTAATATGGTTAAAACAAGAACATTATCCACTCCATCTCCAACAAGTTGAGAGTTTGTAAAAGCAAAATGAAGTTTTAGTAGCGGAAGAATAAAGCACAACAGAAATAAGACGACGGGAGTGACCATTTTCATAAGACGATTGCTTTGATTTTCTCTGCGTTGCATGTTCCCATCGATTTATGGCAAAAACTCAGATAAGATTTTATCCTTATTTTTCTTTGTCGATTAGAAAATGAAAGTTTCCAAAAAAGAGTTTGTTTATAGTAAGGATACTCGGTTTAAAGATTGATTTTGAAAATAGAGTGAGAAATCTTTTGTTGTCCCATTTAACTAGAATTTGTTATTTTAATTGTTCCTTTCTTGATACTCTATTGATGCCAACTTACTTTTGATTTCTTTTTTGTTTTTTACAAATTTATATGATGTCCTTAGTATGTAAAAAACAAAGGTTAAGACTTAATTCTTGAAATCATTATTTTGGATTAAATCTGCAGTCTCAATTCGATTGAGGTTCGTGTTAATTCCGCATAGCGGGAAGTCGTTAACTGTTGAGGAAAAATGACAAATCGATATCTTTCTTTGCTTTGGAAAATTCGGATAGAAGTTGGTATCGCTGTTTCAATTCTTCTAGGGATTTTCCTACGTCTTTTCAAAATAGATAGGCAAAGTCTTTGGGGAGACGAATTTTTCTCTGTTTATGCCTCCTCGTTGACTGAATGGTCTGACTTTTGGTCTTATATAGATAATGATCCACATCCTCCTCTATTTCAGATTTTACTTTCCCTTTGGATAAAATTTTTACCTAGTTTTACCGAAATTGGTGTAAAAATATTTCCTGTTATTATTTCAATACTGAATTTAATTCTAATTTTCCTTTTAACAAAACATTGGGAAAGTTTGAAACGATTTTTATTTATCTTTTTTCTCTCTCTTTCCCCTGGTGCTATCTATTATTCTCAAGAGGTGAGATCATATTCATTGTTGTTATGTTTGACATCGGTGATCGTTGTGCTCATTCACAATCTGGAATATAACAAGGCGAAAGTTAGCAATTGGGTTTTTATTGGATTACTTTCTGTTTTAACCTCTTATGTTCATTTGTTCGGATTTATTTTCGTAAGTAGTTTATTTTTTGTTTATTGGCTATTATCATTTAGAAATCGAGATCAGTATGCTGTTCGTTTTTTTACACTAGGAATTTTGACTTCCATTACGTTTTTACCATTTATATTCCATTTGGCTCAAAGTGCAAAAATTGAAACAGCCTCCTGGATTGATTCACCTAACTTAGTCCTTTTTTTGACTTATTATACTTTGTTTTACGCAACGTCAAAGAAAATCTTTATTTTTACAATGGTTATTCCTATCTCGGTTTTTACTTATTGGGTAATCAAAGTTATTCGAAATCTGCGAGAAAGAACGGAACATTTTTTTTTCTCGAATTCTACTAATTTTCTTTTAGTTGCCGCCTTTATTATTTTTTCTACTTTGTTGTTTTCCTTCTATAAGCCGATAGTGACAAATCGAAATTGGATTGTAACATTACCGTTGTTGTATTTGTTTGCTGCAGATCAAATGAAGGGAAAATTTGAGAACAAATATCTGGTGATCTTATTTTTTTTGATTAGCCTGTTATCATTATTTGAATTTAAGAAGAATTTTTATACTTCCTTTAAGGAAGATTGGCGAGGAACGGCTAAGTATATTTCTTCAAATTGTGCTAAGCCTATTGTTCTGACAGATTCTTTTCCCGAATTTCTATCAGTTTATTTACGCTGGAATCATTCAGAAGGGTTCCAGCCATTAATTTTGAGAGAATCCGTAACGATTTCACAATCAAATATTTGTGTGGTAAATCGACAAATAGGTGGCAATGGTTTGCACTTTTCTTCTAATCCCAATTTTGTTAAAGTTAAAGATACAATTTTGTATGGTTTTACGATTGAAGAATATGAAAAAAATAAATAGAATTTTACTGATAAATCTTAGCATTACTACTATTTTTAGAATTTTATCCTACAAGATTCGGAAGCTAAATGCCTTATGAAATATTTTTTAGAAATTAGAAAAAATCCTAATTTGCTTTCTATCATTATTCCATGTTATAATGAAGAATCAGTTCTTCCTTATTTAAAAGATCGACTTAATCTTTTTTTAAAAACACTGCCAGCGAAAGCCGAAGTAATTTTTGTGAATGATGGTAGTGATGATCATACTATTTTTCAATTAGTTGAATGGTCAAAAGAAGATCCGCGCATTCAAGTAGTAAGTCTTTCTCGTAATTTTGGTCATCAAATAGCGGTCACTGCCGGGATGGATTACGCCAAGGGTGATGCAATCGTCATCATGGATGCGGACTTACAAGATCCCCCGGAAGTTATTTTGGAGATGTTAGCTAAATATAGAGACGGATATGATGTTGTCTATGGTCAAAGACTAGCTAGGTCGGGGGAGTCCTTCTTTAAAAAAGTGACGGCTTGGGCCTTCTATCGGATTATGAAAGTATTGGTTCATAAAGATCTTCCATTAGATTCTGGTGATTTTCGACTCATTTCTAGAAGGTGTTTAGATGCTTTAAATGGCTTACGTGAAAACCATAGATTCCTGCGTGGAATGAATGCTTGGATTGGTTTTCCGCAAACACCAGTTTTTTACAATCGAGATCCTCGCGTAGCAGGTGAAACAAAATACCCGTTGCGAAAGATGTTAAAACTTGCGATGAATGCTGCAGTGTCTTTTTCCCCTTTACCATTGAGGTTTAGTTTGGGTCTTGGTATCATTGTTGCCATCATAGGTTTTGCTGTAGGTGCATATGCCTTGTTCCGAGCTTTTCAGCATTTTATTTTACAGATGCCTATTGTATATAATCCGGGATGGGCGACAATTGTAACGCTCATTTGTCTGATTGGCGGATCTATTCTTATATCTATCGGAATATTGGGTGAATATATTGCTCGTATCTTTGAGGAATCTAAGGGCCGACCTCTATATGTCGTAGAGTTTGTTAAGGGAAAAACAATAAAATCAAAAAAGAAATGATCTATTGTTGATAAGTTCGATTAAATTTTCCCTGATTTTCGATTTCTTAGCCTTTCGATTTAAGAGTTCCAATCCAAATGCGATATGTCTGTCGATCCAGAATATGGAAATCTTCGGTTATGATTCGCATTTGATCTTCTAATCGATTTATATCCCAATCAGAAATGGGATAACCAGACTTTCGTTTATCTTCGTTTATTGCGTCTTTTATTTCTTTCGAAAATAGATCAGGATTCCAGGCAACAAACGCAACTTTTTGATTTGGGTATAATGGTGCGATTCTCTTAAGTAAGTTGGTATTTGAATCAGTTGTATATGAAACAATTACTGTGTGACTGAAATAGTAAGTTCCGCTTGTGTATAAGTTTAGATAATCCTGGAATACTAGAATATCGGGTTTTATTTCCTCTAAAATTGGAGAGAACTTTTTTACTAAGTTTGTTTTTGTTTTTTGTATTTTGGCCCCTATGATACCCATGGAAAAAGAGAAAAGACCAAAGCTAATCAAAAAGGCAAAAAACACCTTTTTCTTTTTTTTATAAAAATATGGAACCAATGGTTTCAGCAGGTATATATAAGGAAAAATTAATATAGTATAGAATCGAGGTCCCCAGTTGTTAAATCCGTCGTTTGGCGCAATCCAGGGAATTATCAGTAAAGTTCCCGTCATTGCCACTAACAGTGACTTTTTTGAATCAGCAATTTTGTTAAATCTGAGCCAATAAAAAAATATAAGAAATAGTGCAAAGGGAATATATCCGAAGAAGCCAATTTTTAAATTGGAAAAAAACAATAAACTCTGAAACCACTGTAATCTTTCTGAGAATGCAACCGCAAATCCTTCACTATTTGCCAAGAAGCGTGTTCCTAGAAAATGTCCATATAACAATTGATTTATGGTCATCTGAACTAATAGAAACATAAACATTGATGTAAAAAAGTAAAAATAGATTTGGAAATAAGTTATGAATTGATGGACTCCTCTTCTTTTTACAAAAAAGAAAGCATGTGTTAAAAAAAATAATCCCAAAAAAGGCAAAGTGTCCAATCGAACAGTGATTACCCAGGCTAATGCCAAACCAGCTAAACCATTGTGAAACCTTGACTTATTTTTTCTTAAAAAAGGACTGAGGCCATAGATAGAAAAGGCAAAAACTGCAGGAAATTCTGAATATTCCCAACTTAACGGCCATAGGAAAGTAGTGAAATAGGTTAGTATAAGCAAAAACAAAGAAAAGTTATAATGCTTGTTTAGTATGAAAAAACCAAGAGCTAAGAACACAAACGAAGTATATGGTAAGAATTCTATCCGTAAAAATGATAAAAACGGAGCCATGAGGAATGCAAATTGTAAAGGGAAAGCGCTCACTAGTTTTTCTTTATATTGGATGCGTAAATTTTTTGCTAAGTGAAAGAATTCAAGAGAGGGATCAAACGTTTTTGCAGGGTAATACAAATCCTCTCCTAAAAAATGGTTTTTCCAAATAGAGAGTGTTTGTACTGCTTTATCGTGACTGTCTTGAAAAAGGGAGAAGCGCGGTTGAGTATATTCAATCGAATAAAAAACTGCCAGAGTAAATGATATCCAAAAGATCCAGTTTTTAATTTTGCCTTCTTTCATTTAAATGAAAATTCCTTTTGTCCAATTTTTAATTCAAAAGCTATGATATGAATTATCGATTGCATTCCTATGATTTATCAAGACATAGTGCCAATATCGTACCAATATGAAAGAATATTTTATTGAAATTTTTAAGAAAAACAAAAAGGAAATTAATGAGTTGTACGGAATTCGTGCCCTCAGTTGTTATTTTGTAATTTTATTTCACTGTTTTGCGTTCTCTTTGGAGTCTTTTCCCGGTCATTATGCACCATATTTATCCAATGCCCAAAATGTTGAATTTTTAATGAGTTTGTTTTTTGTGATCAGTTCCTTTTTAGTTTCAACTTCCTTTTCAAGAGAACTAGAGAGAGCAAGTTTTTTAGAAAGTTGGAAGAACTTTGTGATCAAACGCTCGTTAAGGATCTTTCCTGCCTTTTATTTGATTCTTTCTATTACGATTCTAATAATGGCCGGAATTTTGAAGAAAAGCCAAGGAATGGATGGTGTTAGTTCATTTGCGGAAGGACTTGTTGGTTTAAAATTAAAACTATCTTATTGGTGGACTGATCTTACTTATATTTCCAATTATTTTCCTAACCGAATTTTGGTACATGGTTGGTCGCTTTCCATGGAAGAACAGTTTTATTTGGCAATGCCGATTGTTTTTTTGTTTTATACGAAGTTCTTACGGAATCGAAATCAAAAGGTTAGTTTTTTGATTTTTCTTTTACTTCTCCCCAATTTCATTCGTTATTACTATTTTCTGAATGTGCCAATGGAATCGTTTGAAGTGTATGTTCAGACTTTATTTCATCCAATACATACTCATTTTGAACCATTTGTTTATGGGATATTGCTGATGGAACTCTGGCGGGCAGGAAAAGTTTCTGCTAACCTGCCAGGTGCAAAAATAAGTTTTTTTATTTTATTTTTTGTTTTGTTTTCACTTTTCTGCTATATTTGTACATTAGAATTTTCTGAATCTAGACAGTTTTTTATCATCTATCGAATTAGTTTTTATTCTTTTTTTGCTTTTGTTATTGTTTTTGGTGCCGTGGGTGGATTTTTTTCCAAAGTGTCTTGGTTTTTGGCAAACCCCTTATTAGTGTTTGTGGGTAAGTTGAGTTATGGGATTTATTTGGTACATATGTTGGTAAATACAACAGTTATGTTGTCTGTTTTGGATCATAAAGTCACAGCAAATAATGATTTAAGTCGATTGTTAAAAGCGTCAGTAATTAGTTTGATGGTATCCACAATAATTGCACTCATTAGTTACCTTATCGTGGAGAAACCATTCTTAAAAATCCGTGAGTGGACTCAGGCAAGGTTCGATATTTCTACAAATAGTTTTTATTATGTAAAGGGGAATGTGAAAGAAAGAATTTTGGTATCTTTCTTTTTAACTCTTCTTTCCTTTTTTCCATATTTTGTGATCAAACAAATGATAGCTGTCGACTTTATCCCAGGAGGGCAGACATCTAATTTTTTCTTATGGACGGCAATGTTCATTCCTATTGCAATCAACATAGTAAGTCTGGTTTTGAAAAAGAAATTGTTTTTTTACTTTTATCTCAGCCGATTCCAAGACTAACTTGGAATATTTCTTTTTCTGAATTTATCAATGATCCAGTGTTTTGTGATTAAGTTTGGAAGGCTGCAATAAGACCTTCCTTTACTTTTTGTTTTGTACCTTCTGCTTTTTTTGGTAAAGTCAATTCGTCGATTAATTTCAACAAAAATCCTTCATCCACAAGTTTTCCTTCCAATACTTTCCCAATCATTCCCGCCACAATTGTTAGAATCTGTTCTGGATTTAAGTATCCTTCTGATTCTAATATCATTGCCATTCCCATCGCACCCTCAGTTCCGTAAAACGCTTGTTCCTTTGTGAAAAGTGCGTCGTACATTCCTGTTGGCAATGCTTCCTTTACTTTTTCACGCATTTCTACTTCATTTGGTCCATGATTTGTTTTGTTGATGAGGCTGAGTGAAACTGGATTTACGGTTCCATGAATTCTATGAATTTCTTCAGCCAGAAGCCGGATTTTTTTGGCTGAATCTCTGGTGATGGCATCGCGACCAAGAAAGTTTAGTTTGTATAAATACTCTTCCAATTCATCTCCACCCAGTTTGCCCATACAAATGATTTGGTAAAGAGTAAAGATCATATAATCAGATTCTGTATTGTCACCAAGAAGAATTTCTTTTGCTTCAGTGGGAAGATACACTCTGTCATAGAGAAGGATAGAAAGTTTGTAAGACATTTGGTCAAATAAACTCTGATAGGAAGCTCCTAAGAATTTTTTAGTCCGTGACCAAGCGGGCTTAAATCCATTTTGCAAAAATTCGATTGGGTTGAAGATCGTTCCGAGAACTTTATCAAAAACACCTTTGATGGTTCCTTCTAAATATTTTAAATGTAAGGATTCAATTTGGATATTGTCCTTAGCAATTGTCGCAAGCATCGTGCGGCGAAAGAAGTGGGGGCTTGCTGAGATAAAAGCAAGAGGAGCGTTTGTCAGAGAGGTTCTGAGTTCCCGATACAATTCTGGCATACCAGGTAGCGCCTGTTTTTGGTTAGGTGTTTCGAACACTGCCGTGAACTTCCCTTTTCCCGAATGAATGTCTGTGGCAAGGTAGGTTTGGTCGATGTCCGAAGTCACCACCATTCCTTTGTAGTCTTCGGCAAGGATCCTAAGTTTTCCTTTCCCCACAATGGTTGTTTTTCCTAAAATAGAATCTTCCGTATTGTTTAGGTGAGCTAAGTCTTTGGAGTATTGACGAAAACTATCTAGACCTTCCAGGATGACTTGAAAGTCATGAAACCCAACAGGGAGTTTGTCTCGGATTTCGCAGGAAAAAAATCCATCTTCATCCGCTTTGATTTTGCCTGAGGTGTAAATTTTGGTACCACTCGCATCGTATACTTCTAATTTTAAAACAGGTTTTCTTACAGGAGCCAAAGAGAAATCTAAGAAGGGTGTGATTTTTGTTTCTTCTCCAATAAAAAGACCTGTCATCAGATCCCAAAGGCCTTCTGCCTTCATAAGATCTGTAATCCCAACATCAACCACTTGGCCTCGCACATACGAGCGCCTCTCTCTTCCTAAAGATCCTCCGCAGACAGCAATTCTTTTGATATCGGTAATGATTGGTTGTGTGGTATTTGGTTCTTGGGACATAGAATTTATGCCCTTAAGAGTTTAAGAAAACGAGGAGCCGTCCATTCCTTTTTATGGTTTCACTACGATCTACCAATGATTTTGTCCGACTTTTGCAAACAGAGGGAGAACTCCATGTGATTTCTGATCTCGTGGACCCCCATCTGGAACTGGCAGAAATCCAGAGACGAGTTGTAGCAAAAAAAGGCCCAGCCCTTCTTTTTACCAATGTCAAAGGGACCAAGTTTCCTGTGGCCACCAATCTTTACGGATCTGAAAAACGAATCCATTTGGCCTTTGGGCCAAAACCTGTGGCGACCATCCAAAGACTGGCCAAACTCGCAAAAGAGATATTTCCCCCGAGGTTTTCTAAACTTTGGAAAGAACGGTCCCTAGGACTTTTGCCTTTCCAAGTAGGTTTAAAACAGGTGAGAAGGGCCCCAGTTCTCTCTGGTAGCGTTTTATCCACACAAGAGTTGCCCCAAGTGGTTTCTTGGCCAAAGGATGGAGGAGCCTTTGTCACTCTACCTCTGGTATATACACAACATCCAGAGTCGGGGAATGGAAATTTAGGCATGTACCGTGTGCAGCTTTTCAAAGATAAAACTGTAGGAATGCACATCCAAATCCACCGCGGTGGAGGATTTCATTATTATGAAGCAGAAAAAAAAGGAGAGTCTCTGCCGGCTCATGTCTACATTGGTGGACCGCCAGCCTTAACCATCGCCGCTGTGGCACCACTTCCTGAAGAGATTCCAGAACTTGTTTTTGCCTCCTTTCTTATGGGTGAAAAACTCCGGATGAAAAAAGACAAAACAATTTCTCCCTATCCCATTGTGGCAGATGCCGATTTTGCTCTTATAGGTTCCATCCCACCGTACGCAAGAAAACCAGAAGGTCCCTTTGGTGACCACTATGGATACTATTCTTTGTTACACGATTATCCTTATTTAGACCTAACCCATGTCTTACATAGAAAGGATGCCATCTGGGCGGCTACTGTAGTGGGAAGGCCTCCCCAAGAAGACCATTACATCGCTGAATTTTTGCAGGATTTATTATCTCCTATGTTCCCGCTGGTGATGCCGCAGGTACTTGGTGTTTGGGCCTACGAAGAATCGGGAGTCCATTCCCTTGCTGCCGCAGTGGTGAAGGAAAGGTATTTTCGCGAAGCCTTTATGGGGGCACTTCGCATTTTAGGAGAAGGGCAACTATCACTCACAAAATGTTTACTTGTCACAAACGAACGAGTGAATTTAAAAAACTTTTCAGAAACTTTCAAAGTCATCACAGAACGATCAGATCCAAAAACTGACTTTTTTATTTTTAGTCATATCAGCCAAGACACTTTAGATTATACAAGTGGAACCGTGAACAAAGGTAGCAAACTTTTATGGATGGGAATTGGAGACACAAATGCACCTGTAAAATTTCCAAATCTTCCGCGAGAGTTTACTGGAAATTTCAAAGACAAACGTTTCACCAAACCAAAAGTTTTTTTACCAGGAGTCCTTGTGGTGGAAGGTTCACTTCATTCTAAAAATGACCAATTGGCAATTGCCTTATTAGAGGAAGACCTCGGTCGTTTCCATTATGTATTTCTTGTGGATGATTCCGAAGATGCTGTGCGAACAGATTCAGATTTTATATGGACGATGTTTACAAGGATGGAACCTGCATCCGATGTTTATGCTAGAACAGAAACCAAACAGAATCATATCGCATACCAAGTCCCGATTGTATTTGATTGCCGAATGAAACCCTGGATACCAGAAGTCCTTCTTCCTCTTCCAGAAACGGTAAAACAAGTAGATACAAAATTTGGAAAAATCGTCGATTCGATAGGAAAGTAATCATTTGATTTTCCTAGATCTGCAAAAAAGTTAATAGTAAGAAAGTTTGGATAGAAAAAACTAAAAAGAAACCAATGGCAAAAAAACTAACACTCGTCACTGGAGGCGCAGGCCTCATCGGATCACAAATCATTGAAGATCTAAATCATAATGGGAAAACTGATATCTTGGTTGTTGACCATCTGGGAACATCAGAAAAATGGAAAAACCTTCAAAGAAATTTTTTTCTAGATTATTACGAAAAAGATAAATTCGAAGCGATGTTCGATTCGGGAAATTCAATCTTAAACGAAATATCTGAAATTTACCATTTAGGTGCTTGTTCTGCTACTACAGAAAAAGATGCCACCTACCTAATGCAAAATAACTTTCATTATACGAAAAAATTGGCAGAATATGCTGTAGGCAAAAACATTCCTTTCCTTTATGCTTCCAGTGCTGCCACTTATGGTGAAGGAGAATTCGGTTACAACGACAAAGCCGCTATCGAAAATTTAAAACCGCTAAATATGTATGGATATTCCAAACAGTTATTTGATCTTTATGCCAAAAAAGTGGGGATCGCAGACAGACTTGTGGGACTTAAATATTTTAATGTGTTTGGCTACGGGGAAGCGCACAAAGGGGAAATGCGAAGCCTTGTTTTGAAAGGATATGAACAAATCCGTGATACCGGAAAATTAAAATTATTCAAATCCTATAAACCCGAATACAAAGATGGGGAACAAAAACGGGATTTTTTATACGTAAAAGATGCTAGTAAAATCAGTATTTACCTTCTTTCTGAACGAAAGTACGGATTGTACAATGTTGGTAGGGGGATTGCTGAAACTTGGAACGACTTAGCGAACGCTTTGTTCGCATCCATGGAGAAACCGGTCAATATCGAATATGTGGAAATGCCAGATTCATTAAAAGGCAAATACCAATATTATACCTGTGCTGAAATGGAGAAGATAAGTCAGACTGGATATCCCTTTGGTTATACAAACCTCAGGGACGCAGTCGCAGAATACGTTCGGTTCTTATTAGAAGAAAGGAACTGATGTTTACTTTTTATACACTTTGACAATCGTTTGGATTAAGTCTTTGAATTTAGGGTCCTTTAAACTATAAAATACCTGGTTTGAGGACTTACGTGATTCTAAGATTCCATTGTTTTTCATCTTACTTAAGTGTTGGGAAGCCGCAGACTGGCTGGTTCCTAACAGTTCGACAAGTTGGCCGACTGTTTTTTCTTCTTTGGCAAGGGTGTATAGAATCAGTAAACGAATAGGGTGAGCAATACCTTGTATTCCTTTAATGGCTAGTTCCAATTGTTGTTTCGAGAGTTCTGTTTTTATTTTCATCACTAAAGATTCCGTTATATCCTTATGACGAATGTATACTGATTTTACCTACGAAATTTTTTTCGTTTGAAAAAAAAATGACAAAACTTGCTTACCATGATGTACCCTCAAGTAGACCTGAGGGTATATTCGTTAATCAAAGTTAGATTCGAACACCACCTGAAATTTCTAATACCACTCCCGTAACTAAATCGTTAAAGATAATAAACTCTGCAGTGGACGCTATCTCATCTGGTTCACCAAGTCTCCCTACTGGAATGATTGACTTCCATTTTTCTAATGCTTCCGGATTCATATCTTTTAGAACCATTTCAGTTCCGATAAATCCTGGAGCTATTCCTGCCACTCTGATTCCAAACTTAGCAAGTTCTTTTGACCAAGTCACAGTCATTGCAGCAACTCCCGCCTTGGCAGCACTATAATTTGTTTGTCCTGAATTTCCATGCATAGCAATGGACGCAATGGGAATGATCACTCCCTTCTTTTGTTCCACCATCTTTGCTGCCGCTTCGCGTGCGGTAAGAAACACACCGGTTAAGTTCACATCAATGACCGATTGCCATTGGTCGATTCCCATTTTGCCTTTAACTTTTCCCGTTTCTTTGTCCACTCGGATGAGTAGTCCATCACGCAAAATTCCTGCGTTCAGAATGGCCACATCAAGGCTACCCTGGAATGCACTCGCTTCTTCAATAAGACGAATGCTGTCTTCTTCTTTAGCGACATTGGCCACAATGCCAGTTGTTTTAATTCCCTCTTTTTGAAACAGAGCTACGGTTTCGTCCAATTTGTCTTTTTGGATGTCTGAGAGAATGATGTTGGCACCTGCCTTACCCAAGCGGTAAGCCATTGCTTTTCCGAGTCCACCGGCCGAACCAGTGACGAGAATGTTTGCACCTTTTAATTCCATGTCCACCAGTTTCAAAAAAGGCGGACACGAGGTCGATACAAATCTAAAGGTAAGGGTAATAGGAAAAAAGATTTAAATTTCTGCTAGTTCTGCACTGCGAAATGACACATAATTGTCGTTAAATGGGATTTCTACCCGAGCAACCGTACGGTCTGCATGGGTTATGATTCGAAATAGGTTAGGGTCAACCCCTTCATTTTTGAGGAGGATCATGATGAGGGCAATCCCAAGTCCGGCACCTTCTGTATTATCCATATTGTCCATATAGAATTCAGCAATATCATTATAACCCATTGACTTTTTCATTTTCTCACGCATCCGGGCTTCTTCGGTTTTAATTACCGGAGTGTTGTTTGTGACTTCCACAAGCAGTCCATCCAAGCAGTAGTGAAATTTAATTTGGACATAGACACCTCGGGCGAGACAACGTTTGCCGTATTCATCAGCCATCTTCTCTGAAAACTTTTTGGAATATTCTTTGATCCCTTGAAGGTAATCACTTTCATCAGTGATGTCTAGACCTTCGTCTTCAAAAAACACACGTTTTTGATTGGCTTTGATTCCGTTGATGGTCAGTTCTTTGGAGATTGTATAAAGCATCTCAACGAATTGTGATTGTCCTACTTCAGAAAGGATGTTGGTGATGAGGCCTAAAACATATTGTTCTAGTTGGCGATTCATCCGAGAAGACCTTACGACAATTTTGGATTTTGCCTTTACTAAATCGGGAATTTGTGTTTCTAATTCTACAAATGGTTTCGCCACGAATCATTCCTTAAAGTGGGGGACTTATCCCACATGGTTCTATTATCGAACCGGGAAATCCACAACTAAAATCTCAAGGGAAATTCGCTGTTTTTCCTGTTTTTTTACCATTTCCAGGAAATAAACTCATTTTCCATTGACCAAAGAGCCTCATTTAAAATAGTGTAAAAAACCTAGCCTCGCTTGGATACCCGCGCTTGGGTGGGAAACGTTTGCCCTCTTAGCTCAGTGGTAGAGCACTTCCATGGTAAGGAAGGGGTCACCAGTTCAAGCCTGGTAGAGGGCTTGTTTAGGGCTGTAGTTTAATGGTAGAACTAGGATCTCCAAAGTCCTTGGTGGGAGTTCGATTCTCTCCAGCCCTGCCAGACTGCAGAATATATAGAATTAGAGAACAGGACAAGGATCAATGAAAGCTACGAGTTTCATTCAGGAATGTAAAGCAGAACTTGAAAAAGTGCATTGGCCAACGCGCCAAGAGGTAGTCAGTTCTACCGTTGTAGTCCTAGTTACAGTATTTATCTTTTCCCTATTTTTATCAGCTTCGGACTTTGTATTTCTGAAACTGTTAAAGTGGTTCTGGGCATTAGGAACATAGGTAGGGAAGTGGGCGATTCTTTAGATAAAAAATGGTATGTGCTTCAAACTTATTCCGGTCACGAGAATAAGGTGAAGACAAACATTGAAAAGATGGTCCAACAACAAAAGCTGGAAGACCAAATTTTCGCGGTAAAAATTCCTTCGATGGAAGTTGCCGAAATGAAAAACGGCAAGAAGAAGGTCACAAAGAAAAAACTCATGCCGGGTTACGTTCTCGTTGAGATGAACATGACCGATGACCTTCGATTTAAAATCCAGAACTTACCTTCTGTGTCTACCTTTGTAGGCGGAAAAGGAAAAGGTCCGGAGCCACTTTCACTCGATGAGATTAAAAACCTCTTTAGTGACGTGGGAAGTGTGGAATCGGAAGAAGTTTCGAGACCTCGTTTCCTATTCAAAGTGGGCGAAACATTGAAAATTATAGATGGTCCGTTTGCTAATTTCACAGGTCTTGTGGATGAAATCTTTCCTGATAAAGGAAGACTCCGCGTTCGTGTTGAAATTTTCGGAAGATCCACTCCAGTTGAGTTGGATTATCTCCAAGTAAAATCGGAACAATAGAACTGATAGATTGATTTTTAGTAAGGAACTTGAAACGAGATGGCTGCAAAGAAAGTAGTAAAACAAATTAAACTCCAAGTGGAGGCAGGGAAAGCAAACCCAGCTCCTCCAGTAGGTCCGGCACTTGGTCAGGCTGGACTCAATATTATGGAATTTTGTAAACAGTTCAATGAAAGATCAAAAAACCAAATGGGACTCAAACTCCCGGTGGTCATCACTGTTTATTCCGATAGAAGTTTTACATTCGTAACAAAATCCCCTCCAGCTGCTCTTCTTGTGATGAAGGCGCTTGGTGTGCCAGGCGGATCTGCCACACCTCACACTGTAAAAGTGGGAACAATCAAACGTGCTCAACTAGAAGAAATTGCAAAAACTAAGATGGAAGACCTAAATGCGAACGATATGGAAGCAGCAATCAAGATCATTGCTGGGACTTGTCGTTCCATGGGTGTAAACGTCGAGTAATCATTAGGAAACGGGAACCGAAGTCATGAAACGCGGCAAAAAATATATCCAACTCAAAGAGAAAGTCGATCGCACTAAGGTTTATACCCTTGGTGAAGCAGTCGGTTTGGCAAAAGCTACTAGTTTTTCCAAATTTGATGGAACTTTAGAGATTTCGACTAAAATCAATTATAAATCTCTTCAAAACGTAAGAGGGACAATCTCTCTTCCACACGGAACTGGAAAAACAATCAAGGTTTTGGTTTTCTGTAAAGGAGACAAACAAAACGAAGCGAAGGAAGCTGGTGCTGATTTCGTAGGTGATATGGATCTGATTGAAAAAGTTTCTGGTGGATGGACTGATTTTGATGCTTGTGTGGCAACACCTGACATGATGAAGGAAGTTGGTAAACTTGGTCCGGTTCTTGGTCGTAAAGGTCTTATGCCAAAACCAAAAGCAGGAACAGTAACCACTGATGTATCCAAAGCAGTGAAAGAACTGAAAGCGGGTCGAATTGAATACCGCCCTGACAAAGGGGGAGTGGTTCACTTAGGAGTGGGAAAATGTTCCTTCTCTGATGACAAACTTTCTGATAACATCAATGCTGTTGTTGCAGCTCTTATGAAAGACAAACCTTCCGATGCGAAGGGTGATTACCTAAAGTCTTTCTCAGTAGCAGCAACTATGGGAATCGGCGTAAAAGTCGATGTGAAAGAACTAGTAAACGCGAACATATAACGAGTAAGAATCATGGCAAATCCATCTAAAATCGAAGCAGTAGCAGAACTTAAAACTCGTTTGGAAAAACGACCTAACTTTATTTTAGCATCTTACAGCGGTTTAACTGTTGAAGATATGTCCAACCTTCGTGCGAAACTTCGCAAAGAAGGATCGGAGATGAAGGTAATTAAAAATAACCTTTTTCTCCGTGCTTTAAAAGAGTCTTCTGAACATAAAAACAACTCCATTGACTTTGGGGATGTTTACAAAGGCCCACTTGCAGCTATTTTCTCTCTGGATGCACTTCCAGCAGTAGCAAAAGTTTGTAAGGACTTTGCAAAAGATAAGAAGGAACTCGAAATCAGAACCGGCTATATGGACGGGGAAGTTTTGGGTAAATCTGGAGTAGAGGCGATTGCTGGACTTCCGTCCAAACAAGAACTTCTTGCGCAAGTGGCTCGTGGGATCAATGCTCCTGCAACGCAAATTGCTTCTGGAATCAATCAAATCATGGCATCATTGGCACGCGCCATCAATGCTGT
The DNA here is from genome assembly GCF_002811945.1 of Leptospira harrisiae. Classification (NCBI taxonomy): domain Bacteria; kingdom Pseudomonadati; phylum Spirochaetota; class Leptospiria; order Leptospirales; family Leptospiraceae; genus Leptospira; species Leptospira harrisiae. The sequence goes on along the minus strand of NZ_NPDX01000001.1, from coordinate 1,875,641 downwards.
AGCCGAGAAAAACGGCAATTAGTAATCATAGTGATTAGTAGGATAAGGAGAATATAGGATGTCTGTTGACGCGCTATTAGAACAAATTGGAAGTCTTACACTGGTTCAGGCAGCTGATCTAGTGAAAAAGATGGAGGACAAATTCGGGATTTCTGCTGCTGCACCGGTTGCGGTAGCGGCTGTTGCGGGTGCAGGTGGTGGCGCAGCTGCTGCTGAAGAGCCTGCAACTTTCAATGTAATCTTGAAAGCACACGGTGACAAAAAGATCGACGTTATTAAACTCGTTCGCGAAATCACTGGTCTTGGATTGGCAGATGCGAAAACGCTTGTAGAAGCTGGTGGAAAATCAGTGAAAGAAGGCGTTTCTAAAGACGAAGCTGCTGATATTAAGAAAAAACTCGAAGGTGTTGGGGCTCAAGTAGAAGTTGCTGCTGCCGGTTAATCGGTTGCCAATTTTTAAACCCAGTCTTCAAAAACTTAGAGGCAGGGAGGCCGTAGGCGTCCCCACCTCTATTTTTTCGTTTATCATACCATCTACTATTTTCATGTCTCTAGGGAGAGTATTCCATGCATACCCGAATGCAAATTAGAAACCGGGTAAATTTCGGTAAAATTACCGACCTCAATTTACTTCCTAATCTTATCTACGTACAGAAAAAATCCTTTGATTGGTTTCTCCAGTCGGAAGTGAAAGATCCGACGAAACGTTTGAACCAAGGGTTGGAAGCGGTATTTCGCGAATCCTTTCCAATCGAATCGCCAAACAACGATATGGTCATGGAATATGGCCATTATATCTTGGGAGAGCCGAAACGCGATCCACAAGAGTGCAAAGACACTGATTCTTCCTTTGCTGTTCCCCTAAAAGCAGTCATTCGACTCATCATCAAAGATACCGGAGAGATTCGGGAACAAGTTGTCTACATGGGAGACCTTCCTGTAATGACAGACCACGGAACTTTCATCATCAATGGTGCGGAAAGGGTAGTGGTAAGCCAGCTCCATAGATCTCCTGGTATTTTCTTTTCTTACGACCAAGCGCGTGATACTTTCTCAGCTCGTGTGATTCCATACAGAGGTTCTTGGTTGGAATTCGAAATGGACAACAAAGGAATCCTTGTTGCCAAAATCGACCGTAAGAAAAAATTCCCAGCAACCCTTCTTGTCAAAGCAATGGGTATGGGAACCAACGAAGAAGTTCTTCGTCTCTTCTACGGATCTTCTAAGATGAAGATTGCTGGTGCCAATCCAAAAGACCTAAAACGTCTCATTGGTCGCCGAACCATCGCCGATATCATCAACATGGAAACGGGAGAGGTAATGCTCGACGCCGGATCCAAAATCAATGAGGACAATATCTCCATCCTTCGTGAAATGAAGGTAAAAGATGTGGATGTCATTGAATTTCCAAAAGGAAAAGACAACCCAGTTCTTATCAACTGCCTTGAAAAAGATGGTGTGAACGACTACGAAGATGCAGTGAAAAAGTTCCATACCATTATGCGTCCCGGCGAACCTTCTACGATTGAAAACGCTGAAGCAGAACTGAAACGCCTCTTTTTCTCTCCTAAAACTTTTGATTTGGGAATCGTTGGTCGTTACAAAATCAATAGTAAATTTGAATTTAACAATCCGAAAGAATTTGCAAAAGCAGAAGACAGAGTTTTAAGAAAACAAGACATCATAGAAACAGTTCGTTATCTTGTGATGCTCATGTCAGAAGCGGAAAACTACTATCCGGATGATATTGACCATTTAGGAAACAGAAGGATTCGTTCTGTTGGTGAGCTCATTGCAAACCAATTGAAACTTGGATTCTCTCGGGTAGAACGAGTGATCAAAGAAAGGATGACAGTACAAGAGCCGGAACAACAAACTCCGCAGCTTCTGATTTCCATCAAACCAATCACTGCTGTGATCAATGAGTTTTTTGGATCTTCGCAACTTTCTCAGTTTATGGACCAAACCAATCCTTTGGCAGAACTTACTCACAAACGTAGGTTAAACGCACTTGGGCCTGGGGGACTTTCTCGTGATAGAGCCGGTTTCGAAGTTCGTGACGTTCATTATTCTCACTATGGTCGTATGTGCCCGATTGAAACACCGGAAGGTCCAAACATTGGTCTCATTCTTTCCATGTCTAGTTTTGCAAGGGTGAACGATTATGGGTTCATTGAAACTCCATACCGCCTTGTAAAAAACGGAAAAGTCCAAAAACAAGTAGAGTATCTCACTGCAGACAAAGAAGAATACCACTATATGGCGCAGTCAAATTCGACTGTGGATGAGAAGGGAGAATTTACTTCTAAACTCATTTCCACTCGCCATAGAGGGGACTTTCCTTTCCGTAGCCCATCTGAGATCCAATATATGGATTTAGCTCCTTTACAAGTTGTGTCTGTATCCACAGCACTCATTCCATTCCTCGAACATGATGATGCGAACCGCGCACTTATGGGTTCGAACATGCAACGCCAAGCGGTTCCACTTCTCACAGAAGAAGCTCCTTTTGTCGGAACAGGTATGGAAGCTCGTGCGGCATATGACGCAGGAGTTTGTATTGTTGCGAAAAAAGATGGTGTGGTTTCCAAAGTGGATGCCACTGGTGTTTGGATCAAAGAAGACCAATCCAAAGAGATTGTTCATTACCCACTCATTAAATTCAAAAAAACCAACCAAGGAACTTGTTTTAACCAAAAACCAAACGTTTCTATGTTACACACAACGACTGGTGGTAAGGTAAGTAAGGTTTCTAAAGAACGTGTGGAGTTAACCGCTCCTAACGGCGAAAAAGAAACTCACGAACTGTTCCATTCGGAAGAAGTACAATACGTTGCGGTTGTGAAAGAAGGCCAAGACCTAGGAATTGGTGCTCCTGTTGCCGGACAAATCATCAAAGGTGAAAAATACGGTGAGTTTGGACAAATCCTACAAAAAGGAACTGTCCTTGCGAACGGCCCATCCACTGACGCTGGTTATTTGGCACTTGGACGTAACGTTCTTGTAGCATTTATGCCTTGGGAAGGTTACAACTTTGAGGACGCGATCTTAATTTCAGAACGAATCATCAAAGACGACGTTTTCTCTTCGATCCACATTGAAGAATTCGAAATCCAAGCTCGGGAAACCAAACTCGGACAAGAACAAATCACTCGTGACATTCCAAACCTTTCGGACAAAGCGTTCCGTGATTTGGATGAGTCAGGTGTGATCCGTGTGGGTGCCGAAGTGAAACCAGGTGACATCCTGGTTGGTATGGTGACTCCAAAAGGAGAAACCGACCTTACTCCTGAATACAAACTATTACACTCCATTTTTGGAGAGAAGGCAAAAGAAGTAAGAGATTCCTCTCTTCGTATGCCAAACGGTTTTGAAGGAACTGTGATCGATATCAAACGTTATTCCCGTGAAACAGGCGATGAACTCGCTGCTGGCGTGGAAGAAATGGTGAAAGTCTATGTGGCTCGTAAACGTAAACTCCTAGTGGGTGATAAGATGGCGGGTCGTCACGGAAACAAAGGGGTAGTTGCCCGTGTGATGGCACAAGAAGACATGCCATACATGGAAGATGGGACTCCAGTTGATATCGTGCTTAACCCACTCGGGGTTCCTTCTCGTATGAACCTCGGTCAGATTTTTGAAACACAACTTGGGTTTGCTGCCAAAAAACTAGGAATCAATTTTGAAACTCCTGTATTTGATGGGGCAACTGAAGGTGATGTTCATGAATTCTGCAAAAAAGCAGGATTACCGGAAAACAGCAAATTTCAGTTATACGACGGAAGAACGGGAGAAAAATTCATCAACCAAGTCTTCTGCGGATACATTTACATGTTGAAACTGGCTCACTTGGTGGATGACAAAATCCATGCAAGATCCACCGGACCTTACTCACTCGTTACGCAACAACCACTCGGTGGTAAGGCACAGTTCGGGGGACAAAGGTTAGGGGAGATGGAAGTTTGGGCTCTCGAAGCTTATGGTGCATCACACACCTTACAAGAGTTACTTACCATCAAGTCTGATGACATGTTAGGACGTGCAAGAATTTACGAAGCGATTGTGAAAGGAATCCACTCGATCAAACCGGGAATTCCAGAATCATTCAACGTTCTTGTGCAAGAACTCCGAGGACTCGCTCTTGATATCATCATCAAAGACTCCGAAGGATTGGAAGTGGATATCTCTGATTACGAAGATGAATTCTCGAAAAACAAAAAGAAAATCAAATTCGAGACCATTGAAAACGTTTAGGGAAGGGAAAAAGTATGAGAAATTACAATAGTTTTGAATCGATTACGATCCGTTTGGCATCACCCGAGCGGATCAAAGAGTGGTCGTTTGGGGAAGTCAAAAAACCTGAAACGATCAACTACCGTACCCTAAAGCCGGAACGAGATGGTCTTTTCTGTGAAAAAATCTTCGGAACCACTAAGGATTGGGAATGTTACTGCGGTAAATTCAAATCCATTCGTTATAAGGGAGTGGTTTGCGACAAATGCGGGGTTGAGGTAACTCACTCCAAAGTGCGTCGTGAAAGAATGGGTCATATTGAACTTGCGGCTCCTGTTTCGCATATTTGGTATTACCGATCGGTTCCATCACGTATGGGACTCCTTCTTGATATGACCATCAACCAACTCAAAAGTGTTCTTTACTTTGAGAAGTATGTGATCATTGACCCAGCTGATTCCGGAAGGAACAGAGGGGAACTCATCGATGAAGATGAATACCATAATTATTTAGATGAATACGGTGATAAATTTATCGCTGGTATCGGTGGGGACGCCATCAAAGAACTTCTCGCACGTATTGATGTGGATGCAGAAGCTCGTGTGATCCGCCAAAAAATCCAAGATAAAAACAAAATCTCCGACAAACGTATTTTTAAACGCCTAGAAGTTTTGGAAGCTTTCCGGGATTCCGGAAACCGTCCTGAGTGGATGGTTCTGGATGTAGTTCCTGTGATTCCACCAGAACTTCGCCCGATGGTACAACTAGAGGGGGGACGTTTTGCAACGTCCGACCTTAATGATTTGTATCGCCGTGTGATCAACCGTAACAACCGACTCAAACGTCTTCTTGCTTTGAAAGCTCCTGAGATCATTGTTCGTAACGAAAAACGTATGTTACAAGAAGCAGTAGATGCTCTTTTTGATAACAGCCGTCGCAAACGAACTGTCAAAGGAAAAGGAAATCGACCACTGAAATCGATCTCCGATATGCTCAAAGGAAAACAAGGTCGGTTCCGCCAAAACCTACTCGGGAAACGGGTAGATTATTCTGGTCGTTCCGTAATTGTAGTTGGTCCTGAACTCAAATACCACCAAATGGGTCTTCCTAAGAAAATGGCTTTGGAACTTTTCAAACCATTCATTATGAAACGCCTTGTGGATTTGGAATTAGCACCAAACATCAAATCTGCGAAGAAAAAAATCGAAGCAGAAGACAAAGAAGTTTTTGATGTATTGGAAACTGTGGTGAAAGAACACCCAGTATTACTAAACCGTGCTCCAACACTTCACAGACTTGGGATCCAAGCATTTTTACCAGTCCTTGTAGAAGGAAAAGCAATCAAACTCCACCCACTCGTATGTCACGCGTTTAACGCCGACTTCGACGGGGACCAAATGGCAATTCACGTTCCGCTGGCTCCAAAAGCACAGTTGGAAACATGGATGCTTATGTTATCACCGCATAACATTTTGAATCCTGCGAACGGACAGCCAATATGTGGACCTACACAAGATATCGTTCTTGGAATTTATTACCTCACTTCTGAAGTGAAAGACGCGAAAGGAGAAGGTAAATTCTTCACGGGTCTCGAAGAAGTGATGTATGCGATTGAAACAAAAACAGTTGAAATTCGCTCTAAAATTTCCGTTTTACATGAAGGGAAAATCATCGAAACAACACCTGGAAGGCTTATCTTCAACCAAGTGATGCCAAAAGGTTATGTGTATATCAACAGAACCCTCGGTGATAAAGAAACGAACAAAATCATTGCAGACGTATACGAGAAGTTTGGACCAGGGATGACCGTTGTGATGCTTGATGAAATCAAACGACTTGGTTACCGTTACGCAACTGTATTTGCTCCTACGATCTCTATTGATGATATCCGAGTTTCTCCTCAAAAAGAGGGACTAGTCAATGATGCCAACAAAGAAGTTGAAAAAGCGGATATGGAGTATCGTAAAGGTATCATCACGAACGAAGAACGTCGTAAAAAAGTAATCGAGATATGGACGAAAACCAATGACCGGATTACAGACGGGATGTTTAAGGAATTGGAAAAAGACCAAGGTGGATTCAATCCCGTATTCGTCATGGCAGCATCCGGAGCTCGTGGTTCCAAACAACAGATCCGTCAGCTCGCTGGGATGCGGGGTCTTATGGCGAAACCGTCTGGGGAAATCATTGAGCTTGCGATTCGTTCCAACTTCCGGGAAGGTCTCGGGGTATTAGAATTTTTTATCTCTACACATGGTGCGAGAAAGGGTCTTGCGGACACGGCGTTAAAAACTGCCGATGCCGGTTACCTCACTCGTCGTTTAGTGGATATTTCACAAGACGTGATTGTTTCCGAAGATGATTGCGGAACAAAAGCAAACATCACTCTCGGAATCGTAAAAGAAGGGGAGAACGTAATTGTTTCTCTCGCGGACAGAGTGTTCGGTCGTTATACGGCTGAAGATTTAGTGGATCCAGTTTCTGAGAAAGTGGTTTTCCCGAAAGACACTCTCATCACAAGAGCTCTTGGACAACAAATTGAAAACCTTGGTTACGATAAAATCAAAGTAAGATCACCTCTTACTTGTAGGTCTCGCCACGGAATTTGTACAAAATGTTACGGTATGGACATGGCGCGCCTAGTTCCTGCTGAGATTGGGGAAGCAGTGGGAACCATTGCGGCTCAGTCCATCGGACAACCGGGAACACAGCTAACGATGAGAACCTTCCACGTGGGTGGTGCGGCATCTGCTACCATTTCAGAAAGAGAACATAAAGTTCCTTATCGCTCTATCGTAAAATCAATCAATGGTCGTCTAGTGACTAACGCAAATTCTGCAAAAGTATTTGCTCGTCGCGGAACCATCATCGTAAACAGGCTGATCCAAGAATTCAATACTGATTCACTTTCCAGTGTTCGTGTTGTGGATGGACAAAGATTAGAAAAAGGGGAAGTATTTGCGACCCAAGTTGGAGAATCGACAGAACAACGAATCACTTCAGACCAAGCGGGAACTGTTTCTCTTGTAGGAACCACTCTTCGAATCTTGGGTGATGACTTTGTGATTCCAGTAAAAATCGGAACCATCCTTCGTGCGGAAGAAGGTCAGATCGTAGAAGAAAACAAAGCACTCGCTGAGTTTGACCCTTTTAACGAAGTGGCAGTATCAGAAACCGCAGGAACCATCCAATGGGAAGATTTAGAAATTGGTAAAAACGTTCGTCGTGACGTGGATCCAAAAACTTCCAATATCATTTTGAAAGTTGTAGAACAAAAGAAAGACCGTCTTGTTCCGAAAGTCATTGTTGGATCTGATGGATACTCTGTCCCTGTGGACGCACTCCTCCAATTCCAAAATGGAGACAAGGTGAGAGAAGGGGATATCATTTTCAAAATCCCATCTATTGCAGAAAAAACTCGTGATATCACGGGTGGTCTTCCACGGGTAGATGAACTTTTCGAAGCTCGTCGTCCGAAAGATGCCTGCACACTGGCAGAAATTGACGGAAAGATCGAAGACAAAGGGGAAATCGTAAAAGAAAAACGAATTCTCTATATCATCCCAGAAACTGCAGAACAAGAAAAAGTAAAAGTAGCCATCCCTGTCGGAAAACAAATCCGTGTGCGCCAAGGTGACTTTGTGAAACGAGGTGACCAGTTGGATGAAGGAAACTTTGACCCGCATGATATCCTTGCAATCAAAGGACCAAATGCCCTTCACGAATATTTGGTTTCAGAGGTTCAGGAAGTTTACCGTCTGCAAGGGGTTCATATCAATGATAAACACATCGAAGTTGTGGTTCGCTCCATGCTTCGTAAGGTAATCATCACTGATAGTGGGGACACTTCGTTTGTGAACCAACAACAAGTGGATAAATTCCTCTTTGATGAAGAAAATGACCGAGTGGAAAAAGAAGGGGGATCTCCTGCACAAGGAACTCCAGTTCTATTGGGATTAACAAAAGCATCCCTCAACACAGAGTCTTATTTCTCTGCAGCTTCCTTCCAAGAAACTACTAAGGTTTTAACAGATGCGGCAATCAAAGGAAAAACAGACAACCTAATGGGTCTGAAAGAAAACGTAATCATTGGTCATATGATTCCTGCGGGAACAGGTATGAAAAAATACCGTGACATTGAAGTTTTCAAAGACCTTCCAGGAGATTTGGATTGGGATCTTGAAACCGAAGAAGAGGAAGAAGAAGTTTCGGAACTTTCCGAAGCGGCTCCTGTTTCTACTGCCACACTTTCCAGACTTGTTGCCGAAGAGGACGAGGATGAAGATGAGTTGGAAGAAGAAGCGGACGACTCCGATGATGAGGACGACGAGGATTAATCCAAAAGAACTTTGTCTCTAGTTACTTTTAAGAAGTTTCTAGGGACAAAATCATGTTTTCGTTTACAAAATGTCCCTATCTGGAATTTTGGACGAAAACGTCATTATTTTTTTAAAGACAGAGAAGTAGAAGAAGGAATCGAATGCCTACAATTAACCAGCTCATCCGTATTGGAAGAGAAGACCAAAAGAAAAGAACTAAATCTCCTGCCCTAAAAGCATGCCCGCAAAGACGTGGAGTTTGCACAAGGGTAATGACTTTCACTCCGAAAAAACCGAACTCTGCTCTTCGTAAAGTAGCAAGGGTTCGCCTTACTACGGGAATTGAAGTCACAGCTTACATTCCTGGTGAAGGCCATAACCTCCAAGAACACAACGTGGTTCTGATCCGTGGGGGAAGGGTAAAAGACTTACCAGGGGTTCGTTATCATATCATTCGTGGAACACTGGATACACTCGGTGTGGACAAACGTCGTAAAGGACGTTCTAAATACGGCGCTAAGCGTCCTAAAGCGTAATCGGAGAAAGGTATATGTCTAGAAGAAGAGGAAAAGTTGAACCACGCCATATCGAAGGCGATCCTAAATACAATGACAAGGTGATTTCTAAGTTTATCAACTGCCTAATGGTAGATGGTAAAAAAAGTGTTGCTGAAACTGTGTTCTACGATGCATTAGAAGTCATTGCGAAAAAAACAGGACAAGATCCTTTTGCCGTTTTCCAAGAAGCTTTGGAAAATGCAAAACCACAAGTGGAAGTAAAATCCCGCCGAGTGGGTGGTGTCACTTACCAAGTACCAATCGAAGTTCGTCCAGAAAGACGACTTGCGCTTGGAATCAGATGGCTTATCAAATATAGCCGTGGCAGAAACGAAAAATCTATGAAAAACAAATTGGCCGCAGAATTCATGGAAGCCCAAAAAGGCACAGGATCTGCGATCAAGAAAAAAGAAGACATCAGAAAGATGGCAGACGCCAACAAGGCTTTCTCCCACTACCGCTGGTAATCCCTTTTATTCGATTCCAAACATTAACGAGCCAGGTTTATGCCTGGCTTTTTTATTTTCACGCATTTCCATAAACCATGATTTACCGCACAGTTGGCATTTTTGCACATATTGATTCAGGGAAAACAACCCTCACCGAACGGATCTTATTTGAAGCAGGGAAAATTTCTGCTGTAGGATCTATCGAAGATGGAAATACCGAATCCGATTCTTTACAGGAAGAAATTGATCGCGGGATCTCCATTCGAACTACCTTTCACTCCCTTCCATGGACAACTAAATTCGGTGAATTCCAAATTCAACTCGTAGACACACCGGGTCATATCGACTTTCGTAACCAAGTCACTGATCTTTTGCCTGCCATGGAAACTGCCATTGTTGTTTTAGAAGCAGGGACAGTGGTGCAATCACAAGCCCGCCTTGTCATCGAAGAACTAACAAAGGCCTCGGTTCCTATGATATTTTTTATCAACAAACTGGATAGGTTTGGAGATGAGTATTTGGACACTCTTGTTTCTTTAGAGGAAATTTTAGGTGGAGCTCCTGTGGCTCTCTTTCAAAAAAATGAATCTGACAAATTGGAATTCTATTTCCATCACCCCTCTGTTTTTCCAAAAACAATAAAAGAGGAATTAATTTCATGGAGTGATGATCTGATGATTTCCTCTTGGAATGATCCTTCTGGCCAAACTGATTTTTCGATGATTGGGTTACACACAGGCCCGAAGGCCGGAAAACTTTATCCCGTGTATGGGGGTTCTGCGAAAACAGGGGAAGGTGTTCGGGAACTTTTGGATTTGGTGCTTTGGACGGAACCAAAGGAAACAGAGAACCCATCATCGCAAACACTTCCGCTCCTAGTTCTTTCTAGAAGGACAAACCCAGAGTTCGGTCGTTATGCCGTCATTTATCCTTCCCGTGAGATTCGTTTAGAAGAGATCCATTCCCTTTGGACTGGGCTTGTCACCGAGAGAGGCAAAGATCTAGCTCTTCCTTCTGCGGACCAATCTCCAATGGAAAACCTCTTTCAATTCCTAGATCCAGAATCGGAAGAAACCATAACGAGATTAGAAAAGGGTAAATTGGTATTCTTAAAAAATCACACAAATCTAGTTCTTATGCCGGGTTATCCGGTGAGTCGAACAACGGGCTTTTCCTCTGAAGCAGAGAGTTCCTCGTCGGAACGATCCCTTAGTCCCTTTTCTCTGGTGATCGAACCGGACTTGTCCGAGGAAAAAGAATTTTGGTTATGTCGCTTGGAGGAACTGGTTTGGGAAGATCCAGGATACGTCCTCCAAAACAAGGAAGATACCGGACAAATGGTACTTCTTGGGCGAGGGGAACTCCATTTAGAAATCGGAGTCCGCCGGGTCATGGAAAGGACAGAAAAAAAACTCAGTTTCAGTTCGATAAACATTGCCAAATTAGAGCATCTTAAAAAAATGTCTCATAAGGTTGCCCTAGAGCATCGTGCCTTTGAAGACCAAAAATCAAGCGGCGCGCTCATTGCAGTCCTGGAAGATACTGCCGACTTTTCGAAGCAAATTGCCTTCGAGGTAAGTCTTCCGGAAGAAGTAAAAAATTCGATAGAAACGTCCTTTTTGGAAGCCTGCTTACACGGGTTCTACGGTGAGGAAGTTGTAGGCCTCAGGTTTCGTGTCCTCTCGTATGAGATGCCGAAAGGAGATTTGCAAACCACTTTAACGCTTTTGAAAGTAGCAATACTTGCGGGCGTAAAGGAATTGTTTCCTTCAAACACATACTTGGTCGGACCCCTCACGGAAATAGAAGTGATGGTGGACGCAGACCACTTAGGTGTAGTTCTTTCTGATCTAAGTCGCAGAAATGCTAAGGTGGTCTCCATCTTGGAAGCTGTGGCAGGGAAGAGTCACTTAAAAGCCAATGCACCGGCCCAAAACCTGCTTGGCTTTTCAGGGGCTCTTAGAAACATGACCAAAGGGATTGGCATTTCTTGGGAAAGGACTGCTTTTACCTATGAATTTCATGCAGTTTTAAAGGAGTAAAGAACCGAGGATCGGGTCTTGCACCACGATTGAGGAGTAGATTCTAACAATGGCTAAAGAAAAATTTGACCGTTCAAAACCACACTTAAACATCGGAACTATTGGTCACGTTGACCACGGTAAGACAACCCTAACAGCAGCTATCACAACAACGCTTGCGAAGTTAGTTGGTGGAAAAAATAAAGCGATTGCTTATGACCAAATCGACAACGCGCCCGAAGAAAAGGCTCGTGGGATTACTATTGCAACGTCCCACCAGGAGTATGAAACTCCAAACCGTCACTACGCACACGTAGATTGCCCGGGACACGCGGACTATGTTAAAAACATGATTACTGGTGCTGCTCAGATGGACGCTGCGATTCTCGTAGTATCTGCAACTGACGGTGCTATGCCACAAACTAAAGAACACATCCTTCTGGCTCGCCAAGTAGGGGTTCCTTACATCGTGGTTTATCTAAACAAAGCTGACATGCTTGCTGCTGACGAAAGAGACGATATGGTTGAGATGGTTAAAGAGGAAATCAAAGACCTCCTTAACAAATACAACTTTCCTGGTGATAAAACACCTTTCATCTCTGGTTCTGCATTGAAAGCTCTTGAAGGTGAAGATTCCGACCTAGGAATGAAATCCATTCTTAAACTTATGGAAGCGGTTGATACTTACGTTCCAAACCCTACACGTATTGTTGATAAACCTTTCCTTATGCCAGTTGAGGACGTATTCTCAATCACTGGTCGTGGAACTGTTGCAACTGGTCGTGTGGAGCAAGGGGTTCTTAAGATCAACGACGAGATCGAAATCGTTGGTATCCGTGATACATCTAAATCAGTTGTTACTGGTATTGAGATGTTCCGTAAACTACTCGATCAAGCTGAAGCTGGAGACAACATTGGTGCTCTTCTTCGCGGAACTAAAAAAGAAGACATCGAAAGAGGTCAAGTTCTTGCGAAACCGGGTACTATCACTCCACACAGAAAATTTAAAGCGGAAGTTTACGTTCTTACAAAAGACGAAGGTGGACGTCATACTCCATTCTTTAACAACTACCGTCCTCAATTCTATTTCAGAACTACAGACATCACTGGTGTTTGTAACCTTCCTGGTGGAATGGAGATGGTTATGCCGGGAGATAACGTTACGATGTCAATCGAACTTATCCACCCAATTGCTATGGACCAAGGTTTGAAGTTCGCTATCCGTGAGGGTGGAAGAACAATTGGTTCTGGTGTTGTTGCGGAGATCGTTGAGTAATCGCAATGGCTGGACAAAGAATTCGCGTTAAGTTAAAAGCTTTCGATCATCGGTTGATTGACCAATCAACCTTTGAAATCGTTGCGACTGCGAAGAGGACCGGAGCTACTGTCTCCGGTCCAATCCCGCTTCCAACGAAAAAAGAAATCTACACGGTATTACGTTCTCCGCACGTGAATAAAAAAGCTAGAGAACAATTTGAAATGAGAACTCACAAGAGACTCATCGATATTTTAAATACGAATGAAGATACGGTAGAAGCCCTGATGAAGCTTCAACTCCCTGCTGGAGTTTCCGTAGATATTAAATCCTAAGGATAGGATCCATGGCTAAAGGTTTAATCGGCGAAAAATTGGGCATGGCCCACATATTCAATAACGAAGGTAAGATGGTTACTGTAACTGTTTTACGCGTGGGTCCTTGTTTTGTGTCCCAGGTAAAAACATCTGCGAATGATGGCTACGAAGCCGTTCAATTAGCATTTGGTGATGCCAAAGAAAAACACATGACGAAGGCTGAAGTTGGACACATTAAAAAAGCTAACATTGCCGCTCCTAAAAAAACTCTGATTGAATTCAAAGGTTTTGAAGATGTAGCAGTTGGTGCTGAGGTAAAACTCGCTGATGTGTTTGCTTTGAACGACACGGTGAAAGTAACCGGAACTTCTAAGGGAAAGGGAACACAAGGTGTTGTGAAACGCCACGGTTTTGCCGGTGGTCCTGCTGGACACGGTTCCAGATTCCAAAGACACCCTGGTTCGATTGGTTCTAATACAACTCCTGGACGTGTGTTCAAGGGTTTGAAGATGGGTGGAAGAATGGGTTCTGAACAGAGCACTGTTCGAAACCTGAAAGTAGTAAAAATTGATGCAGACGCCAATTTGGTATTTGTATCCGGTCCGGTTCCAGGAAGGGAACGCGGTATCGTTACGATAGAAAAAATCGGATAAATAGATAGGTAGAACATGAAAGCGCGTAAATACAATAAAGAAGGCGTATTCGTAAGCGAAGTTGAACTTCCGGCAGAATTATTTGCTACCGGCATTTCGCTTGGAGCCATCTATGATGCGGTTAAGGCTGAAAATGCGAACAATAGACAGGGAACACATTCTACTAAGGATCGTTCCGAAGTTCGCGGTGGGGGAATCAAACCATGGGCTCAAAAAGGAACTGGTCGTGCAAGACAAGGATCCATAAGAGCTCCACATTTCGTTGGTGGTGGTATCATTCATGGACCAAAACCAAGAGATTATTCCTCTAACTTGTCACGCAGCGTTAAGAAGAAAGCTGTTCTCTCCATCCTTAACAAAAAGGCAGAAGAAAACAGAATCGCGATCATAGAAGACGTAGAACCTTCTTCTTACTCCACAAAGTCCATCTACAACATTTTGAAGAACATGGACATTGCAGAGAAGGGTAACGTGGGTTTGGTGGTAGCTGGTGAAAACCAATTCCTCAAAAGATCCACTCGCAATATAGAGAACCTCAAATATGTGAACAGCAAACGAGTCGTTTGCCGAGACATCCTCTATAATAACAATTTAGTAATCTCTGAAAGCGCTTTAAAAGAGCTTCAGGCTCAGTATTCTAAGAAAGGATAAGACAGTGAACCTAGAGAATGTAATCTTATCACCAGTTGTTACAGAAAAGTCGCAAGACCTGCAAACAATTGGAGAACGTATGGGAAAAAGAACTGTCAAGTATACGTTCAAAGTCCACCCGGATGCGAACAAAACTTTGATCAAACAAGCCCTGAAACAAATGTACAACGTAGTTCCAACTGCTGTAAACGTAGCCGTTTACCGTGGGAAAATGAAACGTTTTAGAAACATGCCGTCCCCAAGACCTCATTACAAAAAAGCTGTAGTGACGTTTGCTGACGGAGCAAATTTGGATTTTGCTAAGGTTTAATTATGGGAATTAGAAAACTTAAACCCACAACGCAATCTAGCCGGTATTACTCGGTTCTAGATTTCAAAGAAATCACAGAAGTGGTTCCTTACAAACCGCTCACGGCTAACATTTCTTATAAGGCTGGTCGTGACAATAAGGGACGTATCGCTGTTAGACGGAAAGGTGGACGTAACAAAAGAAAGTTCCGGATCATCGATTTCAAACGTAATAAATTTGGAATCCCTGCGACTGTAAAAACAATCGAATACGATCCAAACCGTTCTGCTTTTATTGCGCTTATCTGTTATGCAGATGGTGAATACCGATACATTTTGGCTCCTAACGGCTTAAAAGTTGGGGACAAAATTGAATCTGGTGCAAATGCCGAGATCAAACTAGGGAACACACTTCCTTTAGATAAAATCCCTGCAGGAACTAACGTTCACAACATTGAACTACATATCGGAAAAGGCGGTCAAATCGCTCGCACGGCAGGATCTTTTGCTGTGATCTCCGCTAAAGATGGTGACTATGTATCTCTTAAACTTCCTTCTTCGGAAATCCGAAAGGTTCGTAAAGAGTGCTTAGCAACGATCGGAGAACTTTCCAATAAAGACCATAACTTGGTCATCATTGGAAAAGCGGGACGTAACCGCTGGTTAGGAAAAAGACCGAAAGTAAGAGGGGTCGTTATGAACCCTGTGGACCACCCACTCGGTGGTGGTGAAGGTAGAACTTCCGGAGGTCGTCACCCTGTGACTCCTTGGGGTAAACCTACGAAAGGATTTAAAACACGTAAGACTAGACCGTCTGACCGTTTTATTGTCCAAAGACGTAAGAAAAACAGGAATAGGTAGGATCTAGATACTCATGGCTAGAAGCTTAAAAAAAGGTCCGTTCATTGACGACCACCTCATGAAAAAAATTACGAGCCTAAACTCTGAAGGGAAAAAAACTCCCTTCAAGTCTTGGTCAAGAAGAAGTACCATTTATCCAGATATGATTGGTCATACAGTCATGATTCATAATGGCAAAGCGTTTGTTCCTGTTTATGTAAACGAAAACATGATCGGTCACAAACTCGGTGAATTTGCTCCCACTAGAACCTTTAAAGGCCATGGTGGAGACAAAAAAGTAGCGAAGAAATAGGTAGAGTGATGGAAGCAAAAGCAGTAGGAAAACACCTCAGAATTTCTGCCAGAAAAGCTCGCCTGGTTGCTGATGAAGTTCGTGGATACGATTACAAAGAAGCCATTGATATCTTGCGTTTTACAAACAAAGCAGCAAGTTCAATGATCATCAACCTCTTGAACTCGGCAGTTGCGAACGCAGTGCAAATGAATGAAAGTTTGGATCCAAGTTCACTTTATGTTAAAAAAATCTATGTGGATGACGGCCCAATCATGAAACGTTTCCGCCCAAGAGCACGTGGCCGTGCTTCTCGGATCCGTAAACGCCTTAGCCACATCACAGTTGTCGTATCTGAAATCGAAAAGAAGGTTAGCTAATTTATGGGTCAGAAAGTAAATCCAATCGGACTACGAATCGGAATCACACGTAATTGGGATTCTATTTGGTTTTCCAAACAAGATTACATTAAAAATCTTCACGAAGATATCAAGATCCGTAGATTCCTTCTGAAGAAATTCAAAAACGCCTCCGTTGTGAAAATCGTAATCGAAAGATTCCCTGAAAAAATCAACGTAAACCTCCATACTTCTAAGCCAGGTATGGTGATTGGTCAAAAAGGCCAAAACATTGAAGCGGTAAAACAAGAACTTAAAAAATACGCAGATAAGCCGATTGGGATGAACATCATCGAAGTGAAAAAACCAGAAGTGATTGCACAAGCAATTGCTGAAACGGTTGCCCTTCAAATCGAACAAAGGATGCCATTTCGTCGAGTGATGAAAGCGGAACTTCGTCGTGCGATGCGCGGTGGAGTGGAAGGCGTAAAAATCCAAATCTCCGGACGTTTGAATGGAGCTGATATGGCAAGAACAGAAAAGTATATGGAAGGACGAGTTCCTCTTCATACTCTTCGTGCCAAAATCGACTTTGGATTCAAAGAAGCCCTTACCACTTTCGGACAAATCGGTGTGAAAGTATGGACTTATACAGGTGACTACTTCCCAACTAAGGAAGAGTCCGATGAAGATAAATACGCTGTAAAACGTAGAACGAGTTAAGAAGTACTAAAGAGAAACGATCATGTTAGCACCTAAACGAGTAAAATTTAGAAAACGCCAAAGAGGGCGCTTAAAAGGTAAGGACGAAAGAGGTTCTTACGTTGCGTTCGGTGAGTATGGTCTAAAAGCCATCTCTTCCGGTCGTATCACTGCGCGCCAAATCGAAGCTGCACGGATTACTATCAACCGCCAAGTAAAACGAGGTGGGAAATTGTGGATCAGGATCTTCCCTCATTTACCAATCACTAAGAAACCTGCCGAAACTCGTATGGGTAAAGGTAAAGGTAACCCTGAGTTCTGGATTGCTGAAATCCGACCAGGACGAGTTCTTTTTGAAATGGCTGGTGTTGATGAAGATACAGCAAGAAAAGCTCTTCACCTAGCAGCATTTAAACTGCCAGTAGAAACTTCATTTGTTAAGAGGAACGTTCTATGAAAGACGATTTCAAATCACTTTCTCCAGAAGATTTAAAGAAAGAAATTCTTTCCTCTTCCGAAGAAGTAAGAAAAGCCAGATTTCAGTTTGGAGTCACAAGATCTCTTGAGAACCCAAAACTAATCCGCAATCATAAGAAGAGAATTGCCCAAGCATTGACTGTCCTTCGTGAGAAGGAACTAACAGCAAAAGGCAAACTCAAACAAATCGCACCGAAAGCTGGTTCAGCGCCAAAAGCTGCTAAAACAGGCAAAGGTAAGAAGAAGTAGGTTATGGAAGATAAAAACTCTAAAAAGTCTTTAACCATTCAGGGTGTAGTTGTGAGCGATGCTATGGATAAAACTGTAGTGATCGAAATCATCACAAGAAAAGTGCACCCACGGTTTAAGAAGATTATGACCAGAACTTCACGCGTGAAAATTCACGATGAGAAGAACGAGTGTCAAGTTGGTGATCGAGTCATCGCTGTGGAAACAAGACCACTTTCTAAGCAGAAACACCATAAACTTGTAAAGGTAATTGAGAAGGCGAAATTAGTATGATTCAACAAGAAACTATTTTACAAGTAGCCGATAACTCGGGTGTGAAAAAAGTCATGTGCGTTAAAGTGCTTGGCGGTTCCAAAAAACGCTACGCAACGCTTGGTGACGAAATTATCGTCGCTGTTAAGGAAGCACAACCTGCATACGGTCTTCGTGACGGGCAAGGTAAAAAAGTGCATAACAAAGCGGTTCAAAGAGCAGTTGTTGTTAGAACGAAAAAAGAAGTTCGTCGTCCAGATGGAACTTACATTCGTTTCGATGACAATGCCGTTGCCATCATTGATGACAAAGGGAATCCAAAAGGAACCAGGATCTTCGGACCTGTTGCCCGTGAACTTCGCGATAAAAAATACATGAAAATTATATCTCTCGCTCCGGAGGTTCTCTAGAATGGCAGCTAAATTAGCATATAGAGGCTCCGAGCCCACTAAATTCAAAAAAACGAAAATCAAAAAGGACGACGAAGTTCTTGTGATTTCCGGTAAAGAAAAAGGAAAAAAAGGGAAAGTTCTAGCAATCGACAAACGCAAAGACCGCGTTTATATCGAAGGTGTGAACAAAAGAAAACGATTCGTACGCCCAACTCAAGAGAACCCTCAAGGTGGCGCGATTGAGATCGAATTCCCAATCCATATTTCCAATGTGATGTTTCACGACGCAAAAGCAGAAAACAAAGCGAAGCCAAAGAAGAAAATTAAGGCTGTACGCTTGGGCTTTACCAAGAAGGATGGTAAATCCGTACGAGTGACTCGACCAGAAGGGAAAGAAGTATAGTTATGGTACCTAGGCTTAAATCAAAATATGAAGCGGAAATCCGCCCTACACTCCAAAAGTCACTCGGCTTCCAAAGTGTCATGCGAGTTCCCAAACTAGAAAAAATCGTAATCAACGTTGGTATGGGCGAAGCTCACACGAACCCAAAAGCGATGGAAGCTTGTCTTGTAGAAATTGGTCAAATCACAGGCCAAAGACCGGTGAAAACTTTTGCTAAGAAATCCATTGCGGGTTTCAAAGTGAGAGAGGGAATGGTGCTTGGTTGCAAAGTAACCCTTCGTGGTCATCATATGTATGAGTTCCTTGACAGATTCATTAACGTGGCTCTTCCACGGGTTCGTGACTTTCGCGGTGTAAACCCAAAAGGTTTCGACGGTCGAGGAAATTATAACCTGTCCGTAAAAGAACAGATCATCTTCCCTGAGATTCATTTTGATAAAATCAATACGATCTACGGGATCAATATCACTTTCGTAACGAACACGGAAGTGGACAAAGAAGCGTTCGAATTATTCCAAGCCTTCGGTATGCCTTACCGAACGGCAGGTAAGTAGGAGATTACTCATGGCGAAAAAATCAATGATGGAACGCCACGCCAAAGAGCAAAAATTCAAAGTGAGAGAGTACAATCGTTGCCCTCTTTGTGGTAGATCACGCGCTTATTTGCGCCGCTTTGATATGTGTCGTCTTTGCTTCCGGGACCTTGCTAGCAAGGCTCAGATCCCCGGTGTGAAAAAGTCCTCCTGGTAATTAGGTTAAGGTAAGTATGAGTCTTTCAGATCCAATCGCAGATATGCTAACAAGAATCAGAAACGCACAACAAGCTAAACATGAGCTTTGTGTGATTCCTGGTAGCAAAATCAAAAAGTCCATCCTAGATCTTCTTAAAGAAGAAGGTTTTGTAGATGATGTTCAAACTGTAAAAAATGGAAGTTTTGATGACTTCCAAGTGAAATTAAAATACGACACGGAAAAAAAACCAGTAATTCGTATGATCGAGAGAGTATCCACTCCTGGTCGTCGAGTATACATCCAATCTGGTGAAATCCGCCCGTTCCGAAATAACATCGGAACGCTCATCCTTTCGACTTCGAAAGGTGTGATGACGGGAAAACGCGCTCGTAAACTCAGAGTAGGAGGGGAAGTTCTCTGTAAGGTATTCTAGAGAACGATAACACCATGTCTCGAGTTGGAAAAAGTATTATCAAATTGCCTGCAAAGGTAGAAGTGAAAGCAGATGCAGAAGCCCTTACTATCAAAGGGCCATTAGGGGAATTAAAAACTCCGCTGTATGACGGTGTCAGTGCCAATGTGGAAAACGGCGAACTTGTTTTTACTCGTAAAAGTGAAGACCAAAAGACTGTGGCTTTACATGGTCTTGTTCGTTCCTTGGCAATGAACTGCGTTAAAGGTGTCACCACTGGTTGGGAAAAAAACTTGGAAATTACTGGGGTCGGTTACCGTGCACAAAAGCGTGGTAAAGATCTAGTGATGGCTCTTGGTTATTCTCATGAAGTGGTTTTCCCTGAGCCAAACGGTATCAAAATCGATGTTGCAGATCAGCTAAAAATCAAAGTATCGGGAATTGACCGACAACTGGTTGGACAAGTTGCGGCTGACATTCGTTCAAAAAGACCTCCTGAACCCTATAAAGGCAAAGGAATCAAATATCAGAACGAATACATCCGTAGAAAGGCCGGAAAAACCGGTAAGAAGTAGAACGTCATGATCAACAAGACAGCTAAAAATACGAAAAGATTGAGACGAGCGGAACGAGTTAGATACAAACTCCGCTCTACATCGGAAAGACCTCGGTTGGTTTTCAACAAAACAAACCGTTACCTCACTGCACAAATCATTGATGATGCAAAAGGTGTAACGCTTGTTTATGCAACCACTCTAGAGAAAGATTTTCCGAAACATGAAAATTCTAAGAAGAGTAAATCGGCTGCGACCGAACTCGGTAAAGTAGTCGCTGAGAAAGCGAAAAAAGCAGGAGTTTCCCAAGTGGTTCTCGACAGATCTGGAATGGTTTACCATGGAAAGATCGCTGCTTTTGCTGATTCTGCCCGCGAAGGTGGATTGGAGTTCTAAATGATGTTAGAAGAAGAAACAAAAGAATTTACTGAGAAGGTCGTAAAAATCGACCGAGTTGCCAAAGTAGTGAAGGGGGGACGTCGTTTCTCCTTCAACGCTCTATCCGTTGTTGGTGACTCTAAAGGAAAAGTAGGAATTGGATTTGGAAAAGCAAATGAAGTTCCAGACGCCATCCGAAAGTCCATTGAATCGGCAAAAAAGAATTTAAAATCCATTCACTATATCGGTCATACCGTTCCTCACGATGTTGTGGGACAGTTCAAATCCGCTCGAGTGATTTTGAAGCCAGCTTCTCCGGGAACGGGGATCATTGCAGGAGCTTCTGTTCGTTCCGTATTGGAAAGAGCAGGAATTCAAGATGTTCTTACAAAGTCATGGGGATCTTCAAACCCGATGAACATTGTGAAGGCGACTATGGATGCATTACAACAGTTGGAAACTCCGTCAATGGCGGTAAAACGACGTGGTGTTAGCCTCAAACACTTGTTTGGGCAAGATCTATAAAAGGTAACTGACTATGGAAGAAGTGATCGTAACGCAAGAAAGAAGTTCTATTGGTATCATCCCGATACACAAAAAAACTCTAATTGCACTCGGCCTTAAAAAGAAAGGTCAATCCAAAAAACACAAAATGACTCCCCAATTGAAAGGGATGTTACGACAAGTAGGTTACTTGTTGAAAGTGGAAAAGGTATAATTGTATGGCACAAGATAGAATCGAACAAGGCCGTGGATTTGGTGCAAAACGCCCCAAAAAATCTACATCCCTCGGAAACAAAAACTTGGTTCCCGTTCCGGAAGGTGCAAAAACTTCCCCGAAACGAGTGGGCCAAGGTCCAGGATCAGGGATGGGAAAAACTTCCACTCGTGGTTCCAAAGGACAAAGAGCTCGTGCAGCTTCGATGAGACGTGGATTCGAAGGGGGACAGCTTCCTCTTCACAGACGTTTGCCAAAACGTGGTTTTACCAATATTTTCTCTGTGGAATTCCAACCAGTCAATTTGATCTCTTTAACTAAAGCAGGTCTTTCTGGGGAAGTAACTCCTGCCATTCTCAAAGCCAAATCTTTGATTAAGTCTGAAGTAGGACCAATCAAATTACTCGGAACTGGAGAAGTGACTGTTGCCATCACCATTACGGTAGATGCTTTTTCTGCCTCAGCAAAAGAGAAAATTGAAAAAGCCGGTGGAAAAGTCATCATTAGAGAAAAGAAAAAAGAAGAGAAAAAAAACTAGATAACCTATGTTTCAAACCATCGCTAACATCTTTCGAATCCCGGAATTAAGATCTAAAATCCTATTTACGATAGGTATGTTGTTACTTTTCAGAATGGGAACTCACGTGACCATTCCTGGTATTAACAGTTTGATTGTGACGGGCATTACTGCCGATCCGAGTGAAGGTTTCCTCGGAATGGTAGATTTGTTTGCGGGTGGTGCTCTTTTAAAATTTTCTATTTTTGCACTAGGGATTATGCCTTATATCTCTTCTTCGATCATTATGCAACTTGTGATGGTTCTCATCCCTAGTTTGCAAAAAATGCAAAAAGAAGGGGAAGAAGGTAGAAAGAAGATCCAGCAGTACACTAAGTACGGAACTCTTATCCTTTGTGCAATCCAATCTCTTGCTGTGATCCAACTTGCAAATTCTTGGTCTACTGGATCGGGAACTGCGCAAGCAAAATACCCAGGGCTTATCAACCCATCTGTAGAAGGATATTTTTTACCGATTGCGATGTTATCCATCACTACGGGAACTGTCCTTCTGATTTGGCTTGGGGAACAGATCACAGAACGTGGGATTGGTAATGGAATTTCACTCATTATCTTTGCTGGTATCATTGGTCGTATGCCAGAAGCACTCATCGCAATGTTTACTTCTGATACTTCAGATGCTCTTAGCATCCTTATCCTTATTATCATTTTTATTGTTCTCATTGCCTTAACGGTGATTTTAACCCAAGGCGTACGCCGGGTTCCTTTAAATTACGGAAAACAAATGGTGGGAAGAAAGATGGTTCAGGCACGTAGCCAATCCATTCCTTTCAAAGTGAACAGTGCCAACGTAATGCCAATTATCTTCGCATCTTCTCTCATCCTTTTTCCACAAACGATTGTTCAGTGGTTGTCCTCTAAGGGTGGCCAGTGGGCGGGTTGGGCGGTGATTATGGATTATTTTAATCCATTTTCACAGATTTGGTATCACGCCCTTTTTTACTATGTGATTTATACATCTCTAATCATCTTCTTCGCATATTTTTATACGGCAATTCAGTTCAACCCACAAGAGTTAGCTGATAATCTTAGAAAATATGGTGGGTTTATTCCGGGAGTACGCCCTGGTAACCAAACCAAAGATATGATCGAGAAAATCTTGAATCGAATCACCCTTCCAGGTGCTCTTTTCCTTGCTGGTCTTGCTCTTGCTCCGTATCTTATCATCAAGTTTCTAAACCTCGGTTCTAATACCGGTGGGGGAACTTTGGTGTATACATTCGGAGGAACTTCACTTCTCATTATGGTGGGTGTAGCTCTCGAAACATTGAAACAAATCGAAGCACAACTTCTTATGAGAAATTACGAAGGATTCATGAAGAAGACGAAAATCAAGGGAAGAGTGTAACGAATGAAGAGACTCATATTTATGGGGCCCCCAGGTGCTGGAAAAGGGACCCAAGCTGACATCATCAAAGAGAAATACCAAATTCCACAGATCTCTACTGGAGATATCCTCCGTGCTGCCGTAAAAAACGGAACCCCAATGGGGATAGAAGCAAAAAAATATATGGACGCTGGAGACCTTGTTCCAGATGCTGTCGTTATAGGCATAATTCGCGACCGATTGGTCGAATCTGATTGTGCAAATGGATTCATACTGGATGGATTTCCTAGGACGGTGGAGCAAGCAAAGGCTCTCTCGGAAATCCTCAAAGAGCTTCACATGGAGCTCGACTCCGTTGTCAACCTAGACGTTCCTGACGAAGAACTCGTCAAACGGTTGCTAGGTAGAGCGATCAAAGAAGGACGCTCGGATGACAACGAAGAGACCATCAAAAACCGTCTGCATACTTACAACACCAAGACGTTGCCCCTGATAGACTTTTATAAAGACTCTGGGATCCTTCGGCAAATCAATGGTTTGGGAAGTATGGAAGAAATCACTAACACTATTTTAAAATCGATCTAGTAGGAGATAGACCCTGGCTAAGGAAGAAGCAATCACGATTGACGGAACTGTTCTCGAACCGTTACCGAACGCTATGTTCCGTGTGGAACTAGAAAATGGTCACAAGGTTTTAGCACACATCTCAGGAAAGATGCGTATGCATTACATTCGTATTTTACCTGGAGACAAAGTCACTGTGGAACTTTCACCTTATGACTTAACCAAGGGCCGCATTACTTACAGAAAGAAATAGGGAACTATAATGAAAGTTAGAGCATCAGTTAAAAAAATCTGTCCTGAATGCAAAGTCATTCGCAGAAAAGGTGTAATCCGAGTGATTTGCACGAACCCAAAACACAAACAAAGGCAAAGATAGAAAGATATGGCACGTATCGCGGGTGTTGATTTACCATCAAACAAAAGAATAGTGATCGGTCTTACATACGTATTTGGTATTGGTAAGACTTCCTCTCAAAATATCCTGAAAAAAGCAGGGATTGACGAATCTATCAGGGTGAAGGACCTTTCGGACGAACAAGAAGCCGCGATCCGAAGAGTCATTGAAGAATCATACCAGGTAGAAGGTGATCTTCGTTCCGAAGTCAACCTAAACATCAAACGATTGATGGATGTGGGTTGTTATAGAGGTTTCCGTCATAGACGTGGTCTTCCAGTCAACGGACAAAGAACAAGAACCAATGCAAGAACCCGTAAGGGAGTCAAGAAGACTGTAGCCAATAAGAAAAAGGCTACTAAGTAGAGGACTAATCCATGGCTGAAAAAGACGCAAAGAATAAAAAAGATACCAAAAAGGTTAAGAAAAAAGAAAAGAAAAACGTTCCACGAGGAAAGGTTTATATCCAAGCTTCGTTTAACAATACAATTGTATCGATTACCGATATGGCCGGAAACGTTCTTTCTTGGTCTTCTTCCGGAATGATGGGATTTCGTGGATCCAAAAAATCCACTCCGTATGCAGCACAAGTTGCCGCTACAAATGCAGCTGAAAAAGCAATCGAAGCTGCTGGTCTTTCTGAAGTTGATGTAATGGTTTCAGGTCCAGGAATTGGACGTGAGTCTGCCATTCGTTCTTTAACTACGAAAGGAATTTCAATCAAACTCATTAAAGACGTAACTCCGCTCCCTCACAATGGGTGCCGACCACGCAAAAGAAGAAGGGTGTAGGAATTAGATATGGCACGTTACCGAGGTCCAGTTGTTAAATTGATGAGAAGAGAGGGACTTAACCTCTTTCTCAAAAATAGTCATACTTTACATAAAGAAAAATCTTCCCTAGAAAAGAGAAAGTACCCACCAGGTCTTCCTCCTAAGAAAAAAGGAAAGATTACTGAATACGGAGCTCAGCTTCGTGAAAAACAAAAAGTAAAACGCGCATACGGAGTTTTAGAAAAACAATTCCGTAGATACTTCGAAGAAGCATCTCACACTCCAGGGATTCCTGGTGAGAACTTACTCCAATTCCTCGAAAGAAGATTGGATAACGTTCTTTATCGTATGGGTTTTGCTGTGACTCGAAGACAAGCTCGTAACTTCGTTGCACATAGACACATTCTTGTGAATGGCCACCGAGTGGACATTTGTTCTTATCGTGTGAATGTTGGTGATAAAATCGAAATTCGTGAGAAGTTCCAAAAATCCGCGTTTATCGAAGAAAATATCAAACTAGCTCAAGCAATCAATCGTACTGCTTCTTGGGTCAGTGTGGATTATACCAAGTTCTCAGGAGAAGTGACTTCACTTCCAACAAGAGAACATATTGATATCCCTGTGAAAGAACAGGTAATCGTAGAGTTGTACTCGAAGTAAGAATTTAGAGAAGAAGGATACGACATTGTCTCCAAAGAATTTATTAAAAGGTTTTAAAAGACCCAAAAAAATCGAATTCACTACTGATGTGAATACACCAAATTACGGTAAGTTTGTTGCAGAACCTTTCGAAAGAGGAATAGGTACTACGATCGGTAACTCCCTTCGTCGTACGCTCATGTCATCTATTGAAGGTGCAGCAATTTCCGCGATTCGTATCGAAGGTGTCTCTCACGAGTTTTCCTATATTGAAGGTGTAGCCGAAGACGTAACTCGTATCATTCTTAACTTAAAACAAGTTCGAATCAAATACGAGCCTGAAGACAAAGAAGCAAGTAAAGTAATCCACTTAGAGCTAAAAGGTGCTGGTTACTTCCGTGCTGCTGACTTGGCTGTTGATTCTTCGATTGAAATCATGAATCCAGACCTTCATATTGCTACTCTTAATGAGGATGCAAATTTGATTATGGATTTGGAAATCCAACGGGGACGTGGTTACGTTCCTGCTGAAGATAAAAAGAAAGACATTGAAGTTTTGGGAACAATCCCAATCGATTCTATTTTTTCACCAATCCAAAAGGTATTGTTTGAAGTTTCAGAAACTCGTGTTGCACAAAGATCTGATTACGAAAAACTCACTATGGAAGTTTGGACTGATGGATCTGTTTCTCCAGAAGACGCAGTGGCACAAGCAGCAAAAATCCTAAAAGATCACCTAACTGTTTTCATTAATTTTGAAGAAGAAATTGAAGAAGAAGAAGAAGAGTTGGATGAAGCTGATGAAAAACTAAAAGCTGCTTTATCAAAACACGTAGAAGAATTAGAACTATCGGTTCGTTCTACAAATGTTCTTCGCAGTTTGGAAATCGACTTCATTGGTGAACTCGTTAAGAGATCAGAAGACGAAATGACTAAATCAAAACATTTCAGCGAACAAAGTTTACAAGAGTTAAAAGCAAAACTTTCCTCTATGGGACTTTCGTTCGGTATGAGAGATTTTTAAGATGAATAAACGTAATAAAGTTAAACAACTCAATAGATCCGCAGATCATAGAAAAGCTATGATTCAAAATATGGTAATCTCTTTACTTCGCCACGAAAGAATTGAATCTTCTGTTGCGAAGTTAAAAGTGGCTCGTTCTTATGCAGAACGAATCATTACTAGAGCAAAACGCAATTTAGATGCTAATTTAGCAAATCTTGATGAACAAAAGAAAAATGCTGCGATTTTACATAACACAAGGTATCTTTATAGCCACCTTGGTGACCAAGAAATCGTAACAAAACTTTTGAAAGATCTTGCTAACCGTTATGCGGAAAGAGTGGGTGGATACACACGAATCATTCGTTTGGTAAACCGGCCTTCTGACAACACGGCAATGGGAATTTTGGAACTTGTTGACCGCAAAACTCAAGATGAGTTAAAAGCGGAAACAAAAGCAAAACGCGAAGAAAAGAAACCTGTTAAAAAAGAAGAAAAACCGAAAAAGGCAAAAAAGGAAAAAGTCGCAGCTAAATAGGCGAAGTTTATTTCCTATTTTGGAGAAAGAAGCCTACTCAAGTATGAGTGGGCTTTTTTTTTATTGCATTCGTTTAGTTTTCCTATTAAATTCGACATTCCCAACATGCTTCCTAGTTTATCGACATCTGATTCCATTTGGCACACTGCCTTCAGTGCAAGTCCCATAGGGATGGCACTGACAGATATGCAGACAGGCCTCTATGTTGATGCCAATGAAGTATATTGTACTTGGCTTGGTCGCACTCGGGAAGAGGTGATCGGCAAATCCACTTTGGATTTGGGGATCTATTCCAATGTCAATGACAGAGAATATATTTTAGCCGGATTAAAAAGAGATGGGTATGTATTGAATTTGGAGGTTCCTCTTGTTGCAAAAACAGGGGCAACGGTCACCATTCTTTTTAGCGGTCGTATTGTTGAGAACGGGAAGTATCTTCTTTCCGCAGGTCAGAATATCACAGCGCTCAAGGAAAAGGAATACCTCGCGGCAGTTTTACAAAGTGAGTTGGTCATTACAAAAGAACTATTCGAAAGTGTATTTCGATTAAATCCAGCGGCTGTTAGTTTATCTAATGCGGAAACGGGTAAGTATGATGATGTCAACGAAGCATATTGTAGGCTCATCGGGTTCTCCAGAGAAGAAATCATCGGAAAAACTTCTCACGAATTAAATATATGGATCACAAAACTTGACAGGGCCAGGCTTTTGGAAGAGGTCCAAAAAAAAGGTTGGAGTACTGGGATGGAAGCCAGTGTTCGAACTAGATCAGGCGAAATTCGTCATGTTGTTTCTGGAAACACAATTCTTAATAATCATGGAAGGCCTACTTTACTAGCAATCCTCATTGATATCACAGAGTCCAAACAAAACAAAGAAGCATTGGAATTTGCTGTCAAAGAACGAACAAAAGAATTAAATCGGATTCTGGAAGATTTACAGAAAACACAAGATCAATTGATTTTATCAGAAAAAATGGCTACATTGGGTCAGTTAGTTGCTGGTGTTGCACACGAAATCAATAACCCTCTGGCGGCCATTTCGGCTTTTAGTGAACAAATTTACAATCGGATGGGTAATTTTGGGAATCGACTGTTTCAAATCAAAGAGTGTTTTTCAAAATATTCTGAAAAGGAAATTAATGAAATTATTTCTTGGGTAATTGAGTTATTCACAATCAAACCGAGAACTTACGTATTTGCAGAATCGAGAAAAGCCAAAAAATCTTTAGAAGCAATTTTTATTGAGTTAAAAATTGAACCCGCTTATGACTTAGCAGATAGAATTGTGGATTTAGGTGTATCCGATTTTATATTAGAAAACAAAAACTTATTATCTCATTTCAAATTTTCTCCCTTACTCGAGTTAGTATTATCTGAGTTGAACACACTTAGAAGTGTGGAATCAATTCGACTTGCAGTCGAACGAACTTCCAAAATTGTATATAGCTTAAAGAATTACGGCCGATTTGACCGACATGAAGCCAAGTCAGATATTAACTTAGTCGATACCATTGAAACAGTCCTCACCTTATACCAAAACAAAATGAAAACTGGGGTGGAGTGCATTCGTTTGTACAATGCAAATCCTGTTTTAGCTGGATATCCTGATGAACTCATCCAAATTTGGACCAATTTAATTTACAATGCATTGCAAGCTATGGCTTTTAAAGGAACTCTCACCATCCAAGTAGATGAATTAGAAACAGAAGTGGTTGTTCGAGTTCGGGACAATGGTCCGGGAATTCCCGTTGCTATACAAAAAAGAGTTTTTGAACCATTTTATACGACTAAAGAGAAGGGAGAAGGTACGGGGTTAGGTCTTGGGATTGTGAAACAATCAGTGGAAGAAAGACACCGCGGCCGGATCCAGTTTCAATCCGAACCCGGTCACACAGAGTTTCAAGTGTATCTTCCTAAATCTTAACGAGCCAGTTGCATCTGTAATTTTTCAGCAATCAAATCAAAATCCTCATTTTGGATGACGGTTCGGTAAGCTGCTGCGACAATCGGATGTCTTTTTTCATCTAGTTGTATTAAATTGGGTAATACCTTTAAACCATAAAAACCATTAGTGATTTTTTCTGGCCTAGTTCCATAAGCTAAATCATATCCGTACTTTCTATCTCTTGTGTCAGAACCGAAACATGCCAACATAAAGTCTGTCATCCCAGAAAGACCGTTAAATGTAGTCGGATCCCCACCAAGTAACACACCAATGGATACCATTTCATTAAAGAATCGATTGCTTAAATGAAAGAGGGTATTATCCACGTTCCCACCTAATTCTCGTTTGAAATAACCTTCCACAAGGCCCATCGCTAGTGCATACACAGTTTTTAATGCTCCACCTAATTGAACACCTTTAGTGTCCCGAGAATTGATGGCAGTTCTAGTGAAAACATAGTTGTTTGTAAGAAGTTCCTTTAGTTTGGGAATAAGAGAGTCTTCAAAAGCTGAAATTTCAAATCCTGAAATTTTTCTTTCCATGATTTGGTCGGGGTAACAAGCGCCAGAAACGACTGCTAGGCGGTCTCTTTCGATGAGCAGTAATTCATGTAAATCTTCGAGAATGAGTCCTTTTTTGGAGCCAGTAAATCCTTTGATGACGTTAACCATCGGAGATTTGTTTTTCTGTAAATGGGTTCTGATTTTTGAATAAATTCCATCAAATTCCCATGGGTTGGTTCCTTGGATAAAAAGTGTAGCCGAATCTAATACTTCTGGTTTGTCAGAGAATTCAATATTTGGTGGAAGTTTGTAGATTGGGTAATGGACTACATCACGTTTCTCTTCATTACTTTGTTTTACCATTTCTGAATCAGGACTGTAGATTGTGACTTTTACATTTTTATTTGCCATCACACAAGCAAAAGCCACTGACATATTGGAAGAACCAATGATGACCACATGTTCTTCTGGTTTTTTAGGGATTGAGATGAGTTGGTTGGTTTCCCTGACATCACCCTTGTAAAGGTTACGATAGGTTCCGTGTTTGTGTTTGTTTAGATTGCTCCCAACGAGTAGTGCGAGGTTATCGATGATAAACTGTTTTTTATCTCCTGTTCCCGGAAAAGATATTTGTTCTATATGAGATGGAAAAGATTCCATTTCTCTTTTGGTAAGCTCACCAACAAGCACTGGTTTGCCGATGACAAGTTTTCCAACGGCTTGGTTAAACAGGAGCCCTTCAATTGGTAGAATTTTTTCTGTTCCTTCTAACGAGATAGGAAGAATCACTTTGTTTGCTACATAATGGTACACTGTGTCCACAAATGGCATAAGCCTTCCATCGCGTGAACGTGTGCCCTCAGGAAATATGGATATGACCTTTCCATCAGATTGGAGTTTCTGCGAATTACGAAAGGCTCGCATATTGATTTTGGTCATCACATCAGAAAGAGAAGGGTTATCTGCCATATCCTTTTTGGAACAAACTAGAAGTGTTCCAAACATATAGAGACCAAGGCGAGTGAAGTCGGGTTCGAAAGCGAGGCGCCCGGCAATAAAGACGAGTGACTCTGCAATTTTTCTTCCTTCGGGCCCTGAATTGTAAAGCAAAGTAAAGATCGCAGGTGCATCCAAATGGCTTAAGTGATTTGAAATTAAAGTGACTGGATATTTACCGATCACCCCATCAAGGAGTTTTAGGTTTTCTGTTCCTTCCACCTTGAATTTATTCATGATGGGATCGAGAAATTTCAACATAAAGTCGCGAGGTTCTGGACGAATGTCTGTATACACTCCAATTTCTTCCAAACGTTCAGGTTCCTGGAAGATATCCATAACCTTTGGTTTCGGAGTGCTTTGTGAAAGAACTAAAAACTCTTCTAAAATGGACTTTGCTTCGGACTCGTTAAGTCCCGATTTTACAAATAAGTGGATGTTCTCAAAAAATTCTTTATGCCAGCGTCCCAAAGTGGCTTCTTTTTCTGTCATGTATGCCTCTAAACCGACATTAAATTACTGAAAACTTTCGATTTGTCTATTCGATTTTTACAATTGATTGCGTAAATCCAGGATTTCTCTAAACTGACTTCTTGGGTGATCGAGATCCCGGTATGAATCAAAAAAACAAATCAATTTCCTCGGAACAAAAATGGATTCCGGATGGATTTCATTTTTTAGGCCCCGAAGAAAGCAAAAACCGGCGGATTTTACTACAAACATTTTCAGAGATCTTTGAAAGAGAGGGTTATTCTGAAATTACCCTTCCTTCCTTTGATTATTCGAATTCATTTCGTTCCCACTTAGATCATGGTGTTGAGAGTTTGCTTGTATCAAAGGATTGGGATGGGAATGAAATCTCGCCTGGTGTAGACCTCACTCTACAAGTGGTGAAAGGTATGGCGGCTCGTTCCCATTGGGAAGAGAACCAAAATGTATTTTATATTGCACGTAAGATTCGTGATCACAAAAAACGCAATGCGTCAAGACGTGAGATTTTGCAAGTGGGCGTAGAGTCACTTGGAAAGAGCAATACAAACCATATCATTTCACAGATCCAAATTTTAAATCGACTTTGGAAAGTTTCGGTTCCTAACGAGCCATTTACCATTGTATTTGGTAACTCTTCTTTTTATCGTTCTGTTTTAGAGATTCTTGGTTGGAATGAGGAACAAACTAATGTTCTTCGACAACTATTATATACCAAAAACTTGCCTGAGTTATTTTCTCTTGCTGCAAGAGAAAATACATCTGAGTCTCATATGCAAATGATCCAGTTACTTCTTAGGCCCATTCCTGTTAGCGAAATGCAAATATTTCACAATGCATTACAAAAGATTTTAACACAAAAAGAATGGGAAGTTTTGAAAGGGGATTTGGAATCCATTACTTCTTTTTTTGGCGAGTGGTCAAAGGTCCTTAGCGAAATTCCATGCATTTGGGATCCTTCCCTTGTCAGAGATTTATCGTATTATACTGGGTTTATGTTCCAAGGTTATGTGGAAGGGGATCCAGAACCGGTATTTGCTGGTGGTATTTATAACGAATTGTATGAAAGTTTTACTGGGATTAAGAAAGATGCCTGTGGTTTTGCCCTGCATCTTGATTCCATAGAAGAAATTGTAAATAAGGTGAAATGAGGGAATTATGCCTGCAAATTTAGTTGTCGGAGCACAATGGGGTGATGAAGGAAAGGCAAAGGTAATTGATTACCTTTCTAAAGATACAGATATCATTGTAAGATACCAAGGCGGAGCAAACGCCGGTCATACGGTCGTAGTAGGTGGAAAAAAATATATTTTCCATTTGGTTCCTTCCGGAATTATTTATGACAATACGACCTGTGTGATTGGAAACGGTGTGGTTTTAGATCCGGAGTATTTTTTAAAAGAATGTGCTGATTTAGAATCTCATGGATTCAAAGTAAAAGAAAAAGTTCTTATCAGTGATTCTTGTCATATTCTACTTCCTTACCATCGTTTGATCGATGAAGCAAGGGAAGCAGGTTCTTCTCCAGAAAGAAAAATTGGTACTACTAAGAAAGGGATAGGGATGTGTTACGCAGACAAAATGCTTCGTAACGGAGTCCGTGCGGGTGATCTTTTAGACAAAGAAAATTTAAAAAGGAAACTCACGCATATCTTGGAAGTCAAAAACCAAGAACTAGTAAAATACTATGATTTGGAACCTGTAAATATCAATGAAATGTATGACCATCTATTGGATTTCGCTGATAAAATTGGTAAAAACATTGTCAACACAGTGTACTACCTCAATTCGGAACTAGAAAAAGGAAAACGTGTATTACTCGAAGGTGCACAAGGGACAGGGCTTGATATCGATTTTGGAACTTATCCATATGTGACTAGTTCCAATCCAACCACAGGAGGGGCCTTGGCTGGTTCCGGAGTGAGTTTCCGGTATTTGCAAGACGTAATTGGAATTACAAAAGCATATGCGACTAGGGTAGGAGAAGGTCCATTTCCATCTGAGATTTTAGGGGAAGCAGGTGACGTACTCCGAAAGTTAGGTGGAGAGTATGGTTCCACTACAGGAAGACCAAGACGTTGTGGTTGGTTTGATGTTCAAATGATCAAACATGCTGTGACTGTCAACGGGATCAACTCGCTCGTTCTCACAAAAATAGATGTACTCAGTCATTATGATTCCATTCCTGTTGTTGTTGGATACGAATACAAAGGTAAAAAGTTAGAATTTTTTCCATCGCAAGGATTAGAAGACGTTAAACCGTTGTTTGCTGAGTTCAAAGGTTGGAAAGATGATATCACTGGAGTGAGTTCATTCTCTAAGTTACCAACACTTTGCCAGTCGTACATTAAGTCCTTACAAGACCTAGTGAATACAAAAATTGGAATTGTTTCTACCGGACCTGATCGTGAACACACGATCATTATGGACTAAAAAAATCAGGGCATGTAGATCTTTTTTTTAAGTAGTTGTTGACCGAGAAAGGTGGTTCGATATTCTTGGCTACAGAACGAGTCGTTAGCTCAGCTGGTAGAGCAATTCCCTTTTAAGGAATGGGTCCGGGGTTCGAATCCCCGACGACTCAAAGCAGAGTTCCTTTAACTCTTAAACACGTTCTTGAAACGGTGCCATCGTCTAATGGTTAGGACACAAGGTTTTCATCCTTGCAATCGGGGTTCAATTCCCCGTGGCACTACCAAATACCAAACAAACCTCCTTCAAATAACAAGTTTCGCAAACTTCCGTTTTATAAATAGAAGTGCACTTCTCAATGATTCCTACTCTTGTTAGGTAAAAGTCGTATAACAAAGGATCGGTGGGGTTGAGTTGTTTAAAAAACTCCCGGGTTAGATATGATTCCTTTACTCCAAAACTTTTCCTTGTTGTGATTCCCAAAACTTGGATTAATTTTTGGATATGAACATCCAAAGGAAAAGGGATTTGGTTTGGATGTATTTTTTTGTAGAGACCAAAATCGGGGTATGAGTCTCTTACCATCCATCGTAGGAAAAGGGATAATCTTTTTTTCGGAGACTTGGATGTCGACTTACCGATGAGAAATTGAAGTCCATAGGAGAGAGTTTTTTTACCGCTTGTTTTTTTTAATTCCTCTTCCCAATAGCTTTGGAACCGAGATAAGGAATTGTTTTCCTTAAATTTTCCCTCTAAATCCAAAAACAGAGATTCAAAAAGCGGAGACTTTTTTTTTGCCTCTGAAACCACTCGGGAAAGAGTTTGAAAGAATATTTGGTTGTCCTTTTTGGTTTGAAACCGGTAGACATTCAGACTTTCCAACATAACATGAAACTGAGAGTTTTTGGTTCGTAAGGTTTCGTAGGGAGATGGGCCAAGACTAACCATGATTGGTCGTAAAAAACCTTGTATACTTTTGACATTCCCGTAGGCGAAGAGGCAGGCAATCAAAGACACCACTTCGATATCAAGAGGATCCTTATATTCTTTTGGAAAACAAATGGGGTCAGTTTCTAAATACTTGAGACTTCGGTATTTATTTCTTAAATCTTCTAACTTAGAGTGGAGAAGTTTTAAATCAATCGACATTCTTCATTGCAATATAGGTTCTGGAAGTGAGTTTCCTTCCGATTTTTTCTTCCATAAACCGACTGGCAGAAATGAGTGAATCCAATTGGATTCCGGTTTGGTAACCTTCTCTATGGAGAAAATACACTAAGTCCTCAGTGGCTACATTTCCTGCGGCCCCCTTCGCATAAGGACATCCGCCGAGTCCACCCGCAGAACTATCAAAACTACGAATGCCCATGTTGAGTGCTTGTTTTGTGTTCGCTATGGCCATTCCATAAGTATCATGGAAGTGTCCTGCAAAATAAGTTTTTGGAATCTTTTTCAAAAGGACTTCTAATAGAGTTTCAACTTCCGATGGAACGGCTACACCAATTGTTTCTCCTAAAGAAATTTCGTAAGCGCCTGAATCTAGCAGTCGTTCTGCGATTTCAAGTGTTTTTTCTGGTTTTAATTTTCCTTCATAAGGGCAGGCGATCACTGTAGAGATGTATCCTCTTACTTTGATTCCATCTGATTTTGCTTGGGTGAAGATGGGTTTAAAAAAATTTAAGCTCTCTTCAATGGACATATTGATATTTCTTTTAGTAAACGTTTCTGAGGTTGCTGTAAACACTGCGACTTCAGAAAAACCGGCTTCCTTGGCACCTTCATATCCCTTGGCATTGGGTGTGAGAGAAGAAAATTGCACTTGGTTGTGATATTTGGGAAGGACAAGTTTAGAGAGGTCTATGGCATCTCCCATTTGCGGGATTCGATCTTTACGCACAAAGGACGTGAGTTCCATTTGTTTTACACCGCTTTCTACTAGACGAGATACGAATTCGAATTTATCCTGAGTGGAGAGAATGGTTTTTTCGTTTTGTAATCCGTCTCTTGGTCCCACTTCTGTGATTTTTATATGTTCCAATTCCCAATTCTCCTACTCATTTAACTTCCGAGTAAAAATGAGAAACGCAATGATTTTATGGAGTGAATCTGATGTTTGCTCTTAAAAATATATCTGTAAAAGTGGGTGGCCGTCCTCTTTTAAAGAATATCCATTTAGAAGCAAAACCGAATGAAATCACGGGTTTAATTGGAAAATCAGGATCTGGAAAATCGACCTTGTTTCGATTGGCCTTGGGACTACTTGGTGAAACTGATGGATACCAGTGGAGTGGCAATCTCTTTTGGAAAGAAAAGGAATTACCCAACCGGAAGAATCCAAAACTCCAACCAGTTTTTCAAGACCCACACGGAAGTTTTTCCCATCTAGGTACGATGAAAGAATTACTTCTTGAACCGATACGAATTAAAAACCACTTTTTTTTAAAGGAAGAAACCAAAAGGCAAGAGTGGGATCGGATAAAAACATTTTGTAATCGATTTGAATTGCCAGAAGAATTGTTAGTAAAAACAAAACAAGAGTTAAGTGGTGGTCAACTACAGAGATTTGCAATTTTAAGAGCCTTACTTATGGATCCCGAATATTTGCTTTTGGATGAACCAGTCACTGCTCTCGATGTCCTAGTCCAAAAGAAAATAGCAGAAGAACTCAAACAAATGAACCAAACAGAAAAGTTGGGTATGTTCATTGTCTCTCATGATTTGGGATTTTTATCTTATATGTGTGATCGGATTTTTGTACTTGATGGCGGCGAAATTGTTGAATTTGGTAGAACTAAGGAAATTCTAACAAACCCAAAATCTGAATTATTACAAAGCTTAATGGAAGCAAGAAATCATTCGTTTGGCGGTGTTGTTTCTTCCTCCGAATCATCCAATTGAGTTCGTTTTGCTTCTGCAAATTTTTTCGCAATGTCACGCCTTCTTGCGATTACTTTTGAAGATACAGTGGCAAAAAATGGATCATTGGTAAAACTAAGCATCTTTGTATATTCTTCTTCAGCAGTTTCATAATCTGTAACTTTGGAAGCAGTTTCAGCAAAATAATAATGGAATTTTTTATCGTAAGGTTTTGGTTTTCCTTCTGCTGTTGTAAGAGTAGTGCGATTAAAAATTTTATAAGCAATATGAAAGTTTCCCTTTTCCATTTCAAGTCTAGCAAATCCTAATTTTACATTTGGACTTTCTTCTTCAATCTTCAGGGCTTTGTTTAGATAGAGGAGTGCTCTGTTTTTTAATCCTGTTGCCAAATAATGATCAGCCAAACGAATCAGTGCTTCCGTATCATATGGATTTTTTTCTACTGCTAATTTGTAATTCATGATTGCATAATATACTTGGCGAGTGATTTCGGAAAGAATTGCAATGTGGAGGTAAGTTTTAAAGTAATCGGGCATTTCTGCTTTGGCATATTCAAATTCCACGAGGGCTTTTTCATATTTCATTTCAAGTGAATACAATCTTCCTAAATTGTAACGAAAAGGAAAAAACTGAGGATCAAACCGAATCCCAGCTTCCAAACGTTTGATGGCTTGGAGGCGGGCGTTAGGTTTTCCTGAAAGCAAAAGTTCTATGGTATCGTTATTCCATTTTCCGGAATTAGTTATGGTTTCTGATTCAAAAGTAAAACTTCCATTTGATTTGGGAGGTTCTCCTTGGAATAGTTTTCCCCTGGCAAGAATGAAGTCATCTTTTTGGTGAACAAAAGATCCATTCGGAAAATCAGAGGTATCAAATTCTTGGTCTTTGCCCCAAAGGATTTCTGGATATTCCTGGTTTCCAATCAGTTTTTGTCCCCAAACTAGACTGGGAAATAAAAACAGAAGTGCGAGACTGAAGCTACGGAAGAACATGGTGTAGAATGAACCAAACCCTTTTGGAAACAAAAGCGCTTACTATTACTGTCGGCGAAAAGGTCTTACTGAAAGAGATTTATCTTTCTTTTTTTGAGACAGGACTTGTGGCTGTACTCGGTGAAAATGGGGCCGGTAAATCCACACTCCTAAAAGAAATCTACCACCATTCTCTCTCTTCTCCCAAATGGACTTGGACCCAAGGCAAAAAAAAACTAAGTTATCTTGGTCATGAATTGGGTTTTTATTCTTCCTTAAGTTTAGAGGAAAATTTAGAATATTTTGCTAAGTTAGATGGGCGTCCTTTAGATCTCTCCAAAAAAAAACATCTATTAGAATCCTTCCGTTTACAAAAGCGGATTTGGGATCCCATTCATACATTTTCGCGTGGAATGAAACAAAAAGCAGCCATCCTTCGTGTTTTGCTTTCTTCTGCTGATGTAATTTTGTTTGACGAACCCTATACCGGGTTAGACGCTGATTCTTCGAAAATTCTCAGTGCTCTTTTGAATGAAGAATCAAAATCAAGATTGATATTGGCGGTTCTCCATTCCATTCCCAACGAATTAGAATGTACATCTCAATTACAAATTGAGAAGGGAGGTGTGTTTGTTACTCACCTTACTTAAAAAAGAATTTTACCTGATTGGCCGCTCTCTTGGTGGGGTCGTTTCCCTTTTTACTTTAAGTGTTTCTGTGGTTTTTATATTCTACACTTCCATCGAAGTGAACGAAATGTTATCAGAACGAAGTGTCCGGGGAATCAAATGGGCTATTATCTTTATCCTTAACTTTGTCATTGTAAGTCAAAGCCTTTGGGAAGAGAGAGAATCGATGGGTTGGGAAGCAAGTCTCTCTTTTGTCAGTCCTATCTCCCTATATTTAGCCAAATCCTTTGCTATTTGGTTTTGCACCATCCTTGTGAATGGAGCACTAGTCCTTGTCCTTTCCGTTTTCTTTCAAAACATGAGTATCGACCGGTATTGGGGAGAATGGCTTTTTGCAAACCTAGGCAGTGGCTGTTTGGTCTTTCTTGGAGTGTCACTTGGACTCATTGCTTTTGAGAGTCGTTTGAAGGAAATCATCATTCCCTTATTGCAACTTCCGTTTTCTATTCCGCTCTTTCTTTTTGGGTTGGAGGCGGAACACCGGTACTGGCTGGAACCAGGGTTTTACCTACCTTCAGTGGGCCTTCTTTTGTTTTTTATGATTTTTTATGCAACTCTTGGTTCGGTGATGATTGAGATTCTAAAGAATGAGCACTGAGGATTTGTTTTCTCCTAGAATTTCTTTCCATCTTTGAAAATCTGGAATAAAATGGAACGTAAGATTCGGATATTCCACCCTGTTTTTGACATCGGTTTTTATCTCGTTGTTTCTGCCACGCTTGTCTTTGCCGTTTTCTTTTCGTTAGTGTATCCTAACGTCATTTTGGAGCAAGGTTTAAGCCACAGAATTTTTTATTTACATGTACCTGTCGCCTGGGTTGCGTTATATGGCCCAATTCTTTCTTTTGTTTTTTCCTTAATTTTTCTTTTTACCAGGAACCTAATTTGGGATCGCTTTGCTTTTACAGCAAACCAACTTTCTTTTTTGTTTGCCGTTGGAGTTTTGTTTTCTGGTCCCATTTGGGCCTATAGTGCCTGGGGGGTTCCTTGGGACAAAACGGATGCTAGGTTGCAGTCTTTTTTTATCCTTTGTATTTCCTTGGTTAGTTATTTTATCTTTCGTTATTTAGTTCCTAACAAAACCAAAAAAGCCATACTTTCAGCCTATTTATCTGTCCTTTGTGCGGTCAGTGCGATCCTGACTTGGGGAGCCATTCGTTGGATCGAAAACCCTGGAAACCATCCTGGTAGTGTTCTTGGAAAGGGAGGGATGGATTCTGATATGAAACTCAGTATGTGGCTTGGGGTGATTGCCTTCCACTTTCTATTTCTTTTCCTTTTTCTTGTTTCCAACCGTAGTGAAAAAATCCAAGATATTAGATCCAAACTGAAATCGGAACTGGATTAAACCATGCCAAAAGTAGATTCTACTCATACCATTCTCATCGTAGATGATGTTCCCGAAAATGTGGAACTTTTGAAATACCTTTTACAACAAGAGGGTTTTAAAACTTACACTGCCTATTCTGCAGAAGAGGCACGTTTGGTATTACTAAACACAGCTATCGATACACTTCTGTTAGATGTAAATATGCCCGTTCAGGACGGATTTTCTTTTTGTCGTGAACTACGGACTATGGACCAATTCAAACTTCTTCCAATTCTTTTTATTACTTCTATCGAACGGGATGTGGGATTTCAAGAAGCCATGAAAAATGGTGGAGACGATTTTATCAACAAACCCTTTAATAAAAGGGAACTTGTGGCAAAAATCCATTCTGTCATCAGATTGAAAGATTTACAGGACGAGTTGTACAGACAAAAGAGTAAATACGAAAAAGAATTACAGACCGCAAGGCGAGTCCAAGACCAACTCATTCCTGAAAAAAGTTTTATTTGGAACGGGATCAAAGCCCAAACATTATTTCACCCATATTTACAAATTGGGGGAGACTTTGTCGATTCTTGGATTGAAGAAAAAAAACTTCATATTGTCATTGCTGATTGTTCTGGGCACGGTCCGAGTGCTGCGTTAATCGGAGCAATGTTCAAAATGCAATTATTCAACTTAGTTTCAACTATGGATTTAAGGGAACGAGTGGCTCATCTAAGAAAAAATATGGAGTTAGTTTTACCAGAGGACTACGCCATTACTTTTTGTTATGCGATCATAAATCAGGATTTAAATCTATCATATATCAATGGTGGCCATCCTGCACCCATTGTTTATATGGATGGAGAAACAAAATTTTTAAAAGGGATGAGTCCCATGATTATGGGAATTAATTTTGCAGCTACTGACGAAGTACAATCGGTGCAATTAAAGCCAGGATCTTTGTTCTTTATGTATACCGATGGCGCAAGTGAAGCTATGAATCCGAAGTCCGAATACATTACAGAAGATGGGATGAAGGAAATTTTTCATAAATCAGTTTTGTCGGGAACCGATATTTTACAGACCGTACAAAGTAAAATATTGGATTTTTGTGGTGCCTCCACTCCGAGTGATGATATGGCAATGGTGTGTATTCAATTATGATTCCAGTTCCTAGTTATAAAGGGAAAGTAAGAGACGTATATGATTTGGGAGATTCCCTTCTCCTTGTAGCAACAGATCGAATTTCAGCATTTGATGTAGTTTTCGAAGAACCTGTTCCTGACAAAGGTAAAATACTCACACGAATTTCTACTGCCTGGTTTCGACAGTTCCCAGAAATACCAAATCATTTGATCACTGATGATGTTTCTAAATTTCCAACTCCCTTTCAAAATGAGGAATCTCTAAGGGATCGTTCGGTTCTTGTTAAAAAAGCCAAAAGAATAGATTTTGAATGTGTGGTTCGTGGTTATTTAACAGGTTCTGCATGGAAGGAATACAAAACAGATGGAACCATTGCCCATGTTCCTTATCCCAAAGGCCTTCTCGAATCGCATCAATTTGAAACACCTATCTTTACACCAGCTAGGAAAAATGATTCCGGGCACGATGAAAATGTAAGTGAATCCACCATGGAAAGAGAAGTGGGAGAAGAGCTTTTTTTAAAATTAAAAAACCTTTCTCTTCATTTGTACAAGACAGCCCACAAACAAATGGCAAACAAAGGAATTCTACTTTGTGATACCAAATTTGAATTTGGTTTAATTGATGGAAATCCAATCTTAATCGATGAAATTCTCACCCCGGATTCATCACGGTATTGGGACGGCTCCACTTATGAACTAGGCAAAACTCCTGCCAGTTTTGATAAACAAATTCTCAGGAATTGGCTCGAATCAACAGATTGGGACAAAAATCCTCCACCTCCTGCATTGCCCGAATCCTTGATCCTAGAACTACGTAAAAAATACTTGGAATTGGAAGATAAAATCACGCTATGTTTGTCGCAAAAATAAACGTTACTCTCAAAGAATCGGTTCTTGATCCCCAAGGCCAAACCGTTCTCCGTACCCTTCATGACCAAGGGAAAAACTCTGTTTCCGACCTCCGAGTGGGAAAATACATTGAAATGAAAATAAATGCCGGATCACAGGCCGAGGCAGAAACACTTGCAAAAGAAATTTGTGAATCTGTTCTTGTGAACCAAGTCATTGAAACGTACCGGTTGGTTGTGGAGAAAGTATGAAGGTCCGAGTGGTTACCTTTCCTGGATCCAATTGTGATAAAGATGTGGGAACAGTTCTCGAATCTGAATTTGGAGCCAAGGTAGATTATACTTGGTACAAAGATTCCTTTACCGACCTTCCTGATTTGGTTGTTCTTCCCGGTGGATTCTCTTTTGGTGATTATTTACGTTGCGGGGCTATGGCAAAGTTTTCAAATGCTATGGAATCCGTTGTGAGTTATGCCAACAAAGGGGGAAAGGTTTTAGGAGTTTGTAATGGATTTCAAATCCTTACCGAATCTGGACTCCTTCCTGGGGCACTCCTACATAACAGAACATTAAAATACATTTGTAAAGATGTAGATTTGGTTCCTGTTTGTGAAAACCAAATTGCAAAAGATATCCAAGGTACACTTTCGATTCCTATTGCACATGGGGAAGGAGCTTACTTTGCAGATACCGACACTTTAGAACGATTAGAAAAAAATGGCCAAGTGGTTTTCCGTTACAAACAAAATCCCAATGGTTCCCTACATGATATTGCTGGAATTTGTAATGAAAATGGAAACGTTCTAGGAATGATGCCCCATCCCGAAAGAGCCGTAAATCCATACACGGGAAAGATGGATGGAAAACAAATCTTAGAGGCACTTTTAAAAAAATAGAAATCTTTTTAACCTTTTCTTGCTTTTTCGTCCAATGGAATTACAAGGGAAGGTATGCGATTTCAAGAAGACTCTATTGATTGTGTGGACTTCATTCTCAAAAAAGATGAAGTATTGACCATCATCTTAGGTGGGGGAAAAGGAACTCGTTTATTACCTCTAACAGAAAAAAGATCCAAACCTGCCGTTAGTTTTGGCGGCAAATATAGACTCATTGACATTCCCATTTCTAATTCACTTAACAGTGGTTTTGAAAAGATATTCATCCTTACCCAGTTTAATTCCTATTCACTCAACCGGCATATCAATCGAACTTATGCTACCAATAATATCCACCAAAAGAGTTTTGTCGAAATCATAGCTGCCGAACAAACTGTATCCAGTGCCAATTGGTTTGAAGGAACGGCCGATGCCGTAAGAAAAGTTCTGCCTTATATCAGAGAACAGAAACCGAAATACGTTCTCATTCTCTCAGGTGACCAACTTTACAATATGGATCTTGCTGATTTTATGCAGAGCCATCTGATGGATCCGGAAACAGAAATTTCTGTGGCCACGAACGCCATACCTGAAGACCAAATTTATGGATTAGGGATTGTTAAATCAGGAGTGGGTGGGTTTATCCAAGAATTCATTGAAAAACCACAAGAAATATCCCAAGTAGAAACTTGTCGTACAAAGAATGGTAACTTCCTTGCGAATATGGGGATTTATATTTTTAACACATCCACTCTCATTGATGTATTAGAAGATCGCAATATGGCTGACTTCGGCAAAGAAATTTTACCGAAAGCCATCAGAGAAAGAAAGGTCAAAGCATATACTTACGACGGTTATTGGGAAGACATTGGAACCATCAAAGCCTTTTACGAAGCCAATTTGATGTTAACCGATCATATCCCAAAGTTCAATTTATACTTGGAAAAAACTCCCATTTATACGAGGGCAAGAGCTCTACCTCCTTCCAAAATCATCCAAGCAGTGGTGAACCAGGCCCTTATTTCCGAAGGAACCATCTTAAATCAATGCGAAGTACATAGGTCTATCATCGGAGTCCGTCAGCTCATTGCTTCAGGAACCAAGATCTACGATTCCATCATTATGGGTCTGGACCACTATGGGTATTTTGACCGTAAGTCAGGGAAGATCCCCATTGGAATCGGGCCTAACTGCGAAATACGACGGACAATTGTCGATAAAGATTGCGCTATAGGAGCCAACGTGCGTCTGTTAAATGAGCAAAATCTCCAGGAATACGAAGATGAATACATACGGATTCGAGAGGGGATCATCGTGGTGCCGAGACATACGGCTGTCCCCGATGGCTATTCAATCTAAGTCAATTTGACATATTTTGGTCATTTTAGGGTCAAATTTCCTTAAACTTGTCTTAAATTTGGGGATTTTGACTTGTCAGTTTTGAACTTAGTTCTAATCTGGACGAAAGGGAACCATGTTCACAACGGAATCAACGGAAGGAAACCAGTTTTGGAACGAGACATACTTTGTCCCTCATTTCCAACCCATCGTCAATGCGATCAATCGCTCCATTTCAGCATACGAGGTGCTTGGCCGCCAATTCAATCCTGAGGAAAACACCTACCATTCTTTAGGTGGACTTTTCCACAACCGGGACCAAGACCCAGTACCAGTTTACAATATTGACCGAATTCTTAGGGAAAAGGCAGTTCAGACTTTAAAAGAGAGCAACCTTCGCACTAAACTCTTTTTCAATATGATGCCGAACTTTCTTTCTCGTGTCCATCATACAGACCTCTTTGCTGAAAACTTTCATATCATCCAACTCATTGAAAAATATGGAATTGATCGCAACCAAGTGGTAATTGAAATCACTGAAGATGAGTTTGATGGATCGATTGACCGCCTCATCCAGATTGTACAAATCTTTCGGGACTACGGTCTGAAAATCGCTATTGATGATTTAGGTACTGGCTTTTCCAATTTAGAGCGAATTGGGTATTTACATCCCGACATTATGAAAGTCGACATTCGTATTATGCGAGAGAGTTTGAATAAAAATTCATTCAAACAAGTCCTTGGTGCCATTTCGGAAATGTCACAAAAACTCGGAAGCCAACTTCTATTTGAAGGAATTGAAACTGAGGAAGAGGTGAATCTTGCCCTTTCCATGGGTGCCAATCTTTTGCAAGGTTTCTACTTCTCAACTCCCAACCCTCATTTTCTAAACCGCAATACTTTCTCAGATAAAATGAAAACCGTACTCGAAAACTTTTCTAGCGTTCGTTCTAAGGAACTTCGGGAAAAGGGAGTCCGGGAACAACGGATCATCGACCAACTCCAAGATTTGTTCTATGAACTTTCTGATGTCAAAGAGGATGACTTTTCTTATCGATTTGG
Organism: Leptospira harrisiae; assembly: GCF_002811945.1. Classification (NCBI taxonomy): domain Bacteria; kingdom Pseudomonadati; phylum Spirochaetota; class Leptospiria; order Leptospirales; family Leptospiraceae; genus Leptospira; species Leptospira harrisiae. The sequence continues at coordinate 1,830,874 of NZ_NPDX01000001.1, read as the reverse complement.
ACAAATTCTCAGTTCTTTGCCAAGAGAGATTTTGAAAGTTTTTGTTTGTGACGGTGAAGGTTACCAAATCACTCCCACTTACGATTTGGATCGATTGAATGGTGGGTATTTGGAAAGATCGCGCCAGATTGGGAACAATTATGCTTGGAAACCCTACTTTTTAAAGCACAAGGAAGAGTCGGAACGGTTTCGCAAAAAATGGGGGGTCACTTACCCTTTGTATGATATCTCAAACCAAAACCAATATGTGATTTTTACCTTCTCCCTAATGGATGGGAAGATCCTGATTGCGCAGGTGGGTTGGTCGGAATAGAATCTTGTTTTTTTTGAGTGGTGCTTTTTCCTGGTAGAAGGGATTCGTCTAAATTATAGAATCATTCTAAATATATACAAAACAGGATACCACCTTGTCCGCTATTCTCGAAATTAAATCTCTACACGCTAATGTAGGGGACAAAACGATCCTCCGGGGAGTCAATCTCACCATCGGACCCGGAGAGGTTCATGCCATTATGGGGCCCAATGGGTCAGGAAAGAGCACACTTTCCAATGTCATTCTAGGACATCCGAAATATACAATCACTTCCGGAGATATCCTCTTTAAGGGAGAGTCCATTTTAAATAAAACAACCGATGAAAGGGCAAGGCTTGGATTATTTTTGTCCTTCCAATACCCAACTTCTCTTCCTGGTGTTACCATTGGAAATTTTCTAAAATCAATTCTCAAAGCACATAGGGGAAAAGAAGTTCCTGTCAAAGAATTCAAACAAGAATTAAAACAATCCATGGATCTTTTGGAAGTGCCTCAATCATTTATCGGGCGTTATGTGAATGATGGGTTTTCTGGTGGTGAAAAAAAACGGGCCGAAATTTTACAGATGAGTTTGTTAAAACCAATTTTGTCCATTTTGGATGAAACGGATTCTGGTTTGGATATTGATGCATTACGAATTGTTTCAGAAGGAATCAATTCTAATAGAAATCCGGAACGTTCCATTCTCCTCATCACTCACTACCAAAGGATGTTGAATTATATAGTTCCTGATTTTGTACATGTGTTTGCAGATGGACGAATTTTAGAAACAGGTGGCAAAGACCTTTCTTTAAAATTAGAGGAAGTCGGATATGATTGGATTTTGGAGAGAGAAGGGGTCAAATGAATTCCTCACTCACAAAAAATCGATTGGTTCTTACAAAAGAAAGATACACTCAATTTAATACTTCTCTTTTAGAAATTTGGAATCAGTTAGAAATTCCCAAAGATTCGGAAGAGTCTTGGAGAAAGTTTCCGATTGGTTCTGTGGATTGGAAAGAGTTACAATTTGATCCAAAAGAAGTAAATCCTGGATCTATTGTATCGGAAGAAAATACTGTAGAACAGTCGTTATCTGAAGAAACGGTGCAATCTTTACTTGCGGATATTTTGAAATACACTCCTAAAGATTATTTTGCTTACCTTAATTTGGTAGTAGCTCCTTATTATGAAATTATTTTGTTAGAGGAAGGAGAATCAGAATTTGATTTTGAAGAAGAAGGTGATAAACCAAAACATTCTGTAAGAATATTTTATCTCACTAAAGGAAAAACTTCCAAAACTCAAATTAGATTCCAAAATCATCATTTATCCGAAGACTTACATTTATCATCCTCATTAGATTTCTACATTGCCGGCGATTCTTCCTATTTGGAAATTTTAGACCGTGAGTCAAGTGACCTAGACCTCTACCGGTTTCGGAATGTTTGTATTCTCGGCCATAATGATTCACAAGTGAAATACCACCATTACCCAATGGGTGGATTTCGTTCTAAATTATTTTTACATGCTCATTTACTTGGGAAAGGTACAGAAGTAACTGTGGACGGAGTGTCAGCGCTTGGGGGTAGAAATTTAAAAGATTTAGATATGGAAATGTTTCACCATGCCGATTTTACTACGAGTAAAATCAGTTATAAAGCCATTGTGACTGACAAGGCCCATCATATTTTTACAGGAAATTTGATCATCCCACCTAATTTGAAAAAGGTGACTGCTCACCAAGAATCGTTTAACTTATCTTTGAATAAAAAGGCAAGGGCAGAAGCCAATCCGAAACTAGAGGTTTTGGCAGAAGATGTATCTTGTACACATGGTGCCACAGTTGGCGATATAGACGAAGAACAGTATTTTTATCTTTTGTCACGTGGTCTCACACCAGAAGAATCTAAGTCCTTACTCGTGACTGCCTTTTACGGAGAAACCATTCAGTCCATTGGATTTTCTGATGAAGTAAAGTTATCTTTGGAATCTGAGATCAAAGAGATTCTCGTGGGAGGCAAATGATGGCCTTTAAAAAAATAATCTCTGTTTCAGAAGTCACTGAGGGCAGTTTGGTAGTTGTAAAAACTCGCCATTTTAATGTGGTTCTGACAAAAGTGGAAGGGGAATACTTTGCTTTTGAAGATTCTTGCACTCATGACGGGGAAGAAATTTCCTGTGGGAAATTAGAAGGATGTGTCATTACCTGTCCTAGACATTTTGCAAAATTTGATGTTCGAACCGGTAATGTTTTGGCCTTACCTGCGACAGAACCACTTGTGATTTTTCCTGTTCGTGTGAATGGGACAGATTTGGAAGTTGATTTGGAGGCGGTATGAGTTTAGATCCTTACCAAGTCCGAAAGGATTTTCCTATTTTGTCTCGCACTTTACCAAATGGCAAACCTCTTGTTTACTTAGACAATGGTGCCTCTTCACAAAAACCACAGTCGGTGATTGATGCAACGAATCACTATTATACAAACGACAATGCCAACATCCATCGGGGTGTGTATTATTTATCCCAACATGCAACCGAACTCTTTGAACGCACCCGGATCAAAACTTCCCATTTTTTCCAGGCTCAATGTGCTAAGGCAATTATTTTCACTCGTGGGACAACGGATGCCATCAACTTAGTGGCACAGACCTGGGGTCGAACCAATATCACTGAGGGAGATGAGATTGTTTTGTCCGTCCAGGAACACCATTCGAATTTGGTTCCTTGGCAGATGTTGGCCTTAGAAAAAAAAGCCTTTTTAAAATTCATTCCCATTAACGAAGATACGACTTACAATTTATCTAATTTAAACGAAATCATTAACAAACGCACAAAGTTAGTCGCCATAAGCCAGATGTCCAATGTAACTGGAACGATTCATGACCTAACGAGGATTATTGATCGGGTTCGCCAAGTCGGTGCAAAAGTTCTAGTCGATGGAGCACAAGCAGCATGTCATATGCCCATCCATTTGGTGGATATGGATGTAGACTTTTATGCATTTTCGGCCCATAAGATGCTTGGACCCACTGGTGTGGGAGTTCTTTTCGGAAAAGAAGAAATTCTAGAAGCTATGCCCCCTTGGCTTGGTGGCGGGGATATGATAGAATCGGTAGAGCTAGAAAGTTCTACTTATGCGGCCCTCCCTGCAAAATTAGAAGCAGGAACTCCGAATATTGCCGGAGTCATTGGTTTTAGCCATGCATTAGATTACCTTCAAAAAGTAGGAATGAAAAACATCAAAGAACACGAACGGATGTTAACTGAATATGCATTGGAAAAACTCAACCGAATTGGTGGCCTTCATATTTATGGAACAGAAGATTTAGACAAAAGAGGCGGGGTTGTATCCTTTACAATGGAAGGAATCCACCCTCATGATGTTGGATCCATATTAGATGAAGAGGGTGTTGCCATTCGTGTGGGCCACCACTGTTGCCAACCACTCATGAAACAATTATCAATTCCAGGAACTTGTCGTGCATCGTTCTATTTATACAATACAAAGGAAGATATCGATGCTCTCTTACATTCCATTGACAAAGTGAAATCGATATTTGGTCGTGTCGCAAGAAAGTAAGTTCAAAGATTTCCTAAGATGGAAATCTTACGGGTTATGGGAAAAACCATCTGTCCCTTACCAAACTTTGAAAGGACTAAATCCCCTTTGTGGCGATGAAATTTATATTTATTACAATATAGAAAAAAATCATTCCATTCAAATTCTCGGACTTGGTGGTGAATCTTGTTCCATTTGTTCTGCTGCGGCCGGATTTCTTTTTAAAAATAAATCCAAACTAGATCCGAACCAATTCCAGTCTTACTTACAGAACCGGAAAAAATTTTTGGATGGTGAGGATTCTTGTTTGATTGAAGACAAGGAAGAGTTATCCTTTTTTTCAGTCCTTCGTAATCATCCTGGTCGTTATCGTTGTGGCCTGCTTCCTTGGCAGACCTTATTAAAATTCAAAGAGGGTATTTATGATTCGTGATCCAGAAACAGAAAAAGAATGGGAAGTATTCCACAGTGTTCGTATGGTAGAAGACCCAGAAATAGGCATTTCTCTGATTGAACTTGGTTTGATTTATGATATCAAAGTGGAAGGGGAAAAGGCGGACATTACCATGACCTATACCTCTCTTGCCTGTCCGGCCGGACCACAAATGAAACAAGATATCGAAAACCACGCACTCCGTGTGGATGGAATTAGTGAAGCTGTTGTCCATGTGGTATGGAATCCGAAATGGGAACCTCGTGCCATGGCCAGTGAAGAAGCCAAAATGCAAATGGGGATTTTCGATTGAATTTTCGATTTCCCTTTCTTATCCTCTTTTTAGTTGTCTTTTTATTTAACAGTTGTGAGACGATACCTTTCTTAAAGGAATCTTTTTCTGAAAAGGAAGAGGTTTCTCTTCACATCCCTCAAATTGAAGGATCGGCAGAAAAACGGTCTCGTTATGAATTTTCTGGAAAAGAAATCATCATATCTTCCGACCATCCTTTGGCCTCACAAGCGGGAATGGAGGTTTGGAAACAAGGGGGAAATGTGGTGGATGTATTTGCTGCCGCAAGTTTTGCCATCTCTGTCCTTCGTCCTCATTCCACGGGTTTATTTGGTGGTGGTTTTGCCGTCATTCATTTACCACAAAAAGGGAAATGGGCTTACGACTTTAGAGAACGTTCACCAAAAAAAGGAACTTCTTCCTTTTACTTAAATCCTGATGGTTCTGTGATTGCAGGTAAAACCTTAAAAGGTGCCTATAGTGCTGGAGTGCCTGGAACGGTGCAAGGGATTTTAGCAATCCAAAAACAACATGGAAAGTTACCACTGAATGTCGTGATTGCACCTGCTATTCGTTATGCGAAAAATGGGTTTTCTGTCTATGGAGATTTGGCAAATGCCATTTCTAAAACTTGGCCGGATATGAATTTAGCCATGAAAAAAGTTTTTGGGATTGATAACAGAGCCATTCGGGAAGGAGAACTCCTCCAGCAGGAGGACCTTGCCAAAACATTGGAACGGATTGTTGAAAATTCTGAAAAGGAATTTCTGGATGGAGAGACCATCCAACTTGTATCTCAGTATTATTCAGAATATGAAAATTTTATTACTAGTGATGATTTTAAAAACTACCAAGTAAAGGTAAGTGATCCTTTAGTTTCTTCTACTTGGGGACATACGATTCTTACCATGCCTCCTCCCAGTTCGGGGGTTCATCTTGTGACTATGATGAACCTGTATTCGGAAATGCAAAAACGAAATACTTTTCCTAAGGGAAATGTTGGTGAGATAATTCGTATTACGGAAGCTATGCGAGTGGCCTACCGTGACCGGGCGGAACTAGGCGGAGATCCGGGTTTTACAACGGTTCCGGTGTCTAAACTAGTATCTGCAAGTTATGCCAAAGAAGAAACAAATGAGATCGAAAAAAAAGTGGTTTCAGGGAGTTGGCCCGAATCCAAAGAGGAAAAACAAAAACAAGAATCTTATAATACCACTCATATCTCCATTATGGATAAAGATGGGAATGCGGTATCCACAACCCAATCAGTAAATGGAATTTTTGGAGCAGTCCAGATGGTTCCAGGAACTGGCCTTGTTCTAAACAATACCATGGATGATTTTGCAGTGGCTCCAGGTGTTCCTAATCTGTATGGACTTGTGGGTTCCAAGGCCAATGCCATTGAGCCAGGAAAAACTCCTCTATCCAGTATGAGCCCAACCATCCTTCTCGACGGGACAGGCAAAACCAAAATGGTGATCGGAGCCCCGGGTGGTTCGCAAATCCCAACCTCAATTTTTAATACGCTATATCGATATTTGGTCCAAAAGGAAAGTTTGTATGAAAGTGTATCCTATCCTAGGATCCACCACCAATTCCAACCGGATCGGATTTTTTTAGATCCTGAAATAAAAGACAGTTTTCCGCAAACGGAATTACCATTTTATCAAGTCCAATATATTAGGCATCGTGCGAAAGTATTTGCCATCACTAGGGAGGGAGACCGTCTCATTGGCGTCTCAGATCCCAAAGGGGAAGGAGTCCCTTTAGGTTTTTAAACCATGAAATCAAAGTTATTAACATCGACTAAAAAAAATTCAACACGTAATTTATTATCAGAAGAATACCGAACTTGTTTACTTAGCGCCAAACACGGGTTAGAGAGGGAAAGTGTCAGGGTGGATGGAAAATCTCAGCTGGCATCCACTCCTCATCCCAAATCACTCGGATCAAGTCTCACCCATCCATTGATCAAAACAGATTTTGCCGAAGCACAAATTGAATATGCAACGAATGTGCACAAATCCATTCCTGATGCTCTACGAGAACTCACAGAGTTACATGCCTTTACTGTCAGTCGATTGGGTTCCGAATACTTATGGCCTTTTAGTATCCCTCCTGTTTTACCAACAGAAAACAAAATTGAAGTAGGGAACTATGGGACTTCCATAGAAGGTAGAAAAAAAACCATCTATCGGAATGGACTAGGCCATCGTTATGGAAAGAAGATGCAAACCATTTCGGGAGTGCATTACAATATTTCCTTCGATACTTGTATGTTGTCGGTAGTCTCAGAAAAACGTTTTAAAAAACCTTTAACACCAACAACTAAATCGCAGATTTATTTTGATACGATACGTAACTTTTATAGAATTTCGCCAGCCTTATTGTATTTATTTGGGTCATCTAGCTTAACGGACGTTACGTTTACGGAAGAATCCAAACAAATCAAAAAACGAGATTCTAAAACTTTAAAATCAGATTTTGCTACAACCCTTCGCCTTTCTAGTATTGGTTATACAAGTAAAGTACAAGGAAAATATCCTATCTCCGTAAATTCGCTGGAAGAGTATGCTTCAGATATGTGTCAGGTAGTTTCTAAATCCTACACTCCATACAAACAGTTCAATGGAAAACCTACCAACCAGTTGAATGACCATATTTTACAATTGGAAAATGAATACTATTCTCTTGTCCGTCCAAAACAAGTTCCGAAAGGTGATGAACGTGTAGTGGATGCCCTTTTGGAACGTGGTGTGGAGTATTTGGAAATTAGACTTCTTGATTTGGATCCATTTTCTGCGATCGGTGTCGAAGAAAACAGACTCTATTTTTTGCATATGGTTCTTCTCTATTGTATGTTGAATGAATCACCTAAATCTGATTTGGTGGAGATGGCGGATTGGAGAAAAAACCAAGAACTGACTACTTGGTTTGGTCGAAAGGAAGAAACTAAAATTAAATTTCTTGGGGAAGAGATGAGTCTTCGGGATTTGACTTACCAACTCTTTGTAGAAATCCAACCTATCGCTGATCTTTTAGATGAAAATGATGCAAATGGCGCCTATAGTAAAGCTTGGGAAAGTCTTTGGGAAAAATGGAATGATCCTAGCCAACTTGGTTCTACTATGTCTGAACTTGATTTAGAAATTCATAAATCTAGTTTTCGAGAGTTTGGGTTGACTCTTGCTAAATTGCATAAAGAGGAACTTCTGAATTACCCACTTCCACCGAATCTTGTGAAGTATTATGAAGATTTAAGTGTTCAGTCCATTTATGAACAACAAAAGATAGAAAACTTAGAAGGCAGCCATTTAAAGAAAAATCAAAAACCCATTCAAATCAAACCCTTAAAACTTTGTAGTGGGGTTTGAAGTGACGGATACAAAACCATTACCTTCTGGCTTTGAAGATTTAGAAATTTCGACACAAATCATCATTCGAGATGCCTTAACTCGTGGAATCCAAATCGAGATGGTGGATCGTAAGGAAAATTTCCTTCGTCTCGTACAAGGAAATCATTCCGAGTTTGTCAAAGAGGCAAGTAAAACAAGGCTCGATAGTTTGATGACCTACCTTGTGATGGAGAACAAAATTGCCTCCAAACTTGTGTTAGAGGAAAATGGGATTCGTGTTCCTGTTGGCAGAAATTATTCAAATTTGGAAACAGCCCTTGCCGACTATACTTTCTTTTTTGATAAGAAAAAAGTGATCAAACCCGTAACCACCAACTTTGGACTGGGGATTGGAATCTCCGAACCGGGAGATAGTATAGATAAGTTTACATCATTTGTCAACATTGCCCTTGGACTTTCAAATTCTATCATCATTGAAGAATTTATCGAAGGGCCTGAGTATCGATTTTTAGTTCTTGGGGATAAAGTGATCGCCGTTTGTAACCGAGTGCCAGCAAACGTTATAGGGGATGGGAAAAGTTCCATTCGGGATTTGATTTTAAAAAAGAACGAAGACCCAAGACGGGGGGAAGGTCATAAAACTGCTTTAGAAAAAATTCAGATGTCCGAAGTCGAATTACAAATTCTAAAAGACCAAGGTCTTGGTTTTGATTCTGTTCCTGATTTCGGAAAAAAGGTTTTCCTAAGAAAGAACTCCAATATATCTACCGGCGGGGATTCATTAGATGTGACAGACAATGTACACCCGGATTTTAAGGCCATTGCAGTCTCTGCGGCCAAAGCGGCTGGGGCTATGATTTGTGGGATCGATATCATCTCTTCTCGGATTGAATTGAAACCTGATCCCAAGACTTATGCCATCTTAGAAATCAATTTCAATCCGGTGCTTTATATCCATGAATTTCCCTATTCTGGCAAACCGAGGTTTGTTGGGGATAAAATTTTGGATTTACTGGGTTTCCATTGATCGATTGATTCGTTTATCAATGGTTTTATTCTAAAAATATGATACTAGATTTGTTGTGAGATGTGCGTATCGAAGGCTTCGTTCGAAACGTAAGTAATTTACTTCGAACTGATACGCAAAGAAAAGATTTTTTAAGAATATTTGGATCTTAAATAAGCAATGATGTCAGCAGATTCATACATCTGGATATTGCCATCCACAAGGAACGGAACTTGGGATTGTCCTCCAAGCCTTACTACTTCTGCTCGGCCAGGAGTTCCTTGAAAAGCCTCTACGTATTCTATGTCTTTTCCCACCACAAGTCCAAGTGATTCCGCAGTGCGAATCACTCTTTGGCAGTAGGGACAAGTATCATATTGGTAGAGGCGAATCATTCGAGTTTATCCCGCTTTTTTTGTCAGTTCACCGGACTGAGCCATTTGGATGGTGATGTCATGACCGCCCACAAATTCACCCTTGATATAGAGTTGCGGAATGGTTGGCCAGTTTGTGAATTCTTTGATTCCTTCTCTGATTTTCATATCAGAAAGAACATTAAATGATCCAAAAGGGATTCCGAGTTGTTTGAGTGTGGTGACTACTCCAGCAGAAAATCCACATTGTGGCATTTCCGGTGTTCCTTTCATAAATAGAAACACGTTTTCTGATTTGATTAAGGATTCAATTTTATCCTTTAACTCTTGTTCCATGGTTATTCGCTCCTAGTTTCCAATGCCAATGCATGGATTTCTTCTTTTAATTCATCTTTCAAAGTAGCATACACCATACGGTGTTGTTCAATGAGACCTTTGCCGGAAAAACCGGAAAAGGTTACCACTGCCTTGATATGGACTCCGTCCCGATAGGGATCAAGAATTTCCACTTTAGAGCCGGGTAGCCCATCTTCAATTTTCTTTTGGATTTCTGGGATTGTCATCCTATAGTATTCCTCCCATCCACGAATGGTGGGCTTTGATAAATTCAAGATATTCTTTAGGCACTTCTGGTAAAACAGAATTCTTTACCGATGGCAATGAAAGTAGAGTTTCACTCCATTTCGTAATTTTAGGAAAATCTTTTAGTAAGTAAAGTTCTGGTTTGTGATCTGCCAAAAATTGTAACCTCATAAAAAATGGGGCAAAAGCAGTGTCCACCAAATGCATTTTGGAACCAGCAAAATAAAGTGTGTCCCCAGTTGGAGAAGGCAGTCCAGCTTCTAAAATTTTGAATTTGGAAAGTAGGTCTTCTTTCTTTTTATCGGAATCGGTTTTTTCCTTTGCCATCGTCCATCCGTATTGGTCGACAAGGAGGGCACTTGCAAACTCGATCCAGGATCTATGTTTTGCTTTTTGGATGGGGTCTTTGGGATGAAGGGCCGGTGTGCTTGTTTCATCCAGATACTCATTGATGACAGCGGATTCGAAAATCACATCGTCTCCTACTTGTAAGACGGGAACTTTTCCAAAAGGAGATATCTTTAAAAACCAATCGGGTTTGTTTGCGAGGTCAATGTATTTGATATCGTAATCAACTTTTTTTTCGAGTAGGTTGATGACAGATCGTTGTACATAGGGACAAAGTTTAAAGCTGATAAGAACTGGTTTGGTCATATCTATTAGACTGGGTTATGGGGCAGAAAGGTCCATTTCCAAAGCATGGAGTCCTTTCTTAAATTCTTCTCCGAGTTCCGCGTAGACCAATCGGTGGTTTTCGACAGTGGATTTTCCGGAAAATAACGAGGAAACCATTTGCAAACGGAAATGAGTTTCTTTCGAATCCTTGGTCATTCCGGGGTGACCCGCATGTTCCAGAGAAACGTCTCGAAGGGAAAGGGAGCTTGGTTGGAATTTTTGCGAAAGGATTTTTTCCATCCGACTGAGTCTTGATTCTTTAGTTTCTGATGCCATAACCAATTTTCATTAACCTCACATTGATGATAAAAAGAATTCCAGAGAGTAAAGTGATAAAACCAAAGGAAAAATATAAATTCACATCGGTTACTCCGATAAATCCATACCGAAATAAGTTCACCATATAAAGGATGGGATTACAATAAGAAACCGTTTGCCAAAAACCAGGAAGGTTTTTCACCGAATAAAAAACTCCACCAAGGTATGTGAGAGGAGTTAAAATAAAAGTGGGAATGATTGTTACATCATCAAATTTTTTTGCAAACAGTGCATTGAAAAATCCACCTAGAGAAAATAAAATTGATGTCATAAGAACTGTAAATAGAATCACAAATGGATTATGGAAACGGAGGTTTGTAAAAAATAAAGAAGTGAGAGTCACAAGAATCCCTACAAAAATACCTCTTACAATTCCACCAAATGTATATCCAATGACAATTGTATAAGGTGAAGTTGGTGAAACGAGTAACTCTTCTATATTTTTTTGAAACTTACTAGAGAAAAAAGAAGAAACCACATTGTTATAAGAATTTGTGATGACACTCATCATAATGAGACCAGGAACTATAAATTCAATATAAGTAAAATCTCCAATTTTTCCAATTTGGCGGCCAACGAGTTCACCAAAAATTAGAAAATATAGGGCCATCGTAATGACCGGTGGGATGAGTGTTTGTATCCAAATACGAATGATTCTTATCCATTCTCGTCTGACAATGGTTTGTAATGCGGTAAAATTCTGTTTCCACATAGTTAGTTTTTTCCTGTTAATGATAAAAAAAGTTCTTCTAAACGATTTGATTTGTTTCTAAGACTTAATACTTCTAATTTTAGTTTTGTGAGTTCGGTAAACAATTGGTTTACAGATTCATTTTTATCCAATTGTACTTCTAAACTATGATCATCTAACCATTCCCAGGTGAATTTTTTGGACATTGGTTTTGATTTGATGGATTTTTTTAAGTCGATAATAAAAGTTTCTTTGTCCAAACGGTGCAGGAGTTTTTTCATCGAGGTGTTCTCTACAATTTCACCCTTGTCGATGATTGCGATGTTTTTACAAAGAGATTCTGCTTCTTCTAAATAATGAGTGGTGAGAATGATAGTTTTTCCTGCTTGGTTTAGTTCTTTTAAAAATTCCCACATAGAACGGCGAATTTCAATATCCACACCTGCTGTTGGTTCATCTAAAATCAGAAGTTTTGGATCGTGAACTAGCGCCCTTGCGATCATAAGCCTACGTTTCATCCCTCCACTGAGTTGGCCGGCGGCTGACTTTCGTTTGTCGATGAGAGACAACTTTTCTAAATAATATTCTACTTTTCCTTTGGCTTCCTTGTAAGGGATCCCATAAAAACCGGCCTGGTTGATTAGGATTTGTTCTACAGCTTCAAAAATTCCAAAATTAAACTCTTGGGGAACAATTCCGAGATAGGTTTTGGCAAGGTCGGGATTTGTGTCGATATCGGTTCCGAAGATTTTGACTTTCCCTCCTGTTTTACCTATGAGAGAACTTAAAATTCCAATGGTTGTGGATTTCCCTGCACCGTTTGGACCAAGTAAGGCAAAAAAATCTCCCGATTCTACCTTGAGGTTAATCGAGCGAAGGGCCTTCACTCCACTCCCATATGTTTTTTCTAATCCTTCTAATTCGATGGCGTATTTTTGCATTTATTTTCCTACTAGTTTCCTTGTTAGGTGGTGTGTCGGGTATTTTTTGTTTTTGATGTTTTCTTTTCTTAGGTTTTTTTGTGTTTCTTCGGGAAGTAGTATGATACTTTTACATTCTTCAGAACAACATCCTAGAAGTTCTTTGGAACAATCTTCACATTGGACAAGAAGTACATGGCAACCGAGGTTAGCACAATTGGTATGGCGGTCACTTGGTTTTCCACAAACATAACAAACGGTGAGGACATCATCGGTCACTCGTTCTCCTAACCGGTCATCAAATACAAAATTTTTGCCTTTGAATTTGGAAGGTAAACCTGCATCTTGGACAGCCTTTGCATAGTTGATGATCCCGCCTCGAAGTTGGTGTACCTTCGAAAATCCTTTATACTTTAAATAGGCACTCGCTTTTTCGCAGCGAATTCCTCCCGTGCAGTAGAGTAGAATTTTTTTGTCTTTGTTATCCTTTAAAATATCTTCCACAAGTGGTAGTTCTTCTCTAAAGGTTCCTACATCTGGCAAAATGGCATTTTCAAAATGTCCCACTTCTGATTCATAATTGTTTCGAAGGTCTACAACGATAACCCCGGGTTCTTCTAAGGTTTTATGAAACTCGAGTGGCGTTAGGTGGGTTCCCACATCTGAGGGATCAAATTTTGAATCATCGAGTCCGTCCGCCACGATTTTTTTACGAACCTTGATGGCGAGTTTGATAAAACTTTCTTTTTTATCTTCCACAGCATCGTTAAAATAGATTTGGTTTAGTTCGGGAATAGAATCCACTGTGGTTCGAAGTAAATCATAGTTTTCCGCCGGAATGGAAAATTGTGCGTTGATCCCTTCTTTTGCTAAATAAATCCTACCAAGGATTCCTAAATCTTCGAAGGCATCATACAGTTTGTCCCGAAATAAAAGTGGATCTTCTAGTTTTACATATCTGTAAAAGGAAATGACACGGCGTTCCCTTGTGTCTTTTTCTACCCGTTTTTTTAGGGTTTCTTTATCAAAACGATTGAATAAAAACTTTTTCACCTGACACCTTTTAGTTTTTCTTCTTTTACTTTTCTAAATGCATTTCTAGTAATTTCGGAAATTGCTGGGTGGATATAGATCATTCCCAAATAATCATCAAGTTTTGCTTTTAAATACATTCCAAGTAGAATTTGGTGAATGAGGTTTGCCGCTTCGTCACCTATAATATGAGCACCTATCACTTGTTCGGTTTCTTTAGAAACAAGAACTTTTACAAATCCAGAATCGGACATTCTTGCCATTCCGGTTGCACTGGAAGAATAGGGGTTGACTCCCTTATAATAAGGAATTTGTTTTTGAATGAGTTCTTCTTCCGTATAACCTACACTGGCAATTTGTGGATGAGTGAACACTGCTTCTGGCATCGGTGGATACTGGATGGGAAGATTTTCCTTGGTTCCATACAAGTGATCAAAGAGATATTCTCCTTCGAAGTTGGCACTGTGTCTGAAGAAAAAACGACCGATCACATCACCGAACGCATAAATTCCTGGTTCCGTGGTTTCTAAGTGGTCACTCACTTGGATGTAGCCATTATCGTTTGTTTGGATCTTTGTATGTTCTAAGCCTAAGTCATCGGTATTTGGTCGAATTCCTGTGGCCACAAGAAGCCGTTCTGCTGAATGAATGGTAGATTTCCCATCAGGCGTTTTTCCTGTGACCGTAAAAAGGCCATTTTTGAATTCTACCGTTTCAATTTGGTAATGTGATTCGATAGGAAAGGGTAGATGTTTGTTTAATTCTTTTTTGATCTCTCCATCGGCTGTTCGAAGAACATCTGTTCTCGTGAGTCCAGTCACCTCACAACCATAAGCTTTGTAGGCTGCACCCAGTTCCAAAGAAATAAATCCAGCTCCAATAATGAGAAGTGATTTTGGAAATTTGTCTGGAGACAAAGCCTCTCTGGAAGTCCAAAAGGGAGTTCCCTTTAATCCAGGAATTTCTGGGATATTGGGTCTTGTTCCAGTCACAATAAATATATGTTTGGCGGTATAGGTTTCCTCTCCGTCGGAAAGAATGCGTTTGTCGATAAATCGAACTTGTTTGGGATTATAGTCTATATTCGGATTTTTTTCGTAAGCAAGCGGAATGGAATCGGAATCTAATTTTACCGTCGCATTCACCCGTTTGAAAATTTCTGCCACATCAGCCACTGGTTTTTCTTTAAAAAAAACAGGAAACTTTTCCGTGTCTTCTGTCATACGAATGAGTTCGGATGGATAAATGACCATTTTAGATGGGATACAACCTCTGTTGAGGCAAGTCCCTCCGGGAGTCTCTTTTTCAAACACGGCAACTCGTTTCCCGATTTTGGAAGGTGGGGTCACAAGTTTTGTACCTGCACCCGCACCAATGACAATGATGTCATATTCTTTCATACAAGTTCCAGCTTGGAAATCGGGCAGTTTTCTGTAAATGAAGCAAAATCTCTTTTCCCAAATTTAGAGAGAACTGCCATTCCTCTTTTTTTCAAATCGATTTATAAACTCCACCGTCCGCTCTGACAGAGGAACCGTTGATCATGGAGGCAAGGTCACTTGCTAAAAAAACAATGACATTGGCGATTTCTTCCGGTTTGGCGAACCTCCCCACAAGGGATGAGGGTCTATTTTCCCGAATGAAATCGGTTGCCATCTCTTCCTTCGATTTTCCCTTTTCTTTTGCAAGGGCTTCAATGAATTCTTCCACTCCTTCGGAGAGTGTAGGCCCCGGTAAAACCGAATTCACCGTGACCTTCGTTCCCTTACAAACTTCGGCACTTCCTCGTGCGATGGAAAGTTGAGCTGTTTTACTCATACCGTAGTGCACCATCTCTACAGGAATGTTTAGTGCTGATTCACTCGAAACAAAAATAATCCGACCTGAATTTCTTTTTAACATTCCTTTCAAATAATTTTGTGTGAGTTCAGCTCCGCTTAAGACATTGGTTTCATACATTTGTTTCCAATCTTCTCTCTTAATTTCAAAAAAGGGTTTGGGTTCAAAATAACCAGCATTGTTGACTAACACGTCAAGTTCAGGAATTTGTTTGGTTAATTTTTGAATTCCTTCTTCAAAAGCTAAATCCGCTGACACTCCACCTAACTTTGCATTAGGTAAGATGGATTTGATTTCTGTGATGGCAGCTTCTACCGCTTTGTCCGACCGACCATGGATAAAAACTTCCGCCCCTTCTTTTGCGAAACTAAGAGCGGTTTGGAATCCGATCCCTTTTGTGGATCCTGTCACTAAAACTTTTTTATCTTTAAGACCTGTATTCATTTTCTCATTCCTCCGAGTACAATTTTACCGATTGTTTTTCCTGTTTGTAAAAGTTCGTGTGCTTTGTTTAGACTTTCTACACTCATCTCACCCAAATCTAATTTGTCCGTTGGGATGATTTTTTTCTTCTCTACGAACCCAGCAATTTCCTCTAATAAATGTTTTTGTTTGATTCGGTCTTCTGTTTGATACATAGATCTCGTAAACATAAACTCATTCAAATATCCATTACTTTTTGATTTAAGGAGATTCATGTTGAGAGGAGAATCTGATTCGACAATAGAACAAATATTTCCAAAAGGAAGGAGCACCTTAGCCAAATTTTCGAAATGATCCTTCGGATCACTAAAGAGAAGTGCTTCATTCACTCCATTGAGTCCAAAAGTTTGGATTTGTTCCTGGTAATCTTTGTTTGGATTCACTACCAAATCAGCACCGAGTGATTTGACCCAAGAAATCGATTCTTCACGCGATGCAGTCACAATGACCTTTGCCTTTGTTTTTTGTTTTAAAATTTGGATGGCGATACTTCCCACACCTCCCGCACCTGCAACAACAAGAACTGTTTTATTTGTGAATGAATCCATTTTTAATTTATCAAAAATAGATTCATAAGCAGTAATCGTTGTTAAAGGAAGTGAAGCCGCTTCTTTAAAATTTAAGTTTTTTGGTTTTTTACCAACGATCCACTCGTCAACTAGTTGAAATTCTGCATTACTTCCTGGTCGTTTGATATCACCTGCGTAGAAGACCTCGTCTCCCAATTCTAAGGTGGAAACTTTAGCTCCAAGTTCTGTCACCACACCTGCAGCGTCCCATCCTAAAATTCTAGGACCTGGATTTTCCTTTGTGATCGAATTTCTGATTTTATAATCGACAGGATTGACAGAAATCGCTTTGACTTCTACTCGAACATCGTGGGGGCCAATTGGTTCGATCGGAACATCTAACGTTCGCAATACAGAATTTTTCTCATTGGTATCATAAACGGCGGCAATTGCTTTCATAAATTCCTCATTTTTAAAAATGAGTCAACCGATAGGATTTGGTTATCAACCGAATTCAAAGCAAAAAAATAACAGACCATATAAATCATTTGGATTCCAACGATCTCCCATTTTTCAAGTAAACACATTCCAAATATGAGTGAACACATGAGTAAACTAGCCAATACCAAACTCCATTTTGTATTCCATCCTAAAATAATGAGGACACCTAATAGTAGTTCCATGGGAGGTATGATATACCCCATTGCACTCAACAGAACGGAAGGGAGAGGAGTATCAGAAAAAAGGGTTTTGATCCATTCCCGAAAAACTTCATATTTGTTTCCCATGCGAACAATGCCATGACCTAATAGGTTGGCTCCGATAGCGATTCGTAACACTAGACTAGCTAATGTGATTCCGTTGGTTTCTATTGCATTCATAGCACCCGGTCTTTCTGGGATCCTAATTTTGTAAATAAAAAATATTCAATAGTGTATTTGATTGACTGATTGTATATTAATGGTTTACAATAAACAAATGATTCCACCCATTCGAGACCTAGATGACCTAAAAACCTTTGTTTTCGTTGTCCAGGACCGTAGTTTTACCCAAGTTGCCGCCCGCCTGGGGGTAACAAAGGCAGCGGTTGCCAAAAGGATCCAGGGTTTAGAAAAACTTTGGAATACACAGTTGTTTTATCGAAACACAAGAAAGGTGATTCCCACAAGAGAGGCTGACTTAATTTTTCAAAAAGTGATCGCTGTCATTGAAAGTGTGAAGGAGCTAGAAAATTCATTAACCAGCAAAGATGAGTTAGAGGGAACACTTCGGGTAACTTGTGTAAGTTCCATGTCCAAGAATTTTGTATCAGAAATCATAGAAAAGTTCCAAGAACAAAACCCAAGAATTACCATCCAACTCATTGTTACAGATAGTTTGCTCGATCTTATGGAAGAGTCGATTGATATTGGGATACGTGTTGGAACAGATGTTCCGTCGGGACTTGTTGGAACAGAGTTATTTAAAAATAGAATATCCATTGTTGCAAGTCCATTGTATTTAGAAACGAAAGGAAAAATACTTACTCCAAAAGATTTAGAAAAACATAATCTTTTGTATTTGGATTTACATAAAACAATTCAATTTACTGGAACAAATTTGTCTTTAAGTGATGTGACAAAGAAAAGAACCTTTTTGTCGAATGATGCTGCAAGCCTTGTTCAAATGGGACTGAAAGGAAAAGGTGTTCTCATTCGTTCCTTTTGGGACATTGAAGAATATCTCCAAGAAGGAAAACTGGTTTCCATACTTACTGACAAAACTTTAGAAAACTTTGGAAGTGTTTGGGTGATCCATCCGAGTAACCGAACTCCCTCCAGAAGGATGATGGTCTTTCGTAATTTTTTAGAATCCGAATGTAGTTTGCGATTCAATCAATAAAGGGATTTTTGACTTTCTGGATTCTTTCTATGATTTCATTTTTTCTGATTTCAAAAGTATCAGGAGGATCTTGTTTATCCCAAGATTCATAAAGTTTTCGTCTATTTTCTGGAACCGGAATTCCATACTTCCATTCCATATAAAAGTAGGTTCGAGCAATGTCTCCGCGAATATTGGGTTTGGGTTCCGCTGTTTGTTCTTTGAAATTGATTTCAAAATCACATAACCCATAGTTTCTTTCTTCACCTTCAATTTCGCCATACGAGAAGGTTCCACGGTCTGCATTGATTTCACCGGGAACAGGAACAATATTGTGCATATCCGCTTCCATTCGATTAAATTCAGGATCGGTGGCCCTGCAACATTTTCGTCCCCGCACCGGTTTTCCATTGACCTCACAATCCTTTTTTGTCCAACACTCAAGTGAATTCCCAAAACTATAAGCAGGGACTATGTGTTCCCATTCAATCCATGTTTGGCGGAGGTTGTCTTTTCTACTTGCGAGTCCACAGGATTCAAAATCAATTTTAAGCCTTCCTAAAACTTCCTTGTCTTCGGAAAAGGGACATCCGCAATAAAAATCCGTTCCCACTTTTTTATAAAAACGTTTTAGAACTCGTTTGGCTTTTTGAAAATCAAACTCTCTAGAGTGGTATTCTTTTGTTTCTTCTTTTTCTTCTGTTTGGGAATAGAGAAAAAAACTAACCAAACATAGGAGAAAAAAAGTGAAATAGATATAGTGGAATTTTCTCAAGGGAGAATCGGTAGTAAATAGATAAACATTGTACAAAGAAATGCTAAAGTCCAAATGGTTGACCTTGCTTTCGGTAAATCAGCAATATAAAGATAAATATATAAAAATCGCAAAGCTACAAAACTCATCGCGAGAATTTCTAACCAATAGAAATCAACTTCCAGGAGAAGATTGAATAAAATGGCGATAGAAAAAATGGAAAATGCTTCAAACCCGTTTTGATGTGCACCGTTTGCACGAGCACCCCAACCAGAGAGTTTTGCTTGTTGCATTCTCGGGTGGTGGTTGTCGTAACCTTTTCCTTCTTTTGCCATTGCAAGGGCAACAATTCCTTTTGCTAAATAAATTTGGCCGATTGAAACAAGTAAACAAATAGTGATGATCGTCATTGGCTAAAGTATTATCTTACTTTCTTGCTTGTAAAATACAAAATTACCAAAGATCTCTTAGTTTTCTTAGTGTCAAAAATATAGATCGATCATTTGAGTATGTTTCCTTTAGCTCCGTAAGTCGATCTTTGACAGAGATTGTATTCCTTCTAAAAAAAGGGTTTAGGTTTTTTTCTGCACCCATTTCAGAAATTTGAAGAGGCATTAAGGAAGATTTGTAATTGTCCCGAAACGCATTTTTTGGATCTATATGTTCTGCAAACTTTAGATTGTTGTCCCAATAATCATGGCCTGGATAAAGCAAACAGGTATCGGGAAGGTTTTCATAACGAGAAGTAATGGTTTCATACAAAACATTGGGATCTCCTCCTCGAAAACAATTTCCCACTCCCGCATTAAATAAAGTATCTCCGGAAAAAATTCCTAAGATGGTTTTTGGGTTTCTACGAACAAAGCTTAGGTGAGAAAATGTATGGCCTGGTGTGTCCCAAACTGTCAGAGATTCCTCTTCGACAGAAAAAACGATATCACCTTCTTCTAAAGTTTGATCCATCCCTGGAATTTTGTGTTTTGCGTCCTTATGTCCGTAGACAACCGCTTTAGTTTCTTCTTTTAGCTCTAAATTTCCTTGGGTATGGTCACCATGTTCGTGCGTATTTAAGATTCCTTTGATTTTCACTCCTAACTTTTGTGAATGATTTAGGATTTGTTTTGCATCAAAGGGATCAATACAATATGCCTCGCCTGTTCGATTGGAAAAAACGAGATAACTAAAGTTGCGAAGAGGTGAGTGAGTAAAAATGGGAAGGATTTCAATCATTTGGATTTATCCTTCCCATTATTTTCCTAATAAAGGATTCGAGTTCGGATCGAATGTTTATGGGCTTTGATTTTGTCTTTCAATTCATCGCCCAGGTTTTTATCAATTTCCATGCTCAAATAACCAATGTTTGCTGACGTACTCAAGTTTTGTGTCAAAATATTTCCACCTAATTCGGAAATGATGGAGTTGATATCTCTTAAAAAACCTGGTTGGTTTTGGTGGATATTGAGAATTCTATGGTAACCCGATTTCAAACTGCCTAATTCAATATTTGGAAAGTTTACAGAAAAAGTAGTGGATCCATTATTCACATATTTTAATAATTTTTCAGCCACTTCTGATCCAATGTTCTTTTGGGCTTCTTCTGTAGAACCACCGACATGCGGTGTAAGAATGACGTTTGGTAAACCTTGTAATGGACTTACGAAGGGATCATCATTCGATTTTGGTTCTTCTGGAAACACATCCACTCCGGCACCAGCAAGTTTTCCAGATTTTAGTCCTTCGACCAATGCATCAATTTCTAATACTTTTCCACGGGAAAGGTTTAATAGATAAGCACCTGGTTTGACTAAATTCAAATGTTCTTTTCGAAATAGATTTTTGGTTTCATCTGTTTCAGGAACATGGAAAGTTATAAAGTCGGATTGTTTGAGTAGTTCTTCATAACTATGTACAGAAGATGCGTTTCCAAGCGGCAATTTGGAAATAATATCATAAAAGACAACTTTCATACCCATAGATTCCGCAAGTACGGAAACTTGGGATCCGATATGTCCGTAACCAATGATCCCTAAAGTTTTGCCTCGAACTTCGAAACAACCTTTTGCAATTTTATTCCATTTACCTAAATGGACATCTCGCGACTGATCTGTTGCTTTTCTTGCAAGCATTATGATCTCGGCAATGACAAGCTCTGCCACCGATCTAGTATTGCTGTATGGTGCATTAAATACAGGAATGGCACGTTTTTCAGCTTCGTCCAATTCCACTTGGTTGGTTCCGATACAGAAACATCCAATGGTCATTAATTTTTTAGCATTCGCAAGAGCTTTGATTGTAACATTTGTTTTGCTGCGTATGCCCAAAACATGTACATCGGATATTCTTTCGATGAGTTCCGCTTCTTCCATCGCATCTTTGACGAGGGACACGTCAAAACCGTCTCGGTGGAAAAGTTCGTAAGCATCCTTGTGGATGTTTTCCAGAAGTAGGACTTTTATTTTTCCTTTGGGATAAGATACCATAGGAACAGGATTTTTTCCTTTGCCAAACCTTGCACCTCGAAAAAGGTTGAGCTTATCATGGAAAGAATCTTCTCTCTCACCCGAATTTCCTCCATTTTTCTCACTTTTCTGGTTCTAGTTTCCTGTTCGGGAACCAAAGCCTATGTGGTCACACCGGAACCTACCTTAGAGCAACAAACGGCTATTTCCAAAGAGATTTGTTTGCAGAAATTTCTTTGGTTGTTTCCTGGAAAACGTCCTTGTGTGTATTTCAAAGCAGAAAGGGACAATGGCACGGGTCTTGTGCAGTACTTTCTTCTTTATGAAATTGGAACCTTTGACGTAGACATCCCAATTGGAGTGTCATTAAAGTTAGGAGAGACTTGGTACAACCTAAAACGGACAAATACCGATTATTCTGATACCATTATCATTAGCTCTGCGATCTCTTCAGAACTCATCCCAAAAATCGGTGAGAGCCAAAATATTGCGATTAGTTATACAAACAGAAAAGAGACAATCAACTACAACTTAAGTTCAAGCCAAACTGCTACGTTTCAATCTAACTTATCAAAACTAATTCGCACCATCGAATCAGAACCAAAGCTCAATATCAATAAAAAGTAACCGGTTTCGATTTAATAAAAAAGCCTTCCTGGAAACATCCTAGGAGGCTTTTTTTATGCTCTAAAACTTTATCGCTAAAAGTTTTAAGCGATAAAGCCCCATAGTTTCATTTTTTTAATTTTTGCCTGCGATTCTATTCCGGTCTCATGAGTGGGAATAGGATCGTATCACGGATCGAATGTGAGTCAGTGAGTAACATGACAAGCCTGTCAATTCCTATCCCAAGGCCACCTGTGGGTGGAAGTCCGTATTCAAGTGCGCGGATATAATCGTCATCCATCATAAAAGCTTCGTCGTCTCCGGCTTCTCTTTGTTTCACTTGTTCTTCAAACCGTTCTCTTTGGTCGAATGGATCATTTAACTCAGTAAATGCGTTTCCAATTTCGCGTCCTGCCACATAAGGTTCAAATCGTTCCACATATTTTGGATCGTTCTCTCCCGATTTCGCCAATGGTGAAAGTTCCTTTGGAAAATCAGTGATAAAGATTGGTTGGATGAGGTGAGGTTCTACTAGAGAACTAAAAACATCGTCACATACTTTCCAAATGGAAACAGAATCAGAAGAATCCACTCCTTTGGCTTTTGCTTGTGCAATCGCATCCTTTAGTTCAGTGATTTGACTAAAATCAATTCCTGAGTATTCTTTAATGATATCTATGTATTTTACTCGTTTCCATGGAGCCGAGAGATCAATTTGATCTTTTCCGTAAGCAAACTTTAAACCTTTTCCAATGGACTCGGCAACAGAAACGATCATTCGCTCTGTGAGAGACAACATCGTTTCCATATCGCCAAAGGCCATATAGGCTTCCATCATGGTAAATTCTGGATTGTGTTTTGTGGAGATTCCTTCGTTACGAAAGTTTCTGTTGAGTTCAAACACTCGATCCATTCCACCAACAATCAGTCGTTTCAAATAAAGCTCAGGAGCTATTCGTAAAAATAGTTCCATATCGAGTGTGTTGTGGTGGGTAACAAATGGCCTTGCCGCAGCACCACCAGCAATCGGTTGCATCATAGGAGTTTCAACTTCCAAAAATCCTTCATTCGTTAAAAATTTACGAATTTCTGAAATGATACGAGAACGCATTTTAAATGTTTCCCTTACATGTTCGTTCACTACCAAGTCTACATAACGCATGCGGTATCTTTGTTCTACGTCTGAAAACGCATCGTAAATGACTCCGTCTTTTTCTTTGACAACAGGAAGAGGGCGGATACATTTCGCAAGCAGTTGAACGCTTGTTAGATGGAGCGTTGTTTCTCCTTTTTGCGTCTGGAAAAGCCATCCTTCGATTCCAATCCAATCACCTAAATCGAGTGATTTAAATAGAGAATAATTTTCTTCCCCTAAATCATCACGAGTGGCATACAATTGGATGAGACCTTCTGCATCCTTTAAATGTGCAAAACTTGCTTTTCCCATCACACGTTTTGCGTGCAATCGGCCACCCAGTTTGAAGGATTTTTTTTCCGTTTGGTTTGGATCAAATCCTGCAATGAGTGATTTGGAATCGGCATTGGGAAAAAAACGAAGAGGATAGGGGTTGATTCCTTTGGCTTTTAAATCGTTAATTTTTTGAATGCGTTGCTCTATCAGTTCGTTGGAATCTTTAATTTCATCCATTTATAGGACACCTCTAATATAAGAATACAGATAACGTACAAATTCGCCGGTGATTTCTTTGACCCCATCTTCTGTTAAAAACCAATTAGATCCCGAAATCTCGGATGGGAATCCATAAGCTGTTACCTTGATAGGCAAACTAGCTAAGGTTTTACGATAAGTTCCTAAAACTCTTTTGGTTTCATACTCCCGAGTGAGGAGTAAAATGCTTCCTAGGTTGTCAGAAACGGCTATTTTTAATAGGTTTTTGGATGCCTCGTCTGTGTCACCCATTTTGGATGTTGAGATTATGAGTGAGGACAAAAGAGTCGGACTCATTCCTTGTGAAATTAAAACATCTTTGATTTTGGATTCCCGTTCACTGGGGGAATATAATTGGTTTAGTGTTTTATCTTCTCGAATAACAAGAATTAGTTTTTTAAAATCCGCTCGTTCCGAAAGTGTAACGACTGCCTTAAGATTTTTTTTTGAAGGTAGCGGGTTTATCACCTCGAGAACCGCTACATCTGATTTTTGGTAAGTTTCCGAAGACTTTAACCAATAGGGGGATGAAAGTAATAGGCCAACTAAAACAAAAATAGGGGAAATGAAGCCGGTCAGGAGGAGTTTGAGTCGGAAGGTAAGATCGGATACTTGCATACTTGTGACCCCTACAACCTACCGAATGGTGAGTGCAAGTGACAAGAGAAAATTCATCTCCTTGACGAAAGAACCCGTTTTCCTAACCTGTCCTACATACACACCCGCTCGGATGGTGGAATTGGTAGACACGCTACTTTGAGGTGGTAGTGCCGCAAGGTGTGGGGGTTCGAGTCCCCCTTCGAGCAGAATCCTATTCATCACAAAACAATCATTATATACAATCAAATCGACTCGAACAGTTTTGTGAGCCGACTCGTTGCGACCCATAGGGAGCAATGATTCGGAAAAGCCGACCCGGAAGGGAGGCGACGAACAAAGCCGTGCCTCGAAGCGTCGTTCGGACAGGAAGTCCGAACAGCGGAGAGGTCGAGTCCCCCTTCGAGCAGAATCCCAATCAATCGCAAAACAATCATTATATAGAAGAAGATGGATTCACAATTGGTTCATAATAGTGAATGATTGCGCCTGCGCCAAAAACTTTTGTTTTTGTCAGTTTTAGGATCATTTTTTCTTTGATGTCTTTGAACAAGGACAAACCACTTCCCGCAATTACGGGATGGACACAAAGTTGGAATTCGTCTATTAAATTTAATTTAGTCAACGTAAGAATCAAACTCGGACTGCAAATGAATACGTTTTTACCCGATTGTTGTTTGAGCTCCAATACCTCTTGCTCTAGATCCTTACTTGCTAATTTTGCGCTTTTCCAATCTAAGTGTTTTAAAGTGCGAGAAAAAACAATTTTCGGAGTATTGTCTATTGCAACGGCAAAATCGTACATTGATTGGTCACCGGTCGGATTTTCTAAAACGGTTCGCCAAAATTCCATTAGTTGGTAGGTGATCCTTCCATATAAAGCCACACCGGCTTCTCGGAGTAATACAGCGTAATGTTGATGGATTTCTTTATCAGGAATTCCTGAAGTATGATCACAATAGCCATCGATTGTCATATTAATGGCTGCAATTATTTTTCTCATAAAGATCCTTTTTAATCTTCCGAACCATTGGTTCACATTAGTTTTCCCTTTTTTTTAAGGACTAACCTTATGAACAAAACAATCCTATTTCAAATACTTCTCAAAAAAAACAACGGCTCTCGTTTCTGCTTCTTTCGGTGCAAAGTTCCAAAGACGTTCATGACGATTGCATTCTGGTGACCAGAGAGATTTTGGTTCACCTGCCTTTGCATATAAATCCTTTGCATGGTGATAATCTACATAATCGTCCTTCGTACAATGAAAGATGGCGATGGGTCTTGGGCTAATGGATGCGATTTTATCAATGGGCCTAACGGAATCAATGTCCATATCTCCACGCAAGTTGAGTGCTAGTTTGACAACGGGAATAAGAGGGTAATAAGGGATTCCAAAGTCCCGTTTTGCCGATTCCACAAGAACATCAATGGCACTACCATACCCGCTACTAAAAATTCCAGCTTGGATTTCTGGATGGTCAGCCATTGCAATGATACTTGTCGCAGAACCCATTGAAAATCCGAAGATACCAATTTTTTCATAACCTTTTGATTTTAAAAATTGAATCGCTGCATCCACGTCCTTTTGTTCATGAAATCCCATTGAGGCAAAACCACCATGGTTACGGCGTAAACTGAGTAAAAGTAAATTGTATCCTGCCTCATGAAGGCTTTTGGCAAAACGAAGTCCCTCGTTTCTTTGTCCCCCGTGACCATGGACCATAATGATGGAACCTTTGTTTTGTTTGGCGGGTATCCAGTAACTAACGAGGTTTAATTTGTCAGCCGTTGTAATTTCTACTTCTT
Source organism: Leptospira harrisiae (assembly GCF_002811945.1). NCBI lineage: Bacteria > Pseudomonadati > Spirochaetota > Leptospiria > Leptospirales > Leptospiraceae > Leptospira > Leptospira harrisiae. The sequence continues at coordinate 1,804,759 of NZ_NPDX01000001.1, read as the reverse complement.
CAAATTCCAAACCCAATTCCGAAGGGCCTTGACAATACACATGGTGGTCTAGTTTACAATTCACTTTGGGATAAAGAACCAAACTGGAAAAATAAAAGGCAACCGCAACGAGTAAGGTAATAATGATAATCATTCCAGAAATTGTGTATTGAGTCGTTCGTTTCATGAGCCCATAAAAAGTCGGAAGTTTTCAATTTCTGCAAGTAAAAAATAGAGTCTTTTCATTTTTGGAACATATGGAATCTGCTTTAAGTGTTTTTTTTATTTGTTGTATGAGTGTTCTGAGTCCCCTTTCCGGTGTGAGTGATGGGGAACTGAGAGGATGCCCACCTTCGCCTAACTGTGTTTCTAGTCAAAGTATGGAATACAATTTTGTTCATAAAGTTGATCCAATTACCTATACCACTTCCCGTCAGATTGCTTACGAAAGAATTTCTAAGTATTTCCGCGAATCAGAGAACATATGGATCAAGGAAGAAAAAGAAGGAGAATACATACGTGTGATCTTTTTTACAAAGGTTTTTCGTTTCCCTGATAGGGTTGAAATTTATTTTCCAGAGGGAAAACAAGAAGCGCAAGTTCGTTCCCAGTCAATCTTGGGTCTTTGGGATATATTTGCCAATAGAAGGAGAGTCAATCAATTCAGAGAGATACTTGCGAAAGAATGATTAAATAAGGTTGTTGTGTTTTAGAAAATAAATTCCTCCAACTATCCTTTCAATTTTGGCACCAAACAGCCAATCGCCAAGAATCGTTATTTTTGTTCGTTTGCATAGCTGTTTCCATTCCTCAAATGTTTCTCTATCTAAGTCCAAAGCTCCTTCTTTTCCAAGGAGCTGAATTTGTGCTTGAGCGTATTTCCATCTGTGGTTCCAAATTAGGTTTGGTTCTGGGGCACCATACTTTTCTTTTAACTCTTGAATCAGAATTTCTTTGTATTTTGGTGTCGGATTTTTATTTTCATCCATCCAGTCTTCAAAATGAGACTCAGAAAACATGGCTCCAAATTGTACAAGAAGGGCGGATCCATTATGGAATTCTTTGGGATATTTTAAACTCTCCCAACTTTGGTATTCCCAATCAATGCCTCTTTCCAGAATTGTTGTCACTGGTATACGTGAATTTGGATCCAGTGAAAGTTCAGTCCAGTTTGGTCTCCACTGATCCCAGTAAAAATAACTAACTAGAGTTTTGCGGTAGTCGTTATAGTTTGATAAAAATTCTGCCCAAAGTTTGAGGTTAGAATTGTTGGCAGAATTTTGAATGATTTCTAGGATTTGTGGAATGGGTAAGGTTAGGATCACTGAATGTGCAGAAATCGTTTCTTTTTTTTTTGAATCAGAAAGTGAAAAATCTAAGTTCCAAACATTATCATCGTTGGAATGTATTTTTTTAAGAGTATGGCTTTGGATTTTTTTTACGTTTCCCATCATGGAAAAAACCAAATTGGACATTCCATCTTCTGGATAAAAATGTGATTCATCGTAAATAGGTTTGATTTTTATTTTTACCGATTCTGACTTCAAAATTTCTAGAATGGAATACTTAGTTTCTTGTCCAAGCCAGCGAACTTCCATTAAGTCTTGAAACATAGTTGCGCCAAAGTCAAATGGATAGGGATTGTTTTCAAATTTGGTAGAAACTCTTCCCCCAAGTTTCCGTCCCTTATCAAAAATAATGACATCCGGATGCAACATAGCTACCGCTGCGCCAGAAATTCCGGCACCAACGACAACAGGAACTTGGTAACAAAAATTTGGATCCATTTCTAACTCGCTCTTCCCAAGCGAGTTTTTATTATAATTGTTTGATTAGGGATTTCAAATCATTAATCAAAGAAAAGGGAACCGGTTTGATTTCCTCAGCCAATTTAATTGTGTCTTCAATGGTACGAGTGAGGACTTGTTTTTCGGCAGCATAAGCTGTTTGAGGTAATTTGGACTTGTTTTTCTTAAAAATTGTAACTTTGTTATCAATGATTTCGATCATTTGGTTCAAATATTGAATCTTTTGGTCCATAAGCAAAAGGTGTAACACACATAGAAAAATGAGAAACCAATTTTTCAACAAGGTAAGGAAAATCATCGTAGGGGATCCAATGACAGATGCGAAGTGGGATTCGTATCTTCCTTTGCCTTTACAAACACTCTCTCCATTCCAGTGGACTCCCATTTCAGTCATTGATAGAACTTGGAAATATCTTGCATCAGAAAATGTAACTTCTGTTGTGGATTTAGGTTCAGGTGTTGGAAAGTTTTGTATTTATCTTTCCTATCTTTCAAAAAACTCCTTAGAGATACATGGATTGGAAGTTCGACAAGAACTCCTTACTATATCTGAAACTTTGAAAAAACATTGGGGCACCAATCGGGTTCAGTTTCATAATACAGATTTTTTATCCCAATTCCCATATGGACATTCACATTATTATTGTTTTAACCCATTATATGAAACAATGAGAGGAAGCCATTCTATTGACTTAAAAAAAAATAAATCCTCAAACCAGTTTTTGAAAGATCTACAAACATTAAAACAGAATCTTTTTTTGCTGAAACCAAAGTCGAAGCTTATCACCTTTCACGGGTTTGGTGGTAGTTTTTTACCTGGTTTTCGTTTGATTTTAAATGAAGAAATTCTTGGTGGAGAGTTTCAAGTTTGGGAAAAGGTAGAAAACTGATCCCAAACAAATCAAATTAACAATTCAGAATATTCCTAGGATCTTTTTCTTTTTAAATGTGGTTTCGTTAGAAAAAGATAAAGGATTCCAGAGCCTACAACGACTAGTGAAGTAAAAATCATTCCATAATTGATGTACCAAGGTTCTTCTGGTGTTCTAGGCCAAACCATATTGGCGACCGCTGTGATTCCGTAGAACAGAGCAATGGCATTGATGGGAAATCCCAATTTTCCCAAAGTAAACGATCCAGATGGTTTCCATCCTTTGGACCTAGCATACAAAGCTGCAATCACAACCATTTGGAACGCTACATATATTCCTGCGGAGGCAAAACTAATGATTGTTGTGACTGCATCTTGTAACCAGTGTCCCATACTTGCAATGACAATCGGAATGAGACCCGTGACAATCAAAGCATTCACTGGAACTTTTCCAGATTTGGATAGATGGTTTAAGTGTTTACTGCCAAAGATCATTCCGTCTCGAGCGAAGGAAAAAAGAAGTCTACTAGCTGCTGCTTGTAAACTGAGTAAACATGATAAAAAAGAAACCATTACCACTACAATCACCATACGGTATCCTGTCATACCCATTGCCGCAACAAGAGTTGTCGTGACTGGATCAGCATCTTCTCCAGAAATTGCTTTTTCTACATTTGGTAAAGCAAGTAGAAGTGCCAAACATACAAAGGTTGCAGCACCACCACCAATGTAAATGGTCATACGCATGGATTTTGGTATCGCAGAACCCGCATTTGGTGTTTCTTCTGCAACATCACCACAGGCTTCAAACCCATAATAACAAAACATAGCTGCTACAGAAGATGCGAGAAAAGCAGGAAAATAGTTTGTACCGTCGCCAAAGGAATATGTATTCCAGAGAATGGAGAGCGAATTAACCTTTGCAAAAATTAAAAGATAACCACCAACAACGACAGCTCCAACCAATTCACATAAAAAACCAAAAAAAGCAACCTGTGCCAATAGTCTTGTTCCACTTAAATTGAGAATTGTGGAGATTAGGATCATTCCGATTGCAATCCAAATGAATCCAGAATTTCCAAATTCAATTCCGATGAGTTGACTTAAGAAAGGAGCACCTCCGACGGCGACAGCAGCCACTGTGGTAAAGAGAGCCCAAGCATAGACCCATGCAGACATCCAAGCCCAACGTTCTCCCACCAAACGAAGAGACCATGGGTAGATTCCACCTGAAATTGGGTATTGGGAAACAATCTCCCCGAAAATCAAGCAGACTAAAAATTGGCCTAAACCCACTAATAAGTAATTCCAAATCATCGGCGGACCGCCAGCTTGGATTGCTAGGGCAAATACGGAATACACTCCCACAACAGGAGAGAGGTAAGTAAACCCTAGAGAGAAATTTTCCCAAAAACTCATACTACGTTCAAATTCAGATTTGAGTCCGAGTGCTTCTAATTGTGCCGAATCCTGATCCAGAGATTTTTGATCCATGAAACATCCTTATCTTTGATTTAAGTAACGATTTTAGGAATGGTTTTAGAACTAGGCTTGTTTTCTACAAACGATTTTGTTTTTCCATTGACGGATCGAAATTTGGAAACTAGAATCCTTTCTGTTACGGAAATCAGATATGAAACAAACAATTATTTTAGCAACCATGCTTTCACTTTCACTCAGTTGCGCTAGTTCGCAATCCCGCGATGGAGGTTCTGAAGAACCAGGTCTTGTCGATAAAATCATCGAAAAAGCAAATTCCGAGGAAGGGCAAAAAGCCATCCAAATGGGAAAAGAAAAACTCCAAGACCCAGCAACCCAAGAAAAACTCAAAGGTTTATTATCTAAGGAGAAAAAGAAAAAAGAAATACCTGGAGTTCCCGTTCAATAAATTCTTTAGTGTTGATTGCCAACTTACAATCGTAAGTTGGCTTCGGCAGGAATTGTCGGGGATGGTTTCATAAACAAATAACCTTGGGAATATTCAATGCCTAAGGTTTCGATCATGTCTTGAATGGCTGTGCGGTCTACGAACTCAGCCACTACCTTTGCGCCAATTCCTCTTGCCAATTCCACAATCCCTTGCACTAGTAAGTAGGCAGTTTTATTTTCAGGCAAATTTCGAATGAATTGACCGTCAATTTTAAGATAATCGGGATCAAATTCTAATAACCGAGCTAGGTTTGAGTATTGGACACCAAAATCATCGATGGCAATTTGGCAACCCATGGTTTTTAAGTCACGAATGGTAAAAAGGCTATTTCTATTTTCCGAAAAACTGACATCTTCTAAAATTTCAAATGTCACTCGATTGGGATCAATTCGGTAGTGAGCAAGTCTTGCTTCCACCCATTTGCTAAAACTTTTATATTCTAATTCGGATTCTGTAAGATTGATCGAAAAATCAAAAGGTTTATCAGAAAAATAATTCATAGATTCATCAATCATTTGTAAACCAATCATACGAATGCTTCCTGTAACCTTTGCTAACTTCAAAAATACATCGGGAGTAAGAATGGCATCTCTATCTTTGATTCTTGCTAAACATTCAAATTTTCGTATTTGTTTTGTTTGGTTATCAACAATCCCTTGAAAGTAGGGGATTATTTGTTTGTTCGTGATCGCAGCTTGGATTTTTTGACTACGTTGGAAGTTTTGTAAATGATGGTCTGTCGAAAGATCTTCTGTATAAGAAACAAATTCGGAAGAACTTTGCGATTCTGCTCGAAATAATGCAAGTTTAGCTTTGTAATAACAATCCTCTTGACCGGAGGCAGAAGAAAATCGACAATCTAGGTGGAATCCCACTCCATCTAAAATCAAGTCATCCGATTTTAATAATAAACGGAAACTCCTGATTTTTTCCACTAACGTTTGTTCTGATAAGGTGGAAAGGACTGCAATTTCATCGGAATATATATGAAAGACCATTTCTTCGTTTTGTAAGTGGACCGAGAGTAGTTGTAGTAGTTTTCTAAATAGTTTACGATACACTTCAATTCCGAACGTTTTAATGATGGTAGGAAAACTGACAATTTTAATTAGGATCATTGAATGATTCGCTGTTGGAGATTTGTCATTTTTTAGTTGTTGTACCAAAGATTCGAAATTGGGGTATTTAGAATCCCTATGAAAATAAAGAGAATCAGCGAGTTCTTTGTTTTTTTCCTCTAAAGTTTTTTCTTGGAAATAAGCGTCAATGGCCTGTTTGATGGTAAGTTCTAGGTCATGTGCATCCCAAGGTTTGGACAGGTATCGATACAAACAACCGTGATTGAGGGCGTTTCCAATGGCTTGGGCAGGTGCTTGTCCCGTAAGCATTATTTTTTTGGTTCGGGGGTGCGTTTCTTGCATTTCAATGAGAAATTCATCACCTTTTTGGCCAGGCATTACGTGGTCGCAGATGACAACGGCTAGGTCTCCGGAACTTCCCTCAATTTCTTTCATGATTTCCTTTGCTGTTTCAGCACTTTCCGCAGTTTCAATGGTGAAAGTGGATCCAAAGACTTTTTTAAGTTGTTCTTTGAGATTCCAAAGGATGAAGAATTCATCATCGATGCATAAGATATAGGGTTTTTCGTTCAAAGGGATACCTGGAGAAGAGTCTCAAATAATTGCCATCTTTCAGAATATGCAAGAAATATTTGATGTTGACATTTTCTTTCAATTGTATCTAATCATCCCGGTTCCCAAGTTGCTTGGGTACGTGCAATTGGTTTTACGAGGACAGGAATGATTTCTAAGAAAATATATGTGGGAAATTTGAAATTTACCCTTAAGGAAGAAAATATACGCCAGATATTCTCCGTTTACGGAGTGATCCAAGATCTGAAAATGATTCACGACCGGGAAACTGGGAATTTTAGAGGGTTTGCTTTTATCACTTACGCCAATGAAGAAGAGGCAGAAGAGGCAGTCACTCAAATGAATGGACAACCTGTTGATGGAAGGAATCTCAAGGTAACATTTGCTGAGGATAAAAGAAAAGAAAAACAGAACTAAAATTCACTTTTCCGGGATGGCCCATCCCTTAAAGAAGGAGGATGACTCCATCCTCCTCTCTCGTCCATAAGTTAGAAGACTACAAACCAAGCCCCTGGTTAACCCCTAAATTAGAACTAAGATTTGATTTGGATCTACACATGACAGTTGTCAGAGCCGATTATGATGTGGTTCTTTCTTCCGAAACAATTCAGCCATTATTTCTCAATGGTGAGTCTTTGGAGTTTTTGTCTTTACGTATTGATGGTGCGATTGTCGAGCCCAGCGAATACCAAATCTCTCCCACCGGAATTTTAATTCTACATCCCCCTAAACCCAACTTTCGGCTCACAATTGAAAATCGTATTTCACCGGCTGGGAATACATCTTTGGAAGGTTTATACAAATCAGGTTCAATGTTATGTACTCAGAATGAACCAGAAGGTTTTAGAAAGATTGTTTATTCGATCGATCGACCTGACAATATGATGCGTTTTCGTGTGACCATTGCCGGAGATTTGACCCTTTTTCCTGTGATGTTGTCCAACGGGAATTTGTTAGAAGAAAGAGTTGATGCTGGAAAAAAAGAAGTTATTTGGGAAGACCCGTTTCCCAAACCTTCTTATCTTTTTGCACTTGTTGCAGGGGAATTAGTAGAAACTAAAGATACATTTATCACTCAGTCAGGAAGAGATATCACTCTGAAGATTTATGTGGAAAAAGGTAACGAAGAAAAAGTAAGCTTTGCATTTGAATCTTTAAAAAAAGCAATGCGCTGGGATGAAGATACTTTTGGGTTAGAATATGATCTTGATTTGTTTATGATTGTTGCTGTAGAAGATTTTAATATGGGAGCAATGGAAAACAAGGGTCTAAATTTATTTAACGCCAAACTAGTGCTTGCTGATAAAAAATCAGCAACAGATGAAAGTTTTGAAGCCATTCTCGCAGTGATTGCACATGAATATTTTCATAACTGGACTGGGAATCGTGTGACACTTCGGAATTGGTTCAACCTTACTTTAAAAGAAGGCCTTACCGTTTTTAGGGACCAATGGTTCACGGAAGATATGACAGACCCTGCTGTCAAACGAATCAAAGATGTTTTGTTTTTAAAAGAATTTCAGTTTCCAGAAGACCAAGGACCCATGTCTCATCCAATACTACCAAAATCCTATAAGGAGATGAATAATTTTTATACAGTGACTGTATATGAAAAAGGAGCAGAAGTCATTCGTTTGGTCTCAGAGCTCATTGGTAGAGAGAAATTTAAAAGAGGACTAAAACATTATCTTTCTAAATATGATGGTCAAGGAGTCACATTCGAAGAATTTGTTTCCTCAATGGAAGAAGCTGCCGGCAATCAAATTCCTTATTTACGCAACTGGTACCACAGAAGTGGAACTCCCTTACTTTCCGTGAAAGAACATTACGCAAAGGACTCTAATGAATGGATTTTAGATATTACTGATACTGGTGGAAACGAATATCCATTAGTATTTTCGAATTCCTTGGCTGTTTTTGATAAGGAAGGACAGATACTCAAAGAAGAAAAACGTTTGATGAGCGGAGTCCGGGATCAAATTCGAATTTCCGCATTGGATACAAATGGAACAAAACCAATTGTATCTTTGTTTCGATCTCTATCAAGTCCTATCAGGTTAGATTACAATCAATCTGAAGAGGAAAAACAAATTTTAGCAAAGGTTGAGACGGATGGAGTTTCACGTTTTTTTGCTTTTCAAAATCTGATTTTCGATTGGTTTCAAAAATCCATAGTTTCTGGCCAAGAAGAATACTTCTCAATTATTTTGGAAACCATTGCAGATTCTTTTGGAAGGAATTGGGACAAAACCTATCATAGTTTTTATTTATCCTTTCCTGGTTTAACACAGATTAGTGAAAACATTGGTTGTTATGAATTTCAGAAAATTCAAAAGTTAAGAGTGTGGGCAGTCCAAACCATCTCAACCACTTTTACCAATCAGTTTCAAGTTTTATTCGAGGAAAATCGAAAAACCATTCCTATACAAACAAAGGAAGAAATTGGTAAACGAAGATTAAAGAATATTAGTTTGTATTATCTTCTTTATGATGCTACAAGAAAGTTTGAACGATTAGCCGTGGCGGAACAAAGGGAAGCTAAACACATGAGTGAAGAAGTTTCGGCACTGAAATTTCTAATCGAAGTAGATTCTAAAGAAAAAGAAAAATCAGTAAACTTGTTTTTTGATAAATGGAAACAGGATAGTTTGGTTTTAGATATTTGGTTTGCCGCCCAAGTGGGAACAGGTGAGAACCGATTGGAAATCACCGAACAGTTAGAAAATCATCCACAGTTTAACGTTCGTAATCCGAACAAAGTTCGATCCTTGTATTTTAGTTTGGCAAGAAATCCATTGACCTTTCATAAAGAAGATGGGAGCGGGTATTCTTTTTTAGCTAAACGAATTAAAATTTTAAACGAGATTAATCCACAAATGGCAGCTGCTCTCACCAAATTATATTCTCCCGTTTCAAAACAAAAAGGAGAACTTCCGCAGATTGCCAAACGTGAGCTTGAAACTCTTGCCTCTCTCCCCAATCTTTCGAAAGAATTAGGGGAGATCGTTGGCACCATTCTCAGTTCACTTTAATTATACATCGATTTGATTAGATCTTTGTATTTATCATGGATGACGTTCCTTTTCATTTTGAAAAGGTTCGTCAATTCATCTCCCACTTCCATTGCTTTTGGTAAAAAGCGGAAGTCTGTAAGTTTTTCAAAAGATTTGAATCCGTTTTCTGAAGAAATTTGTTTTTTAATGATATTTTGGTAATAAAGTCGAATATCCTTGTTTTGGTTTAAGTCTTCGCCTTCTTTGGTGCTTAGGCCCGCTTCCTTCATTCTATCTTTATCGGGCCAGATAAGTGCCGTAAGTGATTTTTGATCCTGGCCCACCACAATGACTTGGTTGATGAGTGCATTTTCTAATAATAAATTTTCAATAGGAACTGGTTCCACGTTCTCACCACCTAATAAAACAATGGTGTCTTTGACTCGGCCTCTGACAGACAAAGTGTCGTTAAAAGAAATGAATCCCAAGTCTCCCGTATTCATCCAACCGTCATGAATGGCCTTGGACGTGGCTTCTTCATTTTTATAATATCCTTTCATTACCTGTGGGCCTTTGATATGAATGATTCCCATTTTTCCTTTGGGAACAGATTCTCCTTGGTCATTGACAATTTTGACAATGGTTCCATCAGGCCATTTCCCAACGGAACCTTGGACTACATTTCCCACAGAACGAACCGAAATTATCGGTGCACATTCGGTCATTCCATAACCTTCATATACAGGAATGCCAATGACATTAAAAAATTCATCAACATGAGCTGGGAGTGCTCCACCTCCAGAAATAGTTCCTGTTAGGTGGCCTCCTAAAACATCTCGAATTTTCGAAAACACAAGTCCATCCAATACTTTAGAAAGTAAAAATAAATTTAATACATAACCTAGAGAAACTGCAGTGTTTTTTGCTCTTTCAAATGGCGATTCTTCTTTTGTTAAAAGTTTGTTTCCTGCTAGGTAGTCTTGTCCGTCTTTAAATTTTTTACAAATATCATATGCAAAATCAAAAAGTTTCCGTTTGTTTTCTGGAGCTTTTTCTAACTTTTGTTTGATGCCCTGGTATAAATTTTCCCAAAGTCTTGGAGCTGATGCCATAAAACTTGGTTTGATTTTTTGAAAATCATCTCGTAAATCGCGGATATTTGTATACGCAATGGATGCTCCCTCTGCAATGATTGCATAGTCAATGGCTCGTTCAAAGATATGCCAAACAGGAAGAATCGATAGAGTCCTGTCCGAACTTTTAAGACCCACTCTCGGTGGAACTTTTACGACATTGTACACCATATTTTGGTGTGTGAGCATTACACCTTTGGGCATCCCGGTAGTGCCAGATGTATAAATGATAGTGAATAGATCATCGGGTTTCACTTGTTTGGAGCGAAGTTCCAATGAAGGTAAATTTTTTCTAAGAGTCTCACCATCATGAATTAGTGTCTCCATAGAAACAGCAAGTGTATCATTTGAACGAAACCCTGGGTCTAGAATAATTACTTTTTCAACTTTGGTATTGGAAAGAATGGGTTTTAAGGATTCATATAACTTTTCATGTTCTACAAAACAATATTTACTTTCTGAATGGCTAAGGATGTATTCAATTTCTTGCGGTGTGGAATCAGATCCCCTTGGAACGTTTACAGCACCGTTTAACAGAGTGGCGATGTCGGCAATGACCCATTCCGTACGATTGTCGGCCATAAGCCCGATTCTGTCTCCAGGTTGGATCCCCATTTGCAAAAGGGAAAGGGCAAGGTTTTCCGCCTTATGAAAAATATCTGAAAACGTACGACCAAAAAAGTTTTTTGCAGCATCTTTTCCAAAGAACATTTCTTTGGAGCCATAAGCTCTGTTGGCATAATAAAAAACATCATTCAGCGTCGTAAAATTTTTCATTGATCGTATCAGTCTCCGTAGATGCTGACTATCATTGTCTTTTTTGTTTATTCAAGTAATATTTTCTTTTATGTGATTTCCCATTTACAGATTCAAAAAAACGATCAAAGAGGGGATCAAACTCCATTTTTTCGATCAATTCAAAATCATAAAGTAAAGCTTGGTGAGTCCAAAGATTTCCTTCCTGATCTCGGTTTGTCGCAAATGAAGCCCTTCCTAATTTATAATACACAACAGGCAAAAACTCTTTTTCCCCTCCCAAAATTTGAGCCCGTTTTAAGTTTGTGTATGCATCATCCCATCGACCAAGGCTCAATTCACAAGAACCTCGATAATAAAATAAAAAAAACCGTGGATATGCTGTGAGCCTGCGACTATTAAGTTTTTCTAAGCTAACTAAACAAGCGTTAGGATCTTTGTCCATAAATTGTGCATACGCCAAATTAAGTAATATTTCCGGGCTAATTTCTCCGTGAGTTTTTTTATAAATTTCAGAGGTTTTTTGGTAACTATCTTTTGCAGTTTTATAATCGCCAATGACATAAAGATAATAATAGGATTTATAAATTAATACATCAAGTGAATCCGATTCGCAGGCCCGGTAGGAAAAAAATTCATCGAGTGTTTTTGTAAAAGAAGTAAAATCTCTTTCGTTGTATTCTATGTTTGCTATTTTTTTTAATAAGGAACAAGTGCGAGAAGTTCCGTTGGAAACTTCTTTTTTGTATTCTTTTAATGACTTTCTATATGCTTTTAGGGCTTCCTGAAATTTTTGATTGGTTTCGAGTTGGATTGCTTCTCTTTCTTCCTTTTCTCCTACACCTTCACAATAGGATTCTTTGTTTCCTTCGTAATAACAAATTCGTTCACGATATCCGTTTTCATTCGAATCATATTCAACTCGCGTAAGTTGACAATTTTTAAAATACCACCATTCATCCATGCCACCAAAATCATTTTTATCTTTAGTGATTTCTTTTGGACAACCTGTTTGTGCATAATATGTGAAACTATCTTTTTTTCCATTTTTTGTTTCATCTTCTTCTGTAAGAAACAATTGCCCTTTGGAATCATAATAATCCCAGCGGTAAGGAAAAAATTCTTCATCGTTCAAAAAGAAAGATAGTTTTAAAAGGGAACTTCCTTCTTTCCAACCTGAAAAACAAGAAAACGAAAGTTTTCCACTTAAAAAGTTTTGAGCTGGATCTCCATAAAGATCAATTAAGTGGGACCTGATGTCTTGTTTGAATCTTGGATATGGATAGTTTGTATGGTATTTGTCTAAATACTTTTGACAAAACCAAAAAATCTCATGATTCAGTGATTCTTTGTGTAAAACGATAGGTAGTTCCTCGCCCAATCGAAAACTAAAACGTTTGGGACTATGGTCTGAAATTTCAAACTTTTCCTTTGTGTTTTGGACAGCTTTCCAATAATCCTCCAAAAGACTGGCTCCAAGAGGATTCATAAATGTAACTAGGATGGTAAGTGCGAAGAATAAAAATCTCAAGATTTACTTTTTAAATACAAATCATATAGTATAGGATTTTCATAAGGATTTCCTACTTTTCGAATGGAGAAGAGTTGTAGAATGGGGGGACCATTTTCCAAATAAAAAGCACCATGTTCATTGTTGTATCGAATCACACCAGTATGTTGTGTTAGGTTTCCGCCTTTAGCAACCGTGTGTTCAATGATGTCTTCTTCAAATAAATCTTTGTCGTATTTGTCTTTGAGTCCAGTGAAACTATTTACAACGTAGTTGTCTTCATTCGTGATTGGTTGTCCAAACTTCAAAAGTTTCCCATCGAGGGTTAAACTAAAGCCTTTCTGAGTGAATTCTTTTTCTTGTTTGTCCCAAACTCGGAACCGAATTGTAAATGCCATAACTGAACCCAAATTAAGGTTACCGAAGTCCTTTCCAAGGAAAATTCAAAAAAAAATCGATGGTCATTGGAAGAAATCTAAGAATTCTATGCCCCATGAAGGTTATCTCGATTTCCAATATCAAGGGGGGGAGTGGAAAATCCACTACAGCCGCCCACCTGGCTTGTGCCCTTGCCAGACGGGGAAAAACATTGGTCATCGACATGGACATGCAAGGTGATTTAACAGACTTTTGTTTGCCTGATCTGGATCTTACGCAACTAGAGGAAGCCAATGTTATGAGTGTCCTGCTTGGAATGAAACGGATTACTGATTGTATTCGAGAAACGAAAACCTTCGATGTTTTGCCATCCACTCTGAGTTTAGCAAAACTCACAAAATACAATCTGGATTCAACAAGCCTTTGCCTTCAATTCAAACGTGCCTTAGAAGAAGTACGGAATAAATATAAATTTGTGATCATCGATACACCGGGTTCTGCCAAACATGAACTCACCACTGCCATTTATAATTCGGAATTAATTTTAATACCAGTGACTCCAAGTAAGTGGACCATTCGGGCTGTGAACTTATTATTAGATGAAATTTCTCAAACAGAAACAATTTTTAGTCAAAAGAAAAAAATTGCCTTTGTTCCTTCCTGGTTTGGACCTTCTAAGAAACACAGAGATTTACTAGAGAAACTAAAACAGATAGAAGAAATTCCAACGCTTTGTGAAATTCCTAAATCAGAAACCATCAAAACCAAAACAGAAAAACAGGAGAGCTTAAAAAAAGACAGTAATGCTTGGCATGCCTTTGATGTGTTGGCTGACGAATCCATTGTTTTAGTGGATCCAGAAAATTCAATTCTATCCATGAAACCTTAATAAGGGAAGTTTAAGAAACTTAATTCAACTTACTGACTTTCATTTGGATTTGATTTGGAAGCTTGGTTTTTTTTTCGTTCTTCTGCGATTCCTTGGATGTGTTGGGCGAATCCAGGATGGTGTTTTAAAATTTCGGCAAAACGGTCTTTACCCAAAGTATAAACATCACAATAAGATCCTGCTCGAATCGTTGCAGTACGCAATGAATCATCGATTAAACTCATTTCACCAAAAAATGATCCAGAATTTAATGTTGCGAGAAGTTCACCCGATTTCTCTTTGATAACCTCTACGTGGCCTTTTGATAAAAAGTACATATTGTGCGGAACATCACCTTCTCTAAAAATTACATCTCCTTTCATATAAAATGAAGGTTTTAGTTCTAACACTACTTCCCTTTTTAATTCCTCGGGTGCATTTTTGAAAAATGGAACTACTGAAATCAAATGGTTATGTAAAAACATGGAAACGTCAATTTTGATTCCAGAGGGAAGTTGGTCCCAAATCTCAGTTTCATCAATCCCATGTTTGTTTTCCCAAAGATTGACATAGTAAGATCGAATCCGATTGGCTAAGTTCGGCGGCAGTTTTTTATATTTTATAAAACTATCAATTGTATTTAACTTTTCTTGGAAGGTAACTCGAGAAATATCTAAGTTGGAAAGTAGGGTGGCAATATTACCAATCACATACCCATAAATACCTACACCTAAAATCATCACTCCCATTGTATAAATGGTTTGGCTGTTTGTCACAGGAGTGATGTCACCATACCCAATGGTGGTGAGAGTTGTCACTGACCAATACAAGGCACGAATGTATCTTGTCGTAATGTCTTTATCTGCCAAAAATTCTGGTCCAAGGTGGATCCATCCACAAGCGACCCAGTGTGCAAAAAGAGAAGTCCAATAAACAAAGAAGATCAAACGAAAGGTCATAGGATTGATTACTTCTACTAGTTTAAATCGGTCATCAGAATCAGCTCCCAATGCCAAAAGTCGAAGTGATTTAAATAATTCGAACACGCGAACGGAACGGAGTAGTCGTAAAATCTTTAAACTATCTGTCACTCCGAAGTATTGGAAAAAAAATCCCCCAAAAAGATCAAAAGGAAATGCTGATAAAAAATCGATGAGGAACCAGGAACGCAAATAAGTTTTTGTGACTATCCTTCGGTTATGAATGAGGAGTCTGTCTTTTAAAATTGCTGTATTAAAATTGAGCAGGACATCGATTCCAAACACAATTTGGATCGCTCTTTCAAAGTAGTTCACACCTGCAGAAAGTTTATAATGAAAAACCAACCGAATCGGCACTTCAATGGCAAAGTAGGTAATACAAATAAATACAAAAAGATCCCAGATTCGTTTGTATGGAGAATTTGGATGGATCATAGTTTGAGTATCGACACAGATAAGTTTTATATTTGCCTTCTTTTTTAGAAAAATAATCCTGAAAGGAAAAGAGGTGATTATGTTCGGTGGAGCGGGCGGAAACAAGTTTGATATGCTCAAACAAATGAAAAAAATGCGATCGCAGGTCAAAACCATGGAAAAGGAACTTGCAGGTCTCAATTTCGTAGGAATTTCAAAAAACAAACTTCTCTCTGTGACCTTGGATGGCAAATTCCAAATGAAATCCATTCAGATTGAAGATGAATTGCTTGATAAAAAAGATAAAAATCTTCTAGAAAAGTCCATCCAAGAAGCCTATACAAAGGCATTACAGGACGCACAAGCAGGTGCCGCCAAACAAATGCAAGCTATGGGTGGGTTTCCAGGACTCGGAATGTAAATGATTTCGAATCGACTAAAACAAAAAAGCCTACAATGGTTTGTAGGCTTTTTCTAAGAAAAAAAAGGGACAAATTGTCCCTTTTTTTATTTTGTCCTAATTTTAGGAAGCTGGAACGATTTCCACTTCCACGCGACGGTTCGAACCGTCTTTCGGATCAACTCCTTTCAACGGAGTTGAAGAGCCAAGTCCCTCTACGGTTCCAATTCGTTTGTTTTCCACTCCATTGGAAGTGAGTGCATTTTTTGCTGTCACTGCACGGTCTTTCGAAAGGCTTAGGTTTAGGTCTTCGCCACCAGTTTTATTTGCATGCCCGGAAATATTGATTTTGGTTTCAGGATAAGCAGCAAGAGCTTCTGCCAACTTATCAATGTTTTCTTTTCCTTTTCCTTTTAAGTCAGCCTTTCCATCTTCGAAAGCAATCCCACCGTCCATAGTCGCAGTGAGTGCAACAGTTTCCCCACCTCTTTCACTTTTAGCTAGTGTGATACCTTGTTTTTTCATCTCTTCCGCCATGTTGTCATACATTGTGTTGAGATAAAAACCTGTTCCAAGACCTGCCAAACAACCTGCTCCGAGTCCTACAATCTTACCCTTGTTTTGTGGTTTTTTCTTTTCCATAGCCAATGAGGATTTGATTTGTCTTTGGATGTCGTTCTTTTTGTCTTTAGAATCTTTTTTACGTTGTGTTTCATCGTAAACAGCACCTAGTGCTAGACCAACACCGCATCCAATGGAAGTGCTTAGGATGAGTCTTTTTGTATTTTCAGATAATCCACAAGAGATTGTGGAAAGTAATGATAGGGAAAGTAGTCCTGAGATGATTTGTTTCAAAGTGATTGTCCTCGCTTACACTCGCAAATAAGTATAAGGACAAAGTTTGAAGAAATCCTCCCTGTTTGCAAGGAGGATTTCCGTTTCTTTTTGATCGGATTAGTATCTGTCCGTGAGGAGTTTTACTACGGATTCCGGTCGAATGTTCGCTTGTGCGAGCATAGCCACACCTGATTTCGTTAGGATTTGGTTTTTTGAATATTCTACCATCTCCGTTGCCATATCAGCATCCCTTACTTGCGATTCAGATGAAACAATATTCACATAGTTATTACTTAGTGATTTCAATGTTAAATCCAATCGATTGTAATAGGCTCCAAGGTCAGATCGCAAACGATTGACTTTTGTGATTGCATCATCCAATACCTGGAGAGAATCGGAAGCCTTCGTTGGTGTTGATAGGGTCAGCTTGTTACCTGCGGTTTTTAGTTTGAGAGAAGAACTTGTCATCGTATTGATGTAGAGTTCAATTTTCTCATTTCCGTTCGCACCCACTTGTAAGGTCATTGGATTTTTGGAAGCACGAGAGAACCTTCCATCCAACGGCTTGATTTTGTTAAACTCTGCAGATGTTCCGATTCGTTCCACTTCCTCGACTAGTTGGGATACTTCTAACTGGACAAGTTTTCTGTCTTCGTTTGAGTAAATCCCGTTTGACGATTGAACGGAAAGTTCGCGTAACCTCTGTAAGATTGAGTTTACTTGGTCTAAAGATCCTTCGGTGACTTGAAGGAACGACATACCATCCTGGGTATTTCGTTCTGCTTGGCCAAGTCCCCGAATTTGTGATCTTAATTTTTCGGACATGGCGAACCCAAGAGAATCATCTCCAGGTCGATTGATTCGCATACCCGTTGCTAGGTGCTCCATGGATTTATCCATGTCACGCCCGGTGTTTGTGAGCGCCCGCTTTGCGACAAGCGCGCTGATGTTGTGATTGATAATCATTGTCACACCCTCCTGTGTGTCCATGACCCGCCTGTTTCCCTACATGCGGAGAAAAGAAAAAAACACTGCCCAGGAGTCCGTTTCCGTCGGGAAGAGAAGGGGTTGCCTGCCCTTGGTTCTTCCGTGAATTTTGCCTTTCCAGAATATTCTATACCAAAAAACTTATGTCTGTAAAGAAATTTTAGAGGGTAAGGAGTCAGAAATTGAAAATCTACACCAAATTCGGCGATGGTGGTCAGACCTACCTTGCATCCGGAATCAAAGTTTCGAAAACGGATCCAAGAGTGGATCTCTATGGAAGTTGTGATGAATTGAATAGCACCCTTGGGCTTGCCATTTCGTTTGCCAAAGATCTTTCACTTGAGCCTGCATTTTTTGATTATTTAAGCAAGATCCAAAGTTTTCTTTTTGAAATTGGATCAGAACTTGCTGGATACGTGCCCCGAGATTCAAAAGAAGGAACCGTTGTTCATAGCTCTGATGTAGAAAGTTTGGAAAAGGAAATTGATCGTTTGATGGAAGTCCTTCCTGAAATTAAATTCTTTATTTTGCCAGGAGGATCTTCAATGTCAGGTGCCCTCCATATAGCTCGGACGATTTGTAGAAGACTAGAAAGAGATCTACTTGTATATATTGAATCCGGTGGAGAAATCCATTCCGATTTACGTATTTACCTCAATCGTCTTTCTGATTATTTATTTGCGGCAGCACGTTTTGTGAATCATACAATTGGACAAGAGGAAACCATTTGGAAAAGTCGAACCAAATAAAATTACACAAACATCCAAAGGGTATCTCACCACTTTTTCTCACTGAGATGTGGGAACGATTGAGTTATTATGGAATGAGGGCTCTCCTTGTTTTGTATTTGGTGAAGTCCCTTGGTTTTTCTGATGCAGATGCTGGTGCAGTGTATGCATTTTATACGAGTTTTGTGTATTTAACGCCTGTTCTTGGGGGATATTTAACCGACCGTTTCCTTAGTTATCAGTTTTCTATTTATTTGGGCAGTTTTTTGATGTTATGTGGGCATGTCTCACTTGCGTTTTCCGATTTGTCATTTTTCTATTTAGGTCTCGTGTTACTTGCTTTAGGAAATGGATTTTTTAAACCAAATATGTCTACAATCTTTGGAAGGTTATACAATGAAAAACCTGGATTACGAGACAGCGGTTTTACTATCTTCTATATGGGAATTAATTTAGGTGGCCTCCTTGGTCCCATCCTTTGTGGTACTTTAGGGGAACAAGTGGATTGGCATTTGGGTTTTTTATCTGCTGGTGTGGGAATGGCTATTGGAATGGTAGTATTTTATTTTGGTAGCAAACGATTACCTAAATCCATTTGGCAAAAACAAAAGGACCAATTCTTGCAAACTAATATCAGTTCAACGGACCATCAAACCAAACCAAAAATATTACTCATAGTCCTACTTTCGGTATTTAGCATTTTCTTTTGGATGGCTTTTGAACAGATGGGTACTTCTCTCAACTTATTTGCATTACGAAATACGGATCGTTCTCTTTTTGGTGTAGAGATACCAGCTTCGGTTTTGCAATCCATCAACCCTTTGTTTATTCTGGTATTCGGACCTTTGGTTTCTTTTTTATGGGTTTCCTTAGCTAGGAAGAATCAAAACCCAAATCCAGTATTAAAATTTGTTTTGAGTTTGGTTTTACTTGGAATTGGTTTTCTTGTGATGGTGATTGCGGCAAAAGTTGCAGAAACCGGAATTTCTGTTTCTATTTTATTTTTAGTATTAGTTTATTTTTGGAATACATTGAGTGAACTTTGTCTTTCACCAGTTGGACTTTCCTTTGTCAGTTTTATGGCACCTGCCAAATATGCTTCTCTTCTTATGGGAATTTGGTTTTTATCGAATGCCTTCGGTCATTATGCTGCGGGAATTCTTTCGGGATACCAAAACCAGTGGGGAAGTATGACTGTTTTTTATGGTTTTTTTGTACTTTGTTCGTGGTGTGGAGCGATTCTTTTGTATGGAATTTATCTATGGAAAAAAAAATCCATTTTGCATTTGTTAGGAAGTGGTAAAAAAGAAGAAACTGTTTTGTTCGAAACAAATTGAAATTTAGGATTTCATTCCATTGAAAACTTGGGTTACCCCTTGGTTTGTAATACCAAGGATTCTATTTCCTCGAATTTTTCTTCACCTGCCAGTTGGATCACTTGTTCCGCTAGAAGTTTTGCTTTCCAAGTAGAAATATCTTGTACTTTTTCTCCCACTTCTTTCATAAGAGGAAGTGCTGAACTCAAATCACGAAATCCAAGTCCAATGAGTACAGCAGTGAACATCGGATCACTTCCAATTTCACCACAAATGCTGATGGGTTTCTTTTGGGAATTGGCTACATCGGCAATGTTTTTTAATAACAATAAAAATACCACTTGCCAAGGATTATATAAATCTCCCACCAAATGATTGTTACGTTCTACGGCTAGAAGGTATTGCAATAGGTCGTTGGTTCCTACACTGTAAAAGTCAACGTGATTTCCTAGAAATGGTAAGTTTAATGCACATGCAGGTGTTTCCACCATAATTCCAAGTGGGATCTTTTTAGTAATGGATAAACCTGTTAGTTTTAATTCCTCTAAACACTCATTCAATAAAATTTTAGTTTGGAGAATTTCAGATCGAGTTGTGATCATGGGAAGCATGATTCTCATTGTTCCAAATTCACTTGCCCGGAGAAGTGCTCTTAGTTGTTCCTTAAAAATATGGGGATGCCTTAGGAGGTAACGAATCCCTCTATTACCAAGAAAGGGATTTTCCTCTTCATATCCATTTTCCATTTTATCAGCACCAATGTCCCATACCCGAAAGGTTACGGATCGACCTACCATCTTAAGTAGGATTCGTTTGTAGACGGCAAATTGTTCTTCTTCTGTAGGTTTGAATTCCACATAACGAATGAATAAAATTTCTGTACGAACGAGACCAATTCCATCAGCGCCTTGTTCAAAAGCCAAATCTACCTCGTCTTCCGAATCAATGTTGGCACGAAGTGAAAACTTTTTTCCGTCTTTGGTTTTGATTTCTTTTGGCCCGTCACTGATTTCTCGGACTGGTTGGACTTTGTGGATTTCACTTTTGATTCCAGCAAGTTTGATTTCATCAAGTCCTGGAGAGCGGTTTAAGATTCCTTTGGTGGCATCGAGTAAAATATAGTCATCGTCTTCTACGTGTGAGGTGATATTTTTTAAGCCTACAATGGTAGGGATTCCGTAGTTTCTTGCGATGATGGCGGTGTGTCCAGTTTTACCACCGAAGTCAGTGGCAATGCCTCTGAGTTTGCTTTTTCCCAATTGGATCATCTCCGAAGGAGTGATTTCTTTAGCAATTAAGATGACATCATCGGGGATTTTTGTTTGGTCTGCGACTTTATCGGGGTAGAGGTTGGATTCGATCCTTTTTCCAATATCCAAAATATGATCGGCCCTTTCACGAAAGAATTCATCGGGAATGGATTGAAATTCATCATATAGAGAACTAACGGCTGTTTCTAGAGCAAGTCCCGCCGACTCATTGTTTTGTGAGATTCTTTCAAAAACTCGAGCACGAAATAGGGGGTCATTTAAAAAAACAATTTGTGATTCTAAGATTTCAGATAGTTCTCTGTTTGCCTTTGATTTTTGGACAAGATCTGCAAGATCTTCCTCAGTTTTATGAAGGCCTTTTTTTAAGAGTTCGATTTCTTCTTTGATTTCATCTGGAGACAGATCGGTACGATCTTCCCGTTTGCGTTTGGTTTGTTTCCAACGGAAAACCTTGCCATATACGGTGCCTGGATAGGCGGAAATGCCTTTGAATGTGGTTTTTTCTTCCATCCTTCCCTTTGCCAAAAATACTTTCGGTAAGGCTTCGTTTGGAAAGTAAAAAACGGGGGATTCTAGCGAACCGCTTGTTTTTTAGAAAAGAGCGGAATTCGTTTGCTTTTGAATTGGGTGAGTTCGTTCCCAGTGACTTGGCTCATAATGCATTTGGCAAGAGAGATGTCTAAAGCATGGCCCGCTTTGGAGGCGATGAGGTGTCCTCGGAAAGGCCTTCCCATCACTGCCAAATCCCCAATGAGATCTAGGATTTTGTGGCGCACACATTCGTTGTCATAACGTAACGTATCGTTTAAATAACCGTCATCGGTCAAAACGACAGCATTGTCTAGTGACCCACCCATAGCAAGGCCACGGGCTTGGAGGGCTTCCACATCTTTCAAAAATCCAAAAGTTCGAGCAGGGAGAATGTCCGTTCCCAAAATGGATTCATCCAGAGTTGTTGTATAGGATTGGCCACGCAGAAGCGGGTGGTTGAAATCGATGCTATAAGTGACTTTGAGTTCGTCAGAAGGCAACATGACGAGGTATTTGTCCCCGTCCACAACCCAAATCGGGTTGGAAATGGTTATGGGTTCAATGGTTTCATCTAGAACCCGGATACCAGCAGAGCGGATTCCTTCCCAAAAAGGAAGTGAGGATCCGTCCATAATAGGAACTTCAACTGAATCAATTTCAAAAATACAATCAGTAATGCCTAAAGTATGAACTGCCGCGAGTAGGTGTTCGATGGTTTGTACTCGGTTGGAACTTCCATCCCCAATGGTAGTGGCGTTACTAGTATCGACCACATGGTCGAGAGAGACTGGAATTCTGATTTTCTGGGTACCTTTGTAGAGGTAAAAGATAAGTCCTGTATTTGCTTCCGCCGGATGGAGCCGTAAAGTCACCATTTTACCGGAATGGACCCCAATTCCCCTAAGTGTGATGGAGTTTTGGATCGTTTTTCTGTGTATCGCCGTTACCATATTCAGTTCCTACTTACAAATTTGTAGAAAAGGAGGTTGGGACAATTCCAAAACCGTAACCCCAAGTCAAAAAAATGTCTCCTTTTTACAACAGTGTGGTGGGAATGTGACGGCCCCAATTTGTGCGTCAAACTAAAGGATTTTACTACAAAAAGGACCGTATTTTACGTGTTAGTGCTTAAAATGCACTGAGTGCCGAACGAATAAAACTAGTTACAGGGGCTTGTTCCCTTGTGTCTTCCAGACCTTCGCGAAGCTCCTTCAAAACCACTTGGGCGTCTCCAAGTGTTGTGTTCACCGACTTGTGAACATCACTTTCGTTGATGAGTTTACCGAGAGTCCCTTGGCCTTCGTTAATCTTTCCTGTGATACCTGCGATGTTTTGGACGGTTTTACGAATGTCGGAACGGTTTTCCGCAATGAGTTCGGATAGGGAAACCAAAGGGTCTTGGGTGACCTTGCCTTGGATTGGCATTATTTTTCCCGACCGAGGTGAAATCTCCACTTTGGTAAGAGCTGGTTCTGACATCAGATATTCTTTGGTTTTAGGATCTACGGGAAACTTGGAACCGGGATCCAAAGATACCACTCGACCAGAAAGTAAACTTTCGTTTTTGATAGTGATTTCGTAATTGGAGAAAAGTTGCACTTTGCCTTTTAATAGAAGGGTAAGTTCCACCTTGGTCCCAATTCCTGTTT
Source organism: Leptospira harrisiae (assembly GCF_002811945.1). NCBI lineage: Bacteria > Pseudomonadati > Spirochaetota > Leptospiria > Leptospirales > Leptospiraceae > Leptospira > Leptospira harrisiae. The sequence continues at coordinate 1,781,768 of NZ_NPDX01000001.1, read as the reverse complement.
CTCCTTCAGGAAGAAGATTTCCATATTCATCAATTTGCACCAAACGGATTTTTGAAACATACCCAAAAGGAACCCCATGGATGGTGACTTTGTTTCCTATTTTAATTCCCTCTGCATCGGGAAAATACACTGGGAGTTGGTAACCAGATTTTTGAAACGGTCCCCCTTCTGTGACAATGGTAAAATAACCCACAGCCACAAGTGAAAAGATAAAAAGAAGTCCGACGATGAGAGCGCGACCTATGGTAGGCATTCCCTAAAGTTCTCCTAGAGTGATGAGCAAAGTCAATTGGATTTTCCTTTTTTTAATTCGGAATGATCGAGAATCATGGGACCAACTGTGTTTCCATGAATGAACTGTTGGATGACAGGATTCGTTGATTTTTGAATTTCTTCTGAAGTCCCACAAAATTGTACTTTGCCTTCATAAAGAAAACTAATGCGGTCAGCTATTCGGTAAGCAGAGTTCATATCATGTGTGACTACGATAGATGTTAGACCTAATTCCTTTTGCAAACGAATGACTAAATCATTAATGACATTGGACATTACGGGATCAAGGCCTGAAGTAGGTTCGTCGTATAACACGATTTTAGGTTGAGAGGTGAGGGCGCGTGCAAGGCCCACACGTTTTTTCATTCCGCCTGAAATATTACTCGGTAACGTATCTTTGGCGGGAACTAAATCTAACCATTTTAATTTTTCCATGACGATACGATCCAGTTCTTCGCCAGATGCAATTTTATGTTCCCGCAAAGGAAGGGCTACATTCTCATAAACAGTGAGCCAATTGATAAGAGCACCTGACTGGAATAAAACTCCCAGTTTGGATCGGAGTTCTTCTCTTTTTTTTTCACCTGCATTGACTATGGATTCTCCAAAAATTTGACAATCACCTTCATCAGGGTCCAGTAACCCAGTGATGTGTTTTAGGCTGACTGATTTCCCTGTTCCCGAAGGTCCAAGGATGACCATAGTTTCACCTTGTTTGACAGTTAAGTTCATTCCCTGTAATATCTTTCGTTTTCCGAAAGCTTTATGGACGTTTTTCATTTCAATGGCAAAAGGTTCCATAATTTCCTTCATTTATAAAATAAAGCCGTGAGCACATAACCAGAAAAAATGACCATTAGAAAGGATGTGACCACTGCCTTTCTTGTAGTTTGGCCTACACCTATGGCACCACCTTCTGTCCTAAGCCCTTGGCTACAGGAAATTGTTGAGATGGAAAGTCCAAATACATATCCTTTCAAAAGTCCCACGTATAAATCTTTTAAACCGGGAACAGAAGAAATTCGATAATAAACATCTTGGAAATAGCTGATCATATCGATGCCAAGTTGGAAGTGGCCAACAATTCCGCCACCTAAGATTCCTAAGGCGGCAGAATATACGCAAAGAACAGGAACCATAAGTGAAAAACCAACGATTCTTGGTAACACTAGATATCGTATGGGACTAATTGACATCACTTCTAAGGCATCAATTTCTTCAGAGACTTTCATAGTTCCAATTTCGGCAGCCATTGCAGAACCCACTGATGCAGCTAAGATAAGGGATGTCATAAAAGGGGACATCTCACGTGTAAGAGTGATCGTAAGTAAAAGTCCAATTTGCCCTTCAGCACCAAAGTCCCTAAGTCCAAGGCCTGTGTTTAGTCCAAGAATCATTCCTGTAAAAATAGAGACTATAGAAACAACAAATAAAGAACCCACTCCTGCTATGAACATTTGTTCTAAAATTTCCCGGCGTTTGAAATACAGATGGTGGGACTGGCCAATGGACCGAAAAAGAAGTAACACAGTATACCCAATGGCATAAAGAAAAGGTTCTAAAGTTTTGGAATAAAGGCGTTTCATATTTCCCACCAAAGGAGTTTGAATTTATTTTTAATATCGCGGGTATCAATTCCTACTAAACCGTAAACAAAATCATAACGAAACCCAGTTGGTGATTTGGAATACTCTACAAGTAAAGGAATGTGGATATGAGTTTCTTCCTCTGTCCAGCGGTGTGTATAAAGCCTAGTGATTAGATGCAAACGTTTTTCTCCATTGGAGGATCTTTTGTATTCTATCAAAGAAAAGATTGGCTCCCAAACATCTTCCATCACCTCAAAGCGAACCGGGATGATGGCAAGTGTATTCCACCCAAAATTTCCATCAGGGTCTTTGTGATAACGAAATAGGGGCCAGAGTTTTACGTAATAATCTTCTCTACCTGTTTGGACATATTCACTTTTCATATGGGAATAAAAAGGTAATAAAAAATGAGAAGTGGCTTTTAGGTGTGAAGTGTTTTGCGACAAACGGATGTAAAACGGAGTGACAAATTCCGCTTCTTTGTTTGCAAAATAAGAATATCCGTAAAAGGGGAAAAAAACAAGTTTCTCTGTATCTTTTTTTGTAGAAGTGGTGTATTGAAAAAATATAAAAAGCGCCGTGTAATTGGTTTGGCCTGTTTTTTTGTCATACCCATATGAAAATAAAGAATTTAAGACTGGAAACCAAAGGTAGGCTCTACTTTTCATATTCCCATCTTTTGAATCTTTACTATTGTAGAATGGAAAAAAAATGGAGTATGAGGTTGGTTCTTTTTTATCTAACCTTTCTTCTCCCCATTGGAAAAAGGGCCAAAGTAAGGATTGGCGTTTGTATTTTCCTTCGTTTTCTTTTATTGAATAAATAGGAAAAATACGAAAGTCATTTCTTGTTTCTGATCCTCCCCACATGACTAAGGGCCAAAGGATGGATTTTGCTTCGTAGGTTTTGTATTTCCATTCAGAATAAACGGGAAACATAACATAACTTAGTTCTTGGTAGGATAGTTTGTTCCGGATCTTACCGTAAATGGGAAAAACACTGAAATAGTTTTCTCTTTGTGATTCACCTTTCCCCCAAATGAAAAGCGGTGTGAAAAGAATGTCTTCATCGTCATCGCCTTCTTCATGTTTGAATCCTGTCCCACTAAAGAAAAACAAGGAGGACCAAGTATACCAGTAGTTGGTTTCTTCTTTATAATAAAAAGGAGATAGGTAACTTTTAAAACGAAAGGCATAAGTTTTGTCTTGGAAACCAATGTAAAAGGGCCGAAAGGCTAAATAACTTTGGCGGCCTCGTTTTTCAGATTCATACAAAAACCAAAATTGGTGGTAATCGGATTTAATATCTTCCGTAAAGGAAGTGGGTAGTTTGGCAGAAACTGAGGAACTGAGAAAGAAGAGACAAAAAACAATTCCGAATTGAATTTTAAAGCGGGAATCCACGTAATTTCAATATCTTCAAGTTTCAAGAAAAGGAATCAAGTGATTTCATGATCCAAACCAAAATCGCACTGCTTTTCGGGGGTATCTCCGGGGAACATATCATTTCCATTCGTTCTTCCTATTTCATTTTCAATACATTAGATCGGGACAAATACCAAGTTTGTCCGGTTTATATCGACCAATCAGGAAAATTTTGGATTCCAATTGGGGAGGAACCAGTTTATCCAGATCCAGCGGGAAAATCGGAAGGTGATTTTTTAACTGAGTTTTCTTCTTTAAACCAAATTGCTAAACCATCGTCAGGGGCTAGTTTAATTGACCAAGGATTTAAGGCCGCCTTTCTCGGATTACACGGTGGTCCCGGTGAAGATGGACGAATCCAAGGATTCCTAGATGTATTAGGAATTCCTCATACGGGATCTGGAGTATTGGCTTCTGCCCTTGCCATGGATAAATACCGTGCCAATCTTTTATTTCAAACGTTAGGAATTCCTGTGGCGCCCTTTGTGGATTTAGTAAAGGGAAAATCCGATGCAAGGAAAATAGTTTTAAATCTTCCGTTCGCTTTTCCAGTCTTCATCAAACCAACACTAGGTGGATCTAGTGTGAATACGGGAATGGCCAAAACTCCAGAAGAAGCCATGGTTCTTATCGATAAGATATTTGTTTCAGAAGACCGGGTTCTCATTCAAAAACTGATTTCAGGAACAGAGGTATCCATCGGAGTATTGGAACGCGTGGAAGGGGAAAAACGGATTCCCTTTGCTTTAGTCCCAACTGAGATTCGACCTAAATCGGAATTTTTTGATTTTGAAGCCAAATACAGCAAAGGCGGAAGTGAAGAGATCACTCCCGCTCCCGTTGGGGATGAAATCACAAAAAAACTCCAAGAGTATACTTTGTTATGCCATGAAATCCTTGGTTGTAAAGGGTATTCACGTACTGATTTTATCATTAGTGATGGAATTCCCTTTGTATTAGAAACAAACACCTTACCCGGAATGACAGGAACAAGTCTCATCCCACAACAAGCAAAGGCAGTTGGGATAGAGATGAAAGATGTTTTTACTTGGTTGTTAAGGATTGCACTTTCTTAGGAAAAATATACATTCCAATCACTATGGCGATAAGACTTGCGATGGTTCCATAAAAATGGCTTGTCATATCGTCTCCGTAGACTTCCAAAATAAGCCATGTAACAATTCCAACAAATAGAGAAAAAATCGCAGACCTTTCGTCTGCTTTCTGGCTGAGTAAGCCAAAAACCATGGGGATAAATAAAGTTACAAGAGAGACCCCTCCTGAGTCTTCCACAAGAGCGTAAATCGAAGGTTTTCCCACTGCGAGTAAAAATGAAATTCCAGCAATGATAAGAACAGAAGTCCTAGAGAGTAGTAATAATTTTTTATCATCCATCTCCTTAAATGCGTATTTTAGAATATTCTCAGAAAGTATGGAGGATGGCGCTAAGATAGCACCGGAAGCTGTGGAAAGTATGGCAGAGATTAACGCTGAAAAAAATAATACCTGAATCCATGGACTTGAAAACTTGGAGATCATTGTGGGAATGAGGAGTTGTCCCGTTTCCGAATTTAGATCAAAATCAGGAAGTAAACTTTTTGCATGGAGGCCCAAAAACAAAGGGATGAGTGCGAAAAGTAAATAAAAAACAGAAGATAAATACGAAGCCCTAATTGCCACCTTTTCGGATTTAGCGGACATCACTCTTTGGAAAATATCCTGCTGGGGTAAAGATCCAAAACCAACAACCATCCAAGCAGATAAATACAAAGTCCAAGCATGGTAGTTGGATTCCGGAAAAAAACGGAAAAAACCATCAGGTTTTTCTTGGATGCTGGACAAAATGGATTTTACTCCATTTAACTCGTACAATACGAAAACAAGACCAACGATGATGGAGATCGATTGAAAAAAATCGGTCAAAGAAACTGACCACATTCCACCTAAATAGGTATAAAAAACGACAAGACAGGCTCCGATCACAATGGCTGTGAATTGGTTGATGCCAAATAGAATTTGCACCATAATTCCAAGTGCCACAAATTGTGCGGCCACCCAACCAAAATAGGAAAAGATAAGGCAGATCCCCGCAATGAGTTCCATTTTTTTCCCATACCGGTTTCTATAGAAGTCACCAAAGGTTAAGATTTGCATTCTATAGAGATATTTAGCAAAGATTAGTCCCAATAAAAAAAGGCAAAGGGCACCACCAAACGGATCTTGGATGACTGCTAAAAATCCTCCTTTAGCAAACTCAACGGAAGAGCCAAGTATGGTTTCACTTCCGAACCAAGTGGCAAATAAGGCTGCTGTGGAGATGGGGAGAGGAAGGCTTCTACCGGCTAAAATAAAGTCTTTTGAGTTCTTAACTTTTTTTGCCGCATACACTCCAATGGCAATAGTAATAAAAAGATAACCAATGATAAACGCAGCTTGGAAATTCATTCTCTAAAATAAATCTTCTTCCACAGGTTTTGAAAGGTTTTCATCCTTCTTTTTTTTGACAGATGATTTTACAATTTCCCCACTTGGAGATTTCGATAAAAATTCAATTTTTGCCTCTGCATCAACTAACCTTTCGGAACAAACTTTTTTCAGTTCCATTCCTCTTTCATAAGCTTTGATAGAGTCTTCCAAAGAAAGGGTTCCTCTTTCTAATTTTTCAGCAATGTCTTCTAATTCACGAAGTGCTTCTTCAAAACTAATTGATTTTTTCTCAACCATTTTAGATTCCTATATTTTTTCTTTTACTTCTACAAGGAGTTTTCCATCAGATAGAAAAACTTCTAAATTTTCATTTTCATTGATTTTATGAATGGATGATATCACTTGTTTGTTTTGGTTACGAATTACAGAATAGCCTCTTTGTAAAGTTCCAAGAGGAGAAAAGTGAACTAATCTTTGTTCTGCGAGCGTAAATTTGTTTTGGATTCTTTCTAAATAGGATTTCCAGTTTTGGGTAAGAGTATCAAACTTTTGGAATTCACTTTGTTTACGAACCAAATAGTTTTTTCCAAGAAGTGAAATTTTTGTCATAAGTTCATCGAGACTGGTTGACCTTGTTTCTAAAAGTGTTTTTGGATTTTGAAAGACCGGTCTACCAGTGATTCCTAACCATTTTTCCTTTCCTAAACGAACCACATTATTGAGTGCCGATTTTAATCTTTCTTCCATTTCATCCAAGCGGATCAAAGTGTCTGAAACATTGGGAATAGCAAGTTTTGCAGCAGCCGTTGGTGTGGGAGTGGTAGCATCAGCGGCAAGGTCTGTGAGCACGCGGTCAATTTCATGCCCAACCGCGGAGATAATTGGAATTCGCGAATTATAGTAAGCCATCACGACTGCTTCTTGATTGAAAGCCATTAGGTCTTCAAAAGAACCACCGCCACGTCCAGCAATGATTACATCCACTTCCCATTTTGGATCATTGATTTCTTTAATGGCTTCAATGATAGACATCTCCGCACCATCGCCTTGGACAAGGCAAGGGGATACTAAAATTTGGATGGATGGGTTGAGATCCGTGGCGATCCGAATGATGTCTTCAACAGCGGCGCCTTTGGGTGAGGTAACAATGCCTAGGCGTTTTGGAAATTTGGGAAGAGGGCGTTTATGAGTCACATCAAAAATCCCTTTTTCTTGGAGGGCCTTTTTTAGTTTTTCAATCTTTAAAAGGATATCACCTTCACCAATCTCTTCTACCTTTTGAACAGTAATGCTATAATACCCACCTGGTTCATATACTGAGACAGATCCATAAACTAAAATTTCCATTCCATTGCGGAGCGGTGTGCCTCGATAGTTTTTTGCCTGGAAAGAAAAAAAGGCACATTTGATTACACTTGCCTGGTCTTTCAGCGAAAAATACATATGTCCCGAACTATTGGTTTGGGAATGATTTGAAATTTCTCCCCGAATCCAAATATTTTTAAACTCTAGGGAATCTTGAAGTTTTGCTTTGATGAGCCGATTGACTTCACTGACACTGAGAGATGAATCCACTGTTTCCATTTAAGTAGTTTGAAAACGAGTTTCTCTAAATATTTTCCAAAAGTCCCAAAGGATAATGACAAGTGTTAATGCCATGGGTCCAATGATGATTCCAGCTACACCAAACTCTTGTAATCCGCCTATCAAGGAAAGGAAAATTAGAAATGGATGCGTTTTCAACTTTTTATCTAAAATTTTCGGTTTTACTAAGTTCTCTAAAATGAGGTAACTGGCACCACCAGCAATCATAAAAAGAATACTCCCTGTCCAGTTTTCTTGAACAAGACCAATATAAAGTCCAATTGGCAGCCAAACAATAGAAGTTCCCACCACCGGTATCAGCGAAAAAATTGTGGCAATGCTCGAAAGTAAAAATTTATTTGAGACCGATGTAAATAGTAATAAAACATAGATTAGGGCACCTTGCAGTAATGAAATAAAAAGGTTTCCCATCATTACAGTTCGAATCGCTTCTTCTATTCGTCTCCCCAGTCGTTCTTCAATTTCTGTAGGAAAGGGGAGTAAAACAAAGAGAGCATGTTCCATTCTACTACCTTCTTTGTATAAAAAGAAAAGTAAAATGAATGTAAAAAATGCATTAAAAATAATGGCTCCAGGAACTTCAAAGGAACCAAGTAAAAAACCAGAAGAGTTTTTGAGTAAACTATATATAGAATCTAAATTTAATATATCCATATGTTGTCCCACATACTCGCGGTACATAAGAGGAAGTTTGATCCAAAAAAATTCATTTTCAGTTAAGAAATCAGTAAGTATGGGACTATTTAATAATAATGCAACGATTGATTCCTCTGTAAGTTGGTTTCTGATATAACTGACTAAGTTTAAAGATTCTCTAATTAGAGTAGAAAGAATGAGGTAAGACGGAATGAATACACCGGCAAGCATTAGGATAACCATGATGTAAGGGGATAAACCGTGAAATTTGATTCCTAAAACATTCTTTAGTTTTTTATGAATTTTTCTTGTAGTGAGATAAAACAATAAAGCAAGGAAACTTGCCCAAAGGAAGGGTTTGAATACAAAAAATAAAGTAAGGCAGGTTCCTAAAAAAAAGGAACCTAATAACAAGTATACGATGGTTTCGTTTTTATTTTTAATCCAATTCATAATTAATAACTAGAATGTTTTCTGAAATAAAATCGTATGTAGTTTGTGTTGGCGCCACTTTCGGAAATAATGATAGATAGGGATTTTTTAATAAATCCTTCGAGTAAGTAGGAAACTTCTCCATCTTTTTCACTTTTATCGATGAGTTTCCAGTCACCTTGGGCAGCTCTTGATTCGATTCGCTTTTGAATCATGGCTAAACTTTCTCCTGATTCCATGAGAAGACTTGCTTCTTTGGTATGGATATGGCTCGTTTTGAATTCGCTGGATTGCAATAAAGTTACCTTTTCGGGAAAGAAAGACTGGGGAAAAGCAGGAGGAGCACTGGCTGGGAATTTTGTCACCACGATTTGGTCGAAACGATAGATTTCGGTTTGAGGAATGGGACGACATTCCCAGAAAATAAATAGGAAAATTGGCAAAAATCGAAGCATTACGGAAAGCAAATGTGAAACTAGTGATTCCTTCCATTCATTTTTTTAAATCTTTGTTGCCAACTGGTTGGAAAGCATTTCCTTTTCCATGTGCTGGATTTTCTACAATTTGATAAATTTTTGAATCAGATCCTGGCATTGCCCCCAGTAGTCCTTTGGGCTTTTTTCTGTTTTTCAAACTTTCTTGAAAATATTTTTCCCCCATGGCCCGGAGACACGGTTACCGTATTTTCAGGCTTTTTATCTTCCAATCCTGGTTCCCCTTTATCCATACTTTCTATCGTAGGGGCAACCTATATAGGAAACCTGCTTGGGGCCTTGGCGATGTATTATTTTGGTGAGAGGATCTTACAATTTCTAAAGCGATCCAGGTTTCCTTTTTTATCGGCTCTCTACCAGGAGGAAAATCTACATAAAACTCTGGAATGGTTTCGAAAGCATGAGGTAATTGTCGTTCTATTGTCTCGATTTTCAGCTGGGATTCGCTTCTTTGTCTCCATTGTTGCTGGTATGTCCAAAATGAACGTCATTAAATTTATTCTTTTGTATTCCGTTGCGATTTCCATTTGGTGTGGCCTACTCCTTTTTGGGGGTTCTCTTCTCGGTTCGAATTGGAACCAAATCGTTGTTATGCTATCATACTACAACCAGACCATTGGAATGGTTCTCATTTTTCTTTTTTTGTACTTTCTATACCAAATTAGGAAGAAAAGAAATACAAAGTTGACATGATTTCCTTTTCTGTTAGGGTTTTCACCCATGAACTCTTGGGGAAATATAGCGTTTGATTTTTATACATTCGGCTCTCTTGTCGGTGTTATTTTTACTTTTTACAATGCACAATTTTTTTTAACGGTGAAAGAAAAATCAGAGGCTACCTACCGACTTGGGATGGGAACTCTTTGGCTTGGACTTTTCCATTTTGGTTATATGATTAACTTTTCCTTTATGGGACCTGCCTCCGCTTATATGCGTTGGTTTGTGATCATTGGAGCCATGGCAGGAGCTTCCTATTTAACCAGTTTTTTCTTAAGTTATCCCGAAGTTTATTTTCCACGGTTGAAAAAGAACCTTTTTCGAATCATGACCTTTGTTGTTGTAACAGTTACCGGATATTTTGTTTATATAAGTTTAACGGCTGGTAGGTTATTCTTTTTTAGTGGGCATTATTGGGATTTTCCAGTTCCGGTCTTTTACAAGGCATACGCACTTATCGTTTTAGTTTTTTTTGTTACTTTTTCTTTGGTTGCCATTCTTCAAATTTTTAAGATGCCAAAGGAATCTCGGTTTGCTACTGCAAGTATTCTCATCGCATTCATACTTGTGACGATCCTACCTGGAATCATGAATGCACAGTCAAGAGATGGTGCCATAGGACGTGGACTTTATCAAACAATCACTGATCTTGTATTGGTGATTGGATTATTTGTTGCTAACGTAGTTTATATCAACAACACAAAAGACAAAACCACTATCATATCTAGAATCATAGGAATCTCACTTGCTTCGTTTTTACTTGTTTTGCAGTTGGTTGCTTATTCAGTGATCCAACAATCCGAAGCAAACTATGATATGGTGCATACGGCTAGGGCAAAAAACTATATTGTTGGAATCGAAACAGACCAAATTCCCAGTTTTCATTATACGTATGATATTCATCAAAAAGAGTTTCTTCAGAAGAATGGTATGGATGTAACTGCTGTAGATCCGGTTGGTTATGAATCTGAATATTGGAATTCCTGGGCATTAGAGACTATACTTTCTTTTAAGAATCAAACAAATTGGAAAGAAAAAACTGGCAATTTATTACCAAAACTTCCTGAAACAAGCAAGGGTTATGCGGCAGAGATCAAACGTCTTTTGGCATCAGATAAAATTTCAACTCCGGAATCATTGATTGATGAGCTTGAATCAGAAAAACGGAAAATTCTATACACAAGAAACAAATTAAGAGAAATCCCTGCGAAGAATTTTTCGGAAGGAGCGGAATCTCTTGTTTCAAAAAAAGAGGGCCCACTGTCAGGTTTTTATGGAGCTGCACGTTCCGTTTTAGAATCAAAACTCCCGGAAGAAAAAAAATCGGAAGTTCTTGATCAAATGTTTGCACCAATGCCTAACCATGGAGATAGAAATTACCGAGGTAAAGTCAAGTTCTCAGAGGACAATCCTAAGTATTCGTTTTTTGTCAGTTATTTGGTAGTGGATAAAGAAAAGGGTCTCATCCATGAAGTAGGTTATCCTTATTTAGATTACCGCGAATTCCAAGAAGAAGTTACACTTCCTTGGATCATCGGTGTACTGTCTCTGGCTGTACTTGTGATTTTTGGATATCGTTTGTTTTTCCTATTTGCACTCTTAAGACCAATCGAACAAATCATAGAAGGTTTGACAGAGGTAAACTCTGGAAACTTAGAACATAGATTGACTGTTTATGTAGAAGATGATATTGGGTTTATGGCGAGATCCTTCAACCGAATGGTGCGTTCCATCCAAGCAGCAAGAAAGAAGTTGGAACAGTATGCAGACCAATTGGAAGTAAAGGTACAAGAGCGTACAAAAGAGTTAGAAAATTCCTTAAAAGAAGTCCAATCTCTCAAACACCAACAAGATGGGGATTATTTTTTAACTTCCCTTCTTTTACAACCGTTTAATGCCAATCATGCGAATCATGATAATGTACAAGTAGATTTTTTATTGGAACAGAAGAAAAAATTTACCTTTCGCCAATATGAAAAGGAGATTGGTGGGGATTTGAATATCGCTAATCAAATTTTTCTTAACAATCGTTCCTATACTGTATTTCTGAATGCAGATGCCATGGGTAAATCCATGCAAGGTGCTGGTGGGGCACTTGTCCTTGGTTCTGTTTTTGAATCAATCATTACAAGGACACAACTTCTTAGTGAAGCAAGAAACACATATCCAGAAAGATGGATTAAAAATACATTTTTAGAACTTCATAAGATCTTTGAGGGTTTTGATGGATCTATGCTTGTCTCACTTGTCCTTGGTCTCATTGATAATGAAACTGGGTTATTGTATTTCATTAATGCAGAACACCCGTGGATGGTTCTTTACCGAGACGGGATTGCCAGCTTTATCGAAAACGAACTTATGTTTCGTAAACTCGGAACTTCAGGCGTACAAGGAAATTTGTATATCAAAACCTTTCAATTAGAAGCTGGTGATGTTTTGATTGCTGGGTCCGATGGTCGGGATGATTTACTCATTTCGCATACAGAAGATGGGAAACGAGTGATCAATGAAGACGAAAGACTTTTCCTGAAAGTCGTAGAATCAGGAAAAGGAGATTTGGATCAAATTTACGAAGAATTGCGCCAATACGGTAGCCTCACGGATGACCTTTCGCTTTTACGTGTATCGTTCATCGAAGAAAAAGAACGTTATAAAATTGAAAAAGAAAGACTAAAAGAAATCCAATCGCTTTTACATAAAGCCAAAGAAGCGAGCGAATCTGCGGATCTCCAAGAGGCGGTTTCATACTTGGAACAAGCAAATTCTTTGGAAGAGAACATTCCGGAGATCAAAAAGAAATTCATCCAACTCTATTTGAAACTCAAAGACTATGGAAATGCCAAAAAAATGGCCAAAGACTATAGTTTGTTAAAACCTATGGATACGGAAATTATGTACATCACTGCTTTTTGTGCAAGAAAAGTGGCTGATATCAAAACTGCCATCGATTTTGGGGAAAGGGTGCGCCTACGTGATCCAAACCATGTCAAAAACTTGATCAATTTGGGTCAGACCTATTTGGCGGATAAAAATCTTTCCCGGGCAGAGAACATTCTGAGTTCGGCCTTGGAACTCGATCCTGAAAATCCAAGTTTGCAAAGGCTTCTTGACCACATTCGGAAAAAACAAAACAAACAAGATGTAGTTAGTTAGAGTCTAAAGTCTACATTGAATGAATCGTTTGCGATAAAAATATCCGATACCTTTCGGGACTTTACAAAGGAAGAATGGAATCTTTTGGTACCACCTGATTCCGTCTTCCAAGAATACGAATTCCTATCTGCTTTAGAAAACACTGGTTGTATTGGAAATTCAGATTGGATTCCAGTTTTAACTTCCGCTAGGCGAGATGGGGTTTTGGTGGGAGTCCTTCCTGCCTACCTTCGGAGTGATTCGTATGGGGAATATATTTTTGATTTCCAATGGGCCAATGCCTTCCACCGCGCGGGAATTCCTTATTACCCCAAAGTGACGATTGCCGTTCCTTTCACTCCTGTGACGGGTTCTCGGATTTTACTTTCCGACGGTTTAAACGAAGAGGAAAAAGAAAATTTGAGTTCTCTTCTTTTACAAACAGTTTTGGCCTATGGAAAGGAAAAAGGAACTTCATCCGTTCATATTTTATTTTGTAAAGAGGAAGAACAGAAGTTAGGCATACAAAATTCATTTGCACCTAGGCTTTCTCATCAATACCACTGGTTTAACAAAGGTTTTGCGAATTTTGAAGAGTTTTTATCTACTCTTGTCAAAGACCGTAGAAAAACGATCCGCCAGGAAAGGCGAAAAATTTCAGAATCGGGACTTCGGATTCAAACTCTAACAGGTGACCAAATCACAGAAGACCACGCTCGTATCTTTTATCAGTTTTATCAGGACACCCATTCCAAAAAATGGGGGCAACCCTATTTGAATCGGAAATTCTTTTTAGAAATGCATCAAAATTTTCGCCACCGATTGGTACTTGTTTTGGCATCCGACCTTTCTGGTAATCCTATCGGTGGGAGTTGGAATGTATTTCGGGACGGGTTCCTGTTTGGAAGGTATTGGGGAGCATTGGAACATGTTCCCAACTTACATTTTGAATGTTGTTATTACCGATTGATTGATTTTGCAATTGAACATAAAATGGAACGAGTGGAAGCCGGGGCACAAGGCGAACATAAATTTTTAAGAGGATATGAAGCCGTTCCCATGTATAGTTTGCATCATATTTATAATGAACAGGGAAGAGCCGCTATTGAGTCCTATTTGGAACTAGAAATCACTATGGAAAGAGAAAATATTTCCGCTTATAATTCACAGTCGCCTATCAAATCACTCCGGGAGGGAACCTAAGTGTCAGATCCAAAACGTAAATCTTATACAGATATGAATGTGGAACTTCTCGAAAGAGAAAAACAGAAAAAGAAATTAAAAAAGCCAGATCGGTATAAGGTAATTCTGATCAATGACGACTACACTCCGCAGGAATTTGTCGTCTTTGTACTAGCAAATGTATTTCGGAAAACAATGGAAGAATCTCGTCAAATTATGTGGAAGGCTCATACTTCAGGATCAGCCGTTTGTGGGGTGTATTCTTTGGACATTGCTCGGACAAAAGTTGCAGAAGTACATAAACTCGCAGATGATGCGGGGCATCCATTACAATGCCAATTGGCGAAAGAGGAGGACGAATGAACCTTTCCCTAGATTTAGAAAAAACCTTAGAACTTGCTGGTAACGAAGCAAGTAAATACCACCATGAATTTATTACATTAGAACACTTGTTATATGGTCTTACCTATAATGAAAAAACAAAAGAAGTTTTAGTCAATGTAGGTTGTGATTTGGATCTGCTGAGAAAAGAACTGACAGAATACTTTGAAGAAGATCTTTCTACCATAGCCGTTCCAGATTTAAAAATCCAACCAAGATACACTGTCGGTGTTCAGTTTGTCATCCAGTTTGCAGCCTTCCATGTTCAAAATTCTGGCAAAGAAGAAGTGGATGGAAACAATGTTCTTGTAGCACTTTTTAGAGAAGAAGATAGCCAAGCCTATTATTTACTCGCCAAACAAGAAGTGAACCGTCTGGACGTAATTAAATACATGTCCCATGGAATTAAAAAAGAAACGGAATCCGAAGAACCAAATTTTGCCGAAGAAACGGATGCAGAAGAAGTTGAAGGTGGTTCTCGGAAATCCGCACTGGAAAAATTTTGTGTTAATCTTACGGAAAGAGCAAGGTTAGGAAAATTAGATCCTTGTATTGGCCGAGAAGTTGAAATTGAAAGAACGATCCATATTTTATCTCGGCGTCGTAAAAATAATCCTATTTTTGTGGGAGAGGCTGGAGTCGGAAAAACTTCTATTGTGGAAGGGATCGCCGAACGAGTAGTAAAAGGCCTTGTTCCAAAAAGTTTACTGGGTTTAGAAATTTACTCACTAGATATGGGGCTTGTGATGGCAGGAACCAAATTTCGCGGGGAATTTGAAGAACGTTTGAAAGCCATCTTACAAGAAGTTGTTGGGAAACCAGAACGGATTATCTTTGTGGATGAAATCCACACCATAGTGGGTGCCGGTGCGGTCTCTGGTGGGAGTTTGGATGCTTCCAATTTGATGAAACCTGCTCTTGCCAATGGGGAATTGAAATGCATTGGAACAACTACTTACAAAGAGTATAAATCGATTTTTGAAAAGGATCATGCCTTATCTCGTAGGTTCCAAAAGATTGAAGTCTCAGAACCATCCAGAGAAGATGCGATCGAAATTTTGAAAGGTCTCAAACCCAAATACGAATCCTTTCACGGCGTTACTTACAGTGCCAAAGCCATCGAAGCTTGTGTGGATTTATCTAGCCTTCACCTAAGGGATCGATTTTTACCAGACAAAGCCATAGATTTAATGGATGAATCTGGCGCCTTTGTAAAGTTACGCGACGAAAAAAAGGACAAGGCAAAAAAACAAATAGGGATTTTGGAAATCGAATCCCTTGTTGCTAAAATTGCAAAAATTCCAGAAAAAACCGTCAAGGCCGATGACAAAAAGAAATTAGAAACTCTTGATTCGGAAATCAAATCCATTGTTTTTGGACAAGACCATGCCATTGAACAAGTGGTAGATGCCATCCATTATTCTCGCTCTGGTCTCAGTGACGAAGGGAAACCAATCGGTAGTTTTCTTTTTGTAGGGCCTACTGGTGTGGGCAAAACCGAAGTGGCAAAAACTTTGGCAGAAAAAATGGGAGTGGAGTTTCTCCGTTTTGATATGAGTGAGTATATGGAAAAACATTCAGTATCTCGTCTCATTGGTAGCCCTCCCGGGTATGTGGGTTATGACCAAGGTGGTCAACTCACGGATGCCATAAGTAAAAATCCCCACTGTGTTTTGTTATTTGATGAAATTGAAAAGGCACATGAAGATATTTATAATATCCTTTTGCAGGTGATGGATCATGCCACACTCACCGATAGCACAGGGAAAAAGGCAGATTTTCGTAATGTCATCCTGATCTTAACAACAAATACCGGTGCCCAGGAAAGTTCCAAACCCCTCCTTGGGTTTGATACTGACAGGTATGATGACAGGTCTCTCAAAGCCATCGAAAGAACATTCACACCTGAATTTCGTAACCGACTCACTGCTGTTGTGGAATTTGGTGCACTTTCCATTGCAGTAGTGGAACTAGTTGTCAAACGGATGTTTCGCACTTTGCAAGCCAAAGCCAACGAAAAAGGAATTCAATTGGAGTTATCAGACAAAGCAGTCAGATATTTGGCAGAAACTGGTTACGACAAAACCATGGGAGCAAGACCCATTCAAAGAATTCTCAATGCAGAAATTGGAAAACCTCTTTCCAAAAAAATCCTTTTCCAGAAAGAGAAGGGAAGTCGTTTTCTTGTGGATGTGATGGAGAAAGACGGAAAAGAAGTTTTGGAAATCACTCCATTATAGGTGACCCCGAATTTTTAAAAGAAAGGATTCTATTGTCTGATCGTTTTTCTTAAGTAGAATCCTCTTTTTAGAGCAAAATCCGAAGGTATTTTCTCTAAATAATTTTCGTGGAAGAAGGTGTAATCAACCGTACTTAGCAAATGCGGTGAAAGTCCATCTTCATAATCAAAGATAGTTATTACGTTATTCTCTCTAAAGCCTTCGTATTTATATAAAAAAAGGGAAGGTGTGTCCTGAGGAATACAAATACCGATAGATATTGGCTTCTCTTTTCCTTCCATTTTTTCATAAATTAAGTCAGCTATGACTTTGTAATCAGGATCATTTGTATATGAATTGGTATTAAAAGATTTCCAAAAAGCAGAGTTTTTCCCTATATATTCTCTTCCTTCTCTTTTGCTTATTACATACAAACTAGCAAATGTTAGTGCTAAAGTGGCGATCGTTATGCGGATTGCATTTTTGTCAGTTTGAAACAAAAAAAACGAAACTGGTATGATGAGAAAGGAAAACATTCCTGCAAAATATCTTCCTCTCCATGGATCATAAGGACCGACGAAAGCATTAATAATAAAGTATAGGAATGCAGAATAGAGGAATAATTGTGCAATTGTTGGAAAATGAACTGGTCTTTTGATAAGTAAAACAAATGCAGATAGAAATACAATAATTCCCCAGATTCCACCATATGAAAAATCTTCATGAATTCTTTGTTCTCGTTCTGGATTAAACTCTGCCCTAGAGTTCCTTGGCAAAAGGTAGTGTTTTGATATAACCGCAAAAATGTTGGCAACAATTGTCTTTATATCACGATTTGTTTCCTTGAAAACTTGAGGGGGAAGGCCGTCAAGAGTAAGAATATCTGAAGTGAATCTAATTAGATTATCAAAACCGGAGATCCAGATGGGATCTTTTATTAGTGTGTGCTCTTTTAAAACTTCTGGTGGTCCGATAGGAGATCCGTAATGCTTTAGATTAGTCGTATAACCAAAAAAAATGCCGAAGAAAGCAATTGATGCGATAATAAACGTGTTTCGAAGACTGATTCCAAGGAATTTAAATTGTATTCTTGCTGGTAAAAGATTTTTCCCAAAAAAGGGAATCATGGATAAGACATAAAGAGCGAAGGTTTCTTTGATGGCTGCGAGTAGGAACACCATTAATCCTAAAATAATAGCGATTCTTGAATCATTCCAATGGATCAATGGGTTCTTAAGAAAAAGGCACAAACTGATTGAGCTAAAAATTATAGCAGTCTGGATAATATCAGTTTGCGTGGTTGTTGAAATTAATAACGTTTCAACAATAAAGAGATTCGCAACTAAAGAAAAATATTTTACATTACTATTTGCAGAAATTAGCTCCATAATATGAAAACTCGATATGGATAAAACTAGGAGTGAAAGAAGACTAAACATTTGTAATAATGGTAGATATCCTGTTCCTTTCCAGAGCCAAATATACAAACTCGTTGCTCCATGCGGGTGAGTGACCTGTGCCCAATAGTTTGTTCTAAATATTTCATAGTTTTCTTGCGATAAATAGCCGAATATACGAGGAATCTGATAAGCAAGTGAATCATGGTTATGTGGCGGTAAGATTAATACGATACAAAGGTTAAGGAGTAGAAATACTAAAAAAATCGAAACCGCCAATCTATGAAAAAAGGGTTTTGGAAATTTAGGAACATGGAATTTAATTTGTTTTATGAATGGTATTAAACAGAAAAAACAAAGAAAAGAAATGAGATATTGAGGTAATGTTTGGTTTAAAACATTAAAAAAAGATAGAATCTCTTGTGTCAGTATAATATAAACTAGTAAGAAAAGAAAAAAAACCTCAGTGAATCTCTTCGAATTTAAAAAATTGTCATTAATTAGTTTTGCACCGCATAAAATCGTTATTAGGTCAAAAAGTATAAACATCTTTTAAGTTGGTTTTAGATCCTACCTAAAACTTCATCCTCTCGTTTAAAGGTGAGGTATCCAAATACAAAAGCACCAAATAAGGATCCTAAAAATAAATAAAACGGAAGTCCAAGGCCTACTTCTTCGGGTTTAACAAAATCATAAAAATAACGTTTGGGATCCAAATAACCCCAAATCACGAAAACGATAGCTATCATTTGGCATGCGAAAAACCAAACCCTTGTCCATGCCGATTTCCAAAATCCTAAAAAGAAAAAATTGAGAAGACTTAGTAAAATAAACACGGAATTTAATTTTGGCCCAAGAGAAATGGATTCTTCTGTTTCAAAAAAACGAATTTGGTATGAAAACCAAGGCAGAACAGAGAAGACTAACTGTAAAAATAAAAAAATAAAGAATATTTTATCAAAAAAAAGTTTTGTGTTCCAATAACGATAGAGAGCCAAAAAGATTCTTTTTGTTAGGTGCCACCAAGCAAGTAATAGATCGGGAACAAATAAAAGAGATTCTTTTAAGAATTGAATCAAATTGAAACATTTCGAAAGAAGGGTATTTGTCATTCTACTTCTGCTACCATTTCCAATTCTACACTAGCATCCAATGGGAGTGAACTCACACCAATGGCAAAACGCGCATGTTTTCCCTTTTCGCCAAAAATGGCTGCAAGTAGTTCAGAGGCACCATTCGCGACTAAGTGTTGTTCGGTGAATTCTGGTGTTCCTGCTACAAACACTCCCAGTTTGACAATCGATTTGATTTTGTCTAGGGAATCGATATGAAGTAGTAATGCAGCAAGAGCATTGAGGACACATTGTTTTGCTTCTTCTTTTGCTTCATCGAGGTTTAAATCTTTGCCAACTTTTCCTGTTTTTCTTAATTTCCCGCTAACAAGAGGAAGTTGTCCGGAAGTAAAAATCAGATTTCCTGACCTTTTAGAAGGGATATAAGCAGCAAGGGCAGCCGGTACTGGAGGAATTTCCAAACCCAGTTGGATCAACGTTTCTTGGATAAGCATTGGATTCCAGGCTAGAGAGGATGGCTTTCCGGGACAAAATTTTTTTTGGAAAATTAGTTAAAATGGAAAACATTCTTGACGATTGGCAGTCAAAGATATAGATTGCTAATCGAAATGGCAGTCGTGCAGCACGAGTGCTAAAGAGGAGAATGAGCATGTTGTTCCGAATTCTAGACCCACAAACCAAAGCAAATCAGTTCTGGAGAGATTTTGATAGACTGAACGATGAGTTGACTCGTTCCATTTTGGACAGTCAATTTGGATCTTCGTCCAATTTCCCTCCGGTAAACGTTTATACGAAGGAAGACGAGGCCCTAGTGACTTGTTTGCTTCCAGGACTCGAACCAGACCAAATCGAAATCAATGTGAAGGACAATTTACTTTCAATCCACGGAAAGAAAAAAACAGAAGAACTCGCAGAGGGAACCGAAGTCCTTCGTCGTGAAATCTTCAATGGAGAATTCCGTAGAACCTTGGAACTTCCATTCCGTGTGGATGGAGAGCAGGTCCTTGCAAAATTCACAAATGGAATTTTAAACATCCACCTTCCTCGTAGAGAAGAAGATAAACCTAAAAAAGTATCCATCACCATCGGGTAAGGAGATTCGATATGAATACACTCACAAAAGAAAACAAACAAGAAGTTACAGAAACAGTTGAAGGTAAAGATCAAAAATCGGCAACGAATGTTCGTGTCTATTCACCTAACGTGGATGTAATGGAAACTGAGGATGCGTTTTATTTCCATGTGGAAATGCCTGGGGTAGACCAATCTTCGGTAGATATATCCATTGAAAAAGACCAACTAATTTTGGAAGGTAAGTTTGTAATGCCACAGGAATCTCGTGGTCAAGTGCGACTTGCGGAATACAAGGAAGGAAATTGCTTCCGAAAATTTACAATAGGCAAAGCAATCCATTCGGACAAAGCCACCGCCAAAATGAAAAACGGGATTTTGGAATTAACGATTCCAAAAATGGAACCTAAAAAAACAAAAATCGAAATTCAGAAATAAAGTCTCTTTGGTGTTTGGTAAATCTAAAGTGAATTTGATTTCGGACCCGGTTCATCTCTTAAAGAGGTGCCGGGTTTTTTATTTAAATTAGGGATCGAATGGTTTCTAGTAGTTTCGTATTTTCTTCTTCTGTTCCAATGGTGATCCGAACATAGTCTTTGGAAATTCCCGTAGAAAAATACCGAATGAGAATGTTTTTATCTTTTAACTGCAAATATAAACTTTCAGGAGAAACACCTAACTTTGGTTTGCAAAATAAAAAATTAGTTGAAGATTCGGGAATAAAAAAACCAAGAGATTCCAATTCCTTTTTTAGTTTGGTTCTTTCTGAAATGACAAGAGTTCGTTTTTCCAAAAAGTATTCTTTGTCTGCATAAGAGGCCTCTGCAACAACTTGTTCCAAAATTCCTACATTATAAGAATCTTTAAGTTTGCGAATCCAAGAGATCACTTCGAGCGATCCCACTAAATAACCCACACGGAGTCCAGCAAGAGCATAGGATTTGGAAAAGGTACGAGATACTAATAGGTTCGGATGGTTTTTGATTTCTGCCATCAAAGTAGAGTTAGGTTCTGTGAAATCAATATAGGCTTCGTCGGAAAGAACAACCCCTTCAAAATTTTTAACTAAATTTAAAAGTTTTTCCTTTGGTTCTTCCACGCCGGTCGGTGCATTGGGATGGGCAAAACAAAGTAATTTTCCTTGTTCTTTTCCCAAAGATTCAAAATCAAAATATAAGTCGGATTTGAGTGGAACCGCTTTGTAAATGGCTCCCACCATCATTTGTTCTGTTAACACAGGATAAAAGGAATAGGTTGGGTCTGGTGCCACAATGACATCTCCTGGGCCCACGAGCGCTTGGAATAACAAACGTAAGGCTTCGTCAGACCCATTCGTAACCAAAATTTGATCCGGGTCTAAGTCATAATCTTTTGCTATGAGTTCTTGTAATTTTCGGGAGTGGTAGTTTGGGTATTTTCGCAAAACACCTGTTTGTAAAACTTTTTCCACAGCCTCTTTGATTTTCGGAGAAGGAGGGTATGGGTTTTCGTTTGTATTTAGTTTGATCGTGGAGGCACTAAGGCCTGGTTGTTCACCAGGTGTATATGGTTTATATGTGATTAGTTCCTTACGCAAAAGAGATTCGATCGAAAATTTATTGGATTGAGTGGACATTTGGTTATAACCGGTTTAGGGCATTGATATAGGCTTTCGCACAGGCCTCAATGATGTCTGTGGAATCACCTTTCCCAACAACCCGACGTTCCCCGTCTTCTAAAGTTACGGATGCCTCAGCCATCGCATCCGTGCCTTCGGTTACAGGAGAAATCACAAGCCTTGAGAGGAGCGGCGAAAGACCTGTCACTTGGCCAATGGCTTTAAAGATACTGTCCACCGGGCCATCACCATGCGCTTCGCCTTCTTTGACCTCTCCCTTGATTTGGAGAGAGATTTTGGAACTGGGAGTTTTGTTTGATCCAGTATTTTGTTCAAAAGAAAGGAGACGATATTTTTCATCCACTTGGGACCTGCTGATCTCTGCCTGGAAAAGTGCAGCGATGTCCTCATCAAATACTTCCTTTTTTTTATCTGCAATTTCAAGGAACCGATTGTATGCATTGTCAATTTCTTCTGGTTTGGGATCGAAACCCATTCGAATGACTCGGTCTTTAAAACCTGCCCGACCAGAATGGCGTCCAAGAACCATACGGTTGGATTTCAGTCCCACGGATTCAGGAGTCATAATTTCATAGGTTTGTCTGTTTTTGATCACACCATCTTGGTGGATTCCGGATTCATGAGCAAAGGCATTGGCGCCCACAATGGCTTTGTTAGGTTGGACAACCATCCCTGTGATGGTTTTTACCAAATGGGAACCTCGAGTGATGAGGGTGGAATCAATTTTTGTTTCTACGCCAAAAGCATCCTTTCTTGTTTTTAGAGCCATCACCACTTCTTCCATAGCAGTGTTTCCAGCTCTTTCTCCGATCCCGTTGATCGTACATTCTATCTGACGACCACCGGCAAGAACGGTTGCCAGAGAGTTTGCGACGGCAAGTCCTAGGTCATTGTGGCAGTGTGCAGAAAATATGACTTTGTCAGCACCTTTCACTTCCTTTTTTAGGAAACGAAAGAGATCCATATATTCTTGTGGTGTGGTATATCCCACTGTGTCTGGGATATTGATGGTAGTGGCACCTTCTTCAATGACAGCTTCGACTAACTCGCGTAAGAACTCCCATTCGGAGCGAGTGGCATCTTCCGGTGAAAATTCTACATCGGTAACAAAGTCCCTTGCCATTTTTACAGCAAGTCTTGCCATCTCTAAAACTTCTGCGGGAGACTTGCCTAACTTGTGTTTCATGTGGATGGGAGAAGAGGCAATAAAAGTATGAATGCGTTTTTGTTTGGCAGGTTTTAAAGCATCACGAGCCGCCTCTAAATCGGGACGGAGTGCACGGGCGAGTCCACATATGACTGGGCCTTCAATTTCACGAGCAATCCTTTCGACAGCTTTGAATTGTACAGGGGAGGAAACTGGGAATCCAGCCTCAATGATATCTACCTTCATCCGGGCTAGGTGTTGGGCAATCTCTACCTTCTCATCTTCGCTCATGGCAGCCCCAGGGCACTGTTCCCCGTCCCTTAAAGTAGTATCAAATATGCGTACGTAATCTTCCATCTACTTCCAGATCATAGGTTCGCTTCACTCTGTCAAGTGCGTATGGAATGCCCCTGTGATCCAATGGTAGGGTTTTCCGTCCTTATCTATAGGGATGGGAGCCCTTTTACCATCAGTCCAAAACCGAATGGGTTTTTCTAAGTGGTAAGGAACCTTTGTGTCGGTGATGTTTGAAAAGTATGTCTTGGTTTCTCCTCTTGGATGCGGAAAAGTTAAAAGAAAGAAGCAAAGTCCTAAAACCAATCCAAAAAAAAGAATAGGATTTCCTTTTTGGATCGTAGCACTGACCACCCAAGTAACCCCGAGAAGTCCAAAAAACAAAAGAGGAAACAAATACCGGATGGGATAAGGATGGAGGTAGGTAAACCTTCCGATGGTGAGTAAAAGTCCAACAAGGACTGGAAAAAATACGATGAGTAAATGGCGGTTTAGTTTGGGAAACCTGGGAAATAATAGAAGCCCGAGTCCCATTAAAACAAGAATGGACTTTCCTTGGTAAAATATATGTTTAGAAAAATCCCAAAGGTAAGTCACCGAAAGCTGAATGATTTCCCAAGCACTGTGTTTTGAAAGATAGGAAAATAAAATCTGGATACTACTGGGAATGGAGACAAACGATTTCAGTCCCCAAAAGATAAGTTCGCTAAAAAGAAAAAAAAGAATGGCGAGGAGCCAAAACCGCTTTGTTTGAAAGTAAGAAATTCTTACAGAGTATGGTAACTCGTCGTCCCAAATGCGAACCACAAAAAAAGAAATCACTCCCAAAGCAAAAGAAAATCGATCGGAAATATACAGTAGAGAAAAACTAAAGAAAAACAATAGAACTAAGGGAAGTGGCAGAATCGAAGAAGGACTAAAATTCCTTTTTTCTCTCTCGTTTAACAAAGAGTATAGATAAAGGGAAAGTAGGAGAGAAAAAAAGAAACCCGTGCTATGGTGTGCTCCCGAAAGAAAATAAACTAGCGGGAGAGGTCGATCACTAAACGAGAATCCCAAAAGAGAGAAAAAAATAAAAAGGATTTCAAAGAGATAGAGAAATTGGAATGACTTTGTTTGGTTTGTATACTTCGATAGAAAGATAAAAATTCCAAATAATACTAAAGCCATTTGTATCGTTCCATAAACACTAGGCAGATACAGAAAAGGAACGACCGGATAAAGGAATAGATACAATAATAGATCAGGAAAAAAATAGGGAGAGGGGGGTAGATACCAATGTCTAATCCCAAGACCAGAAACTAAATCCTTTAGAAACAAAGGAAGATACAAACTATCTGCCGAATGTAATGGTTCAAAATAGATAGTTTCGCATAACAAAAAGTTAACGAAAGTAGAAATTGAAAAAAATAAAAAATAGGAAAGTATGGATGGAGAGCGGGACAACATTCGATTTACAATTTTACTCTTTGAACTTAGACGGAGGAGAAAATACTGGCCTTCCTGCTCGTTTTTACCAATCGTTTTTAGGCGGGACTCTCCTAAAAGAAAGTTTTGGGCATTCGGAATTGAAACTGACTTCTGGTGAAACCATAGTATTCTCTAAAAATACAGAACATTGCCCGGTTCGCCCAGGAACCATCACCATTCGTTGTGATCAGAAGGTAAAGAACCACCCCCAGTTTTCCTCTTTGAAGTTAATCGAGCAAGTTCCAGGGAAAAATTATTCCTTATGGGAAGACCCTTGGGGGAACTGGGTTTGGATTTATTTTACAGATTCTAAATAAGAGGCCAATTGGTCTGGAAAGTCAGTGATGAGTCCGGCCACACCCGCTGTTAGTAACTCCTGCCATTCTTTTTCTGTATTGGTAGTGTAAGGAATCACAAGGAGAGACTGTTTTTTTAGGCCTTCCACAAAATCTTTGGAACAAGCAGAAAGATGTGGGAGAATTAAATCTGGTTCATAGTCCATATAATTCTTGTTTAGCGAATCTCCCTTTTCTACTAGCAGGCCACGAAGTACTTCTGGTTCTTCCTGTCTTATGAGATCCACAAGATCCCAATCAAAACTACTCACCCAAATTCGATTAGTTAAATTCCATTTCCGAATGAGTTTCACAAGAGCAAGCGCGAGTGCCTTTCTCTCTTCTGGATTCCCTTCACTTTTCATTTCAATATCAAAGACTGTGGTTTCGGGGAGAGTCTGGATAACCTGAGAGAGTGTCGGAATTTGTTCTCCTTCAAAGGCTTCTTCAAAAAAACTCCCCGCATCGAGTTCAGCTAAATCTCTATATTTATATTCAGAAACCTTCCCTTTTCCATCAGTGGTTCGATCGACTGTAAAGTCGTGGATGACAACAAGTTCGCCCGAAGCACAAAGCATCGTATCCAATTCAAAAAACCTTGTGGACTCTGCTCCCACTAGAAAAGAAACAAGGGTGTTTTCTGGAGCAAGGCCACGAGCACCCCTGTGGCCAATATTGGCAGGTACATTTCCTAAAATGGATTTGAGTCTTTCGATTCTTGGTTGGAACATTTTCTATTACCCTGGTTGGATGGTGGACTCCAAACCTTCTTCTTCCATTGCCGCATGGAACATTTGTTTTTTCAAACTTTCCCCTAAATAACGATCAATATAGATATGGATGGCATAGAGAAGTGGTGTGATGAGAATGGCCACTCCCAATTTATAAAGAAAGTTGGTATTGGCAATGGAGACAAGTTTAGAAACAGGATGGTATTTTCCAAGAGCGATAAAAATCACAACATAAGAATCGATGAGTTGGGAGATGACAGTGGAGCCTGTGGCCCTGAGCCAAATGTGTTTTCCTCCTGTCTTTTTACGAAGGAAGTGAAAGGTATTTAGGTCTATCATTTGACCAATCACATAAGCAATGATGGAACCAAGAATCACAAGACCCGAATTGGCAAACACACGTTCGAAGGAGGCATCATCGATGGGCGATTCAGGGCTTGCGGGAATTTGGATATCGATCACAATTAAGAGGTAAGCAAATCCAATCATCACCATGCCGAGAAACGTTGTAGCACGAACCACTTTTCGACCATAGTATTCATTCAAAAGATCTGTGATGATAAAGGTAACGGGAAAAGGGATAACCCCCATGGTCATTGTGAATCCAAAGGCAAAAAATAATTTACTACCAGTGAGTTCCGCAAGAAGGAGAAAGGTTAGAAAAAAACTAAGAAGAACCGTATAAAGAATCACTGGTTTTTGTTTGAGAAGGTGCATTGTATCTTTTTCCTTTCTTTTTAATTTCGACTAGGAGAGATTCCTGCCTAAAAAATTATGGGATGAGAAATAGGTAGTGAGTTCTTTTAATAATCTCTACTCTTTTTTTATCATACGATCGATAATCATACTAGAAGTAATTTATGTCCGAATCTGAAAACCCATCCACATCCAAACGTCCGCTGTCGAATGCAGCTAAATATACACTATTATTTGCCTCTTGGGTGTTTCTTTCCGCAATCTCCTTTTATTTAGGAATGAACTTAATCCAAAATGATGGAACCGCTCTTGTTTTAAAAGATACTGCCAAAGTGGGAAATGCCAATCCTAGTGTGGTGGAAGCATCCACTCCTTCTCTCGGAACCCCATCCGAGATGGAAACTAAAGAAAACGGAGAAACCCAAACAAACACCGAAAACCCAGAGGAATCTGTGGAACTTCCTGGTTTTGTTCCTGACGATAACGTAAGTTTCCGTTCTTCCGCTTGGTCGACAGATTGGACTGCCATGAAAAAAACGGTGCATCTTTACAATGAAATCCATCCTTTTATTTATACGATGAAAGGTGGGCTTTCCAATAACGGAGAACTCATTTCCAGTTGGTCTAGTACTTCTAGAAAGGAACGAGTTCAAGAACTTCGTGCGCTGAATCCAAAAGTGAAAATCATTCCTACCATCTTTCGTTGGGAAAATCCAAAAGAGAAAATCCAAGAAAACATTGGAATGGGTGGACGTAACGATATTCGTGATCATCATATCCAAGTCATTGTCAATGAAATTATGACTTATGGTTATGATGGAATAGATATCGATTATGAAGGAATGTCTTGCGATAAAAAAGAAAAATTCGAAGAGTTCTTTGTTCTCCTTGCTCGTGAAGTTCATAAAAAAGGAAAACTCATTTCGGTGGCAGTACATCCAAAAACTCCTGCAGAAAAGAGCAAAAAGAAAGAACTCCAATGCCGTGGTCTCTCAAAACCAATTGCACTTGATTTTCGTGAAAATTGGAGAGGGCCAACCACCCATGACTATGCTTTTCTTGCCAAACACGCAGACCGAGTTAAAATTATGGCTTATGAACTTCATCCAAGAAAATACCATAACCCAGGCCCTGGTCCCCAAGCTCCCAATGTTTGGTTGAAAGACATCATCACTTACGCGAAAAAAAGAGTGCCAACTCACAAACTTTATATGGCGATCCCAACTTACGGATATGACTGGGCTCTGAATTGTAAGGCATCAGCCAAGGCCATTTACCATTCGGATGCACAAAGGATCAAAGCCGGAACTCATAAAAATCGCCAACCAACCGATATCAATCGCATCTTAAACGAAGAAAACAAAGTAGCGAATTGGAAAAACTTATCTAAGTTTGCTGACATCCATAAAAACCGTGCTTACGAAGATCCTTCTCTTTGGTATAGCAGTGGTGGTTGTGATCGTGTAGCTTTTTATATGAACCGCAGGGCCTTCGAAGAAAAAATGACACTTCTACGTAAATACGATTTAGGTGGATTTTCCTTTTGGCAACTTGTGACAGACAATGATCCTGAAATCAATGTGTATTTGAGTAAACTTGTCCAAGGACAACTTCCTCCTGTAGAAAAAGCAAAAGAGGAAGAAGAACCAAAAGAAGATACAGCAGTTCCTTTCAATGATACAAAAGATTCATTGAAAGTATCAGAATTCAAATCCAAATCCAAAACAAAAAAGTTTTAAAATGAAAACCTTAATCTCTTCGGATGTACGTTTGCTTGCGAACCTCATCCAAGAGGGAAAGGTGGTGATCTTTCCAACAGAAACCGTTTATGGGATCGGAGCCTCTACAAAAAACGAGGCGGCCTGTCTTCGTGTTTATGAAATCAAAGGCAGACCCAAAGACAATCCCCTCATTGCCCATTTTCATTCGATCGAATCCATTGAAGAGGTTTGCGTATTGAGTGAAATAGGCAGAAAGGTATTAGAAAGATTTTCACCGGGTCCAATCACCCTCATCCTTCCCAAAAAAGATAAATCTTTATTTCCCAAAGATTTGGACACACTCGCTGTACGAATTCCTAAAAATCCAGACATTCGTGAATGGATTAGGCTTACGGGTGGACCAATTTCTGCGCCTTCTGCCAATCTATCTGGGAGACCTTCACTGACTAAACTAGCAGATGTTGTGCGATACTTTGATGGGAAGGTAGATGGAATCTTAATTGCAGAAGAGCCAAGTTATGGAATTGAATCCACTGTGTTGAGCCTTGTGGGTGAACATCCCACTTTACTTCGGCCTGGTTCCATTGAATCCGAAGAGTTAAAAACTCTCCTTCCCGACCTTGTGGTTCCGAATCCTTTGGAAACTTCTCCCGCACTATCTATGTCTTCTGTCCCATTAAGTCCAGGAACCAAATACAAACATTACGCACCGTCAGCCCAAGTGCTTTTGGTTTCGACGGAGGAATTCATTCATAGTTTAAAAACTGGATTTGATTCCAAAGACACTGCTTGGATTGGTTTTTCTTTATCCAGCAAAGAGGGAAAAGGAAAGGTTTTGACTGAGAGAAACGATGCTGTTTCCAAAGAAGCAGGTGGCTTCTCTGAATTCGATCATTTCTCTATCGTGTCGACAAACGAAGAGTATGCGTCCAAACTTTATGCCTTTTTTGAGGCCTGTGACCTTTCAAAAATCCAAACCATCATCTGCGAAGCACCAAAACCGGGTAAGGGATGGGAGGGTTTACGAAACCGTTTGGAAAAGGCAGCGCTTAAAAAATAAAGTTAAGTTTGCTTCCTGTTTTTCCAAACAAGGCATACAGGACTTAAAAGTGATACTTCGTTTAAGGATTCCAATAATTTCAGTTCTGTTAGAAGTCCCCCAAGGAGAGGGATTTTATTTTTTAAATTATAAGTTGGGAGTTCTTCGGTTAAGATGATTGGTTTTCCACCTAACCTCTCTTTTACTTCAATTACGGCATCCAAAAGTCCCCCAATAGAATCCACAATTTTGTTTTCCACAGTCGGTAAATACACCCGGCCCATTCCAATTTTTGGAACATCTTCCAAAGGAATTTTCCTTCCTTCGGAAACACGGCGGTAAAACAATCCTTCAGTTTTTTTAATTTGAGATTCCAAATACTGAACACTTTGTTTGGAGAGAGGTTGGAATTCGGAGTGGATGTCACGGAAAGGGTAAAATCCTACTGCCTCTTTATTTAATTGGAACTTTTTATATAACTTTTGTAAGTTGGCCCGAATACTCACGGCACCAATGGAACCTGTGATACAAACTGGGGAAGCAGTGATATGGTCAGCTGCCGACCCAAGGTAATACCCACCACTGGCTACCGTATCTTTGAAGTAAGCAGTTACAATTTTAGTTTTTTTCAGTTCCATAATTTCCTGATGGATTTGTTCGGAGTAGAAGGCGGATCCCCCGGGTGAGGAAATTTCTAAAATGACTGCTTTAATTTTTTTATCCTCGGCCAAAGCTTTTAAATTGGGGATGAGGGAGAAAGCTTCGATTTTACCGTTTTCTCTATTTTTATGCAAATAGTCGCCACCGGTAATTCCACCTTCTAAAGGAAGGATGACGACTTCAGCCTTTCGTTTGGGAAGGATTTTGAATTCTTTGATGGAATGATGGAGACTTGGATAATTAGAAGAAAACAACTTTCTATCTTCAGAGAAAAATTCATTTTCTGATTTGATTCCTGTAATGACTCCAGCTGACAATAGCTCGTCTGCCGAAAGCATTGGTTTGTAAAATAAAGATTCTAAGGATTTTTGTCCATTGGTAAGGGCTGAAAGTAAAACTTTTCGTAAATCCAAAATGAGTGTTTCTAAATTCTTTTTGGCCTCTTTAGAAAATTCTCCTCTTGTGAAACTTTCAGCAAAAGATTTATAAGGTCCAGAAGCAAATGCTTGGACTTCAATTCCCCAGGTTTTTAAAAATTTACCAAAGAACATTGGTTCGGCGCTCGGAAGTAAAACCATAAATTCCGATTCGGGAGCCAAATACTTTTCTGTGGCTGCTGTGAGGAGAAGTAAAGTACCAACCCCACCTTCCTTAGCAAAGATCCGCACTTTTTTTCCCGACTCTTTAATGGCGAGGATCTGGTTTCTGACTTCATAAAATTCCGAAAGAGTCCATTCGAGTGGTGGTAAAAAAATATCGAGAGTTTTGATTTTGCCATTTTTTTGGATGAGTTTGAGTAGAATGAGAAGTTCCAGTCTAGTGACTGTTTCCTCTTTTCCTTGCAATTTTTTGACAAAATAGGATTTGTAAGAATCTTCAAAAACTGCAGGGAATTCCAGTTCATACACTTCGCGACCCGACTGAAAAATAAGGCTTAGACGTAGGTAAATCTGGTACAGAAGCCGGAAGGGAAGGAAAATGATTAAAAAAAGAATTCGAAACACGTAAGATCCTCTTCCGTCATTTCTTAAAATTCTTTCCAGAATGAAAGAGGAAAACAAGCTATCCGTTGTGGATTCCTTTATTCGTATTCGTGGCGCTCGTGAACATAACCTTAAAAACGTAAACCTTGATATCCCCAGGGACAAACTTGTGGTCATCACTGGTCTTTCTGGTTCAGGAAAATCTTCCCTGGCTTTTGATACCATTTATGCAGAAGGACAAAGAAGGTATGTGGAATCCCTTTCCAGTTACGCTCGTCAATTTCTTGGGCAAATGGAAAAACCTGAGGTGGACCAAATTGAGGGTCTAAGCCCAGCCATTTCCATCGAACAAAAAACAACTCATAGAAACCCTCGTTCCACTGTCGGAACTGTGACTGAAATTTATGACTATTTACGACTGTTATATGCAAGGGTCGGAAAACCTCATTGTCCCAAATGTGGAACTCCTATTTCCAGTCTTTCCGTGGACCAAATTACAGACAGAATCAATTTATTTCCAGAAGGAACCAAACTCCAAATTATGGCTCCTGTCATTCAGGGGAAAAAAGGGGAACACAAGGAAGTTCTGGAACGATTTAAAAAGGAAGGATTCAACCGGGTGCGAGTGAATGGGGAAGTGTATTCTCTGGAAGATGAAATTCCCTTAAAGAAAAACTTCAAAGCCGATATTGACATCGTTGTAGACCGGATTGTGATGAAACCAGGAATCCAATCTCGGTTGTCTGACTCTGTAGAAACAGCTTTAAAAACTGCCGAAGGGATTGTGGTTGTGGAAGACGGCGAAAAAGATCATTTGTTTTCACAAAAATTGTCATGTCCGAAATGTGATGATGTCAGCATTCCTGAGCTCACTCCGAGACTTTTTTCGTTTAACTCTCCGTTTGGTGCTTGTTCTAATTGCGATGGTCTTGGTGCACTACTTGAATTTGATGAATCCCTTCTTGTGACAGATCGTGAAGCCTCTCTTGCGGAAGGTTGCATTGAGGCTTGGGGTGGTTCCAAATCCAATTCCTATTGGTATATGGCCACCATACAAGCGTTATCCAAAAAACTTAAATTTAACTTAAATACGGCATGGAAAGATTTACCTGAAAAAGTGCGAAATACCATTTTGCATGGAGATTCTTCCATTCATATTGATTATGATTTTCGTGGTGCCAATTCTCATTATGAGTTTTCGAAAAACTATGAAGGTGTGATTCCTAACCTCAAACGCCGGTACAAAGAAACAAAATCAGATTCCATGCGTCAGTGGTTTGAATCCTTTATGACGAACCATGACTGTGATGAGTGTCACGGAAAACGCCTTCGTCCAGAAGCATTGGCTGTCAAAGTCCAAGGGATTGGAATTGATGCCTATACCGGATTTTCCATTGAAAAGGCATTGGCTTTTACCAAGTCCTCTGAATACAAAGGTGCGGAAGATACCATCTCCAAACCCATCTTAAAGGAGATTTTACAAAGACTTCATTTTTTGAATGATGTAGGTGTTGGGTATTTGAATTTAAGCCGGGCTGCCGGAACTCTTTCCGGTGGTGAAATGCAAAGGATTCGCCTTGCGACCCAAATTGGCTCTCGCCTAATGGGTGTTTTGTACATTTTAGATGAACCATCCATTGGTCTCCACCAAAGAGACAATACCAAACTCGTCCAAACCTTAAAAGGACTTCGGAACTTAGGAAATACCGTCCTCGTAGTGGAACATGACAAAGAAACTATGGAAGAAGCTGATTTCATTGTCGATATGGGTCCTGGGGCCGGTGTCCACGGTGGCGAAATTGTTTCCTTTGGAACCCCGGAACAAATCAAAAAGGACAAACATTCTGTCACAGGAAAATACCTTTCTGGAGAAAAACGGATTTCTATGCCAGAAACTCGCCGGATGGGAAATGGTAAGTTTTTAAAGATTACGGGTGCTACGCATAACAACCTAAAGAATATAGAAGTTTCCATTCCACTCGGAACACTCACAGTTGTCACTGGTGTTTCAGGTTCTGGTAAATCCACTCTCATCAATGAAATTCTTTATAAGGAACTCGCAAGCTCTGTGATGGGAATGAAACTTGTTCCGGGGAAACACAAAAAAATCCTAGGCAAAGACCAAATTGATAAAGTGATTAACATCGATCAGTCAGCCATTGGAAGAACTCCTCGTTCCAATCCAGCCACTTACACCGGTTTGTTTACCTTTGTCAGAGATTTATTTAGCGGATTGGAAGAAGCAAAAGTCCGTGGTTATGGCCCGGGACGATTTAGTTTCAACGTGGCTGGTGGGCGCTGTGAAAAATGTGAAGGGGACGGAATCCTAAAAATCGAAATGCATTTCCTTCCAGACATTTATGTAGAATGTGAAGTCTGTAAAGGAAAAAGATACAACCGTGAAACCTTAGAGGTCAAATACAAAGGAAAACATATCTCCGATATTTTGGATATGACCGTAGAAGAGGCAGTCGTCTTTTTCGAAAATATCCCAAACCTCAAACGAAAGTTAGACACTCTAATGGATGTGGGTCTTGGGTATATCAAACTGGGACAAGCTGCCACCACTTTTTCCGGGGGAGAAGCACAAAGGATCAAACTATCCACAGAACTTTCCAAAAGACCAACGGGCAAAACTCTTTATATTTTGGATGAACCGACGACTGGTCTTCATTTTGAAGACATAGAAAAACTTCTCTCTGTTTTACAAGTGCTTGTGGACAAGGGAAATTCTATGGTCATCATCGAACACAACTTAGATGTCATCAAAGCCGCTGACTATATTATTGACATTGGTCCGGAAGGTGGGGACGGAGGTGGTGAAGTGATTGCTACCGGAACACCGGAAGAGGTTGTTACCGTAAAACGTTCGTTTACTGGTCAATACTTAAAAAAAGTTTTGGAAGAAGAAAAGGCCCTAGATGCTAAATCTAGTAAAAAAAAATCTAAGTAAATTTTTGTGAGTGAAACAAACGAAAATTTGATTTTAAAGTATGGCAAACCTGGTTCACCTTATCCCAAGGATAGAGAGGAACTTGAGATTGGATTTTATAGGAGTTGGAAACCAATCTTAATCAAGGAAGGTTTTTATCATTTTCTTCTTGGTCTCGAATCCTATTTAGAATTCCAGAAAAAACTTTCCGATCTTGCAGAAGAGCCGGTAGGGGTTTCTCTAGGACTTTCCTGTATGGTGGAAGTGAATGTGGCAGGTGGAATTTTAACTAAAGCAAAACAAATCCAACGGGAAAACCAAGGCCAAAACGATAGTCAACATCAGGATACAAATGCAGTTGGGGTTTTAGATTCGCTTTGGCAGGCTTTTCGCGAGGGAAACTCGACAAATATTTTTGCAGTGGGGGTGAGTGAACCTGGTTGGGAAACAAAACTCCGTAAACTTAGTTCCACTGTAAAAGAAGGAAAACTATCGGGAACCAAATCCTTTATCACGAATGGGGCGGAAGCGGATATTATCTTTTGGGTGACTAAATCAGAGGAAGAAAATCCTGTTTATTTGGTTTGGAGGTATCAACACCAACCGAATCCAAATTTCGCCAGTGAGGCAGCCGACATTTCCAAACAAATGATAGAGGAATTTTTTTATACAGATTTTACTCCCTTAGTGACGCATCTCAAACTGACGTTAAACGAATATCCCATTTCCCCAGAGGACCTAGTCTTAGAAAACTATGGAAAATTGGGAATGGAACTAAGACTAAAAGAACTTCTTTCTCTAGTATCCTTGCTCATCGGAAAATCCAAAAAGGTTTCTATAGAAAATGAAATTGTAAAAATAGAAATAGAAAAACTCACAGATTGGCGAGACAACTTTCTTGGCAACTGCCAAGGAAATCCCGATGCCGATTTTTTACTCTCTGGTTTTCCCTATCCGACGGAAGGCCTTCTTCTTGCACTTTGTAAACATTGGAATTTAGATTCTCCTAAAGATTTAAAGTCAGTTGACCCGGATTACCAACTTTTTGTTTGGGAAGACCAGCTCACACAAATGTTGATCCAAAAGAAAAAACGAAAACTTTCTTAGTGGTGGTGGTCGTGCGCATGTCCGTGGCTATGACCATGATGTCCAAATTCACGTTCTGTTTCTCTGACAGAGATTTTTTCTAATTTGTCTTTTAAGGACGAGGAAAGAATTTCTACCGATACAAACGGAACGCCAAATTCTTCTTTTAGTGTTTTATGAATTTCTAATACAATTTTGTCTCTATCTGCATCTTTACCCACTAAAATTAAAAGTTCCACAGAAAACACACCTGAAGTGAGTTTCCGAACAGTGATCCCAGGAACAGAATCAATTCCTTTTAAACTGCGAATGTGTTCTAAAAGATGTTCTTTATCAAATTCACTAGTGTCAGCTTCGATGAGGATTTCGATAGATTCTTTGACAATTCCATAGGATGT